>CAJQNC010000119.1 GCA_905479605.1 uncultured Alphaproteobacteria bacterium | reverse complement strand
AGTATATCTGCAAAGCTGCTCATTGTTCCTCCAATGTAAGTCTATCATTGAAAAAATTATAACCTGATGACAGAGAAAGTTACACACTAATTAGACCGGATGGGGGACTTTTGCAGAGGTTTCATCTTGATAATTATATTTCAAATGAATTAATAGTAATATCGATAAAAGAAGAGTTGAAGTTAAATGTTATATTATAAAAAAACAATGTTGACGGCCTTAAGTTTACTCATAGTGGGGTCTCATTCAGTCAGTTCAGCCGGCAAGAGTGAAGCCTTTGAAAAGATTGGTGAAGAGCTGAATAGCCAAAATCATAAACAAGTACATAGGCCTGCTGATAAATCAGCCGAAAGAGATCAAAGCCCTGTACGCTTAAACATATCTGAGCCAAAAAATAAAGATTTGATAAATAAAAGACTGGCCAGCGAAAGAAGCGAAACGAGAGAAACGTCCTCAAAAAAGATTAAGATATCCCCTATCGATACACAAGATAAAGGATTGCCGATGGTTGCAGAGGACTCAACCACCCCCCCTCAATATTTGGGTTGGTTGCTGCAGACTCCGCGGGTTGGAGATGCGTGGGCCCAAGTTAAGAAAAGAATAATACGTCATATGCCCTCTGAAGATCAGCAAAACCTAGCCCTTGTTTGCCCAGCTAGTTTTGAAACTGTCCTCGAATACAAAATGGATACTGACCCCCGAAGGTTACAGGAAAAACCATGGGTGCAAGGACCTCCTGTAGGGTCTCCTGAATTGTATCGTTTTAATGCGGCCGTCTTTCATGCATTGACTTATGCCATTAAATTACGATCAGACATAAGGCCCGTAACCCCCGTGGAAGCTCTTATACCAATTTCTCGTGCCTATACATTTTTATTAGAGACTTTCCACCATACCTATCCAAATGCAACAGACCGAGTCACAAATTTTCTTGAAAATACCATTGAATATTTCAGAACAGGTCCCTCAGTTCAAATGACACTCGCTCCATCCTTAAGCATGTGTGCGTTGGACCCACAGAATGAGAGAGAGACTGAGCTCGCGGAGGTTATGGCGTTCTTTTCAGATCTAAACTATACCCCGAGGCAAGCCCTCCGTCCAGCGGACGATGAGGAAAAGAATGAATACTTAACACCTCTTGAAAGGTTTTATTGGGCGAGAACATGGAGACGAGAAGCGGATATTGCCTTTCGCTCCGGTGATTACAAACACTCAAGGGAAATTTACGAAAAAACCCTGAAGAGAACAGGTGTTAACGCCATGCTGGATGACTACAGAAATGCGGCTAGTGCGAATTACAGTGCTGGTAACTTTGACCGTGCCACTGAGCTTGTGGAAGAGCTTCTGAAGAAAGCCGGAGTTAACGCCAGGCTGGTTGACTACAGAAATGCGGCTCGTGCGAATTACAATGCTGGTAACTTTGACCGTACCACTGAGCTTGTGGAAGAGCTTCTGAAGAAAGCCGGAGTTAACGCCAGGCTGGAGGACTACAGAAATGCTGCTGATGCGAATTACAACGCTAACAACTTTGGCCGTGCCACTGAGCTTTTGGAAGAGGTTCTGAAGAAAGCCGGAGTTAACGACACCCTGGAGGACTACAGAACTGCTGCTTCTGCGAATTTCCAATCTCGCAACTTTGACCGTGCCACGGAGCTTGTGGAAGAGGTTCTGAAGAAAGCCGGAGTTAACGCCACCCTGGAGGACTACAGAGCTGCTGCTTCTGCGAATTTTAGAGCGCATAACTTTGACCGTGCCGCAGAACTTAGACTTGAATCCCGTAAACATTATACCACTGTGATGGACCTTACTAACCAAATCAATCTCTTTTCCTCTCTTTATTATGCCCCCCATAGATATGCCAAAGAAATGGCAGATGCTTTAAAAAGTGACCTTCTTACAGGCACAGAAAAAGAGACCTATCTTTCTATATTCCAGAATTTCTCTGAGAATCGTGAGACCACTGTTCAAGCCATTGATGAGCTTTTATCCGCCCCTGACAATGATGACCCAAACAGTTCAAATCTTAGTAAGATCATCTACCGAGTTGGCTATATGCTGCATACAATCGGCGGGAATACTGCGAAAGCAGATGAATTGAAAACCAAACTCGGATGGTAAAAGAGATGATCTCGGGCCGGATACGAAGCTTTTTCGGAGCATTGTCCTCGCGGACTTAGACGAGCCTGGACTTTACCTGGGCAAAGGGTCTCACATACGGGATCTCGAACCGAATACTGTATCTTTTCAGAGGCTTATATAAATAGACTATTTTAAATTATTCGGGTAGCCAGATAATATTCCTTGATATTATACAGATAGCAACTATATGAAGATTACAAATGATTCTGAGTAAGTCTTTTATGGGATAGACCTTCATGAGACCATAGGTGAAATGGCACAATTTAAGACAGCCAATGACACGGCGAAATGGCTTCAGGAAAACTAACCGTGACAATAGGTTCGTTCTTATAAATAACATGTTCAGAATATTGGATATTTTAATATTATTTAATATGGGTACATAACATGAAAAAATTTTTTATTATTCTCTCTCTAATTTCGACTACTTCACTTACCTCATCGAAAGCTGACCCCCTGAAAGATCTTGCAGGATCCTACAGATCTTTAGCAGAAGATCTGGTAGAGTACAGTCAGTCATACAGCCATAAACACCCTGCTCAGGCAACAGAGAGGATAGATGGTCTGTCGCAAAACCTTGAAGGGGCTAATCGCCTTGTAACGGTAATTGATGATTATCTTGAAGGTACATATAGCCCTGACGCAGTTCTATCAAACCTTTTAGATTCGAGATTTCAATTTTTGCGTGAGGTTAAGGTGAGACATAAACTTATGAGGGATGCGTTGAAGATGACAGGTGACTGGGAACTTGTAACTAAAAAATTTCTCGTTCGCGCCACCAACCATGTATTCCTCAGAGAGTTAAAAAAATTAGCACAGGATGAACAGGACTCATTCGGGCCACATACATTTAACTATCATACGACTCTTGCATTTATTGACCGGTACCAGCTCGTCAACAAACTGATCGTTGGGGTTTACCAGCGTCATAGTCTCAGTGATTTTTCCACTCAAACCAAACGCCTTTTAAGTGCAAGCGTTACACTTCACCCTTTGTTAACAGGAAAAACAGATAATTGCTCACACCCTGATGATGGTGTCCTTATAGACCGTGAAGATCCAGAACACCTAAAAGCTGGAAAAGACATCCAGTACTGGGAAGGCTGTATTAAAGAAAGAAAATATCCCATCACACTGATGAACTGGGGTAAGCATCAGACGACCATTTTAGCAACTGCTGAAAAAATGGGGAACTCTAAATTGACTCTTCCCTACCTCGGGTGGATAGACTTTTCAACAAAAGTTGATAATCATGACACTGAAAAAGCTTTCCCCTCAGCTCAAGAAAATGAAATTAAATCCAAATCAGATCTCCCCAAACCTGCTTTAACTAAAGACAAGGGTGAACATGACACAGGGGAAAAAAGCAGCAAGGTTCCTGATAGCCTAAAATTGACTAAAGTTCCTGAACTGCCCTTGTCTGATGAAGAAGCAAGATCTGAAGAGCGCGTTGTTCTCCAAGAACAAGATAGTGAAGGCAGCAATAAAGAAGCTATGGTTCAGAGCGATAGTAACCCTGATACTGGTCTCATCGCATACCCTGGAGACCTAGAGCAATTAAATGAAATTGATTCTAAAGCGGATCTTTCCACCCCCCCGTTAACCAAAGAGGTAGACGAGAATGAAACAGGAGAAAAAAGCAGCGAGGGTCCTGACAGGCTGAAATTCAGTGAAGCTCCTGAACTGCCCTCATCTGAGGAAGAAGCCACCACTGAAGAGAGTATTCTAGTACCCCAAGAGCAAGATGCTGGAGATAGTGATGAAGAAGCTGCGGCTAATAGTAATAAGACTACGACCGAACCCATATCACAAACACCTACGCGCAGGGCAGAAAAGAAAAAAAGAGCTCGAGACAGAAGAAAACAAACACGTGAACTTTCTAGTCCGCCCACTTCATCAGCTCCACAAGATTCAGGCAGATATATAGCTCCAAGGGGTCATAGAGTCTTACATTCAAAAGGGTTTGTGGAGGCTAAACCAAGGCGAGAGGTTGAGCTTGCTTCCACAAGCCAAAGAATTCTAGACAGGATATTTGATCAAAGCCAGTTCCAAAAAGTCAAGTACCGTGAATTTAAAGCTCTATGGGAATCTGTAAATGGCTTTGAATCAATTAAGAAACCTGGAAACGGTGGATCACACCGCACTCTGCTGAACGCTCAGGGTGATGTCGTAGGGTCTACCTATACTCACGGTGGCAATCACACGTATTCAAAGAATTCTATTAAGTATATTCGTGACGCCCTTATCAATGTGGGGCTAGGCCAGGATACTCGAAGTGAGTAAGCCACACAAACAGTATACACCTAAAGGATGTCATCAAGCTTCCCTTTCCAAGAACCTGCAAATTCGGTAAAATAAGTCCCAATAAACAGGTTATGGGGAAGCGTCGATGAACTCACTGGCCATCAAGCTGGATGTCAATGACGAGAATCAGCAAGCCATCAATGACTTTTTGATAGGGCTCGGAATGAAACCTCAACGGCGGCGTTTTCACTGCACTGTTGGGTTTATGGATAAGTGTTTCCAGACTCTTGAAGAAACCCATCAGTTCTTAGAACTTCTCAAACCAAAGCTGCAAATTGAAAGCCCTCTCCCCTTCATTGTAGGTGAGATGCGTTTTATGTTCCGTCATGTCATTGGTTTACTTCCTGATGAAGAAACTTTTTTGAAACTAAAAGCGGCTAATGAGTCTCTACAGCAAGAGATACAGACACTCTCAAAAAGGCAATATAGCTTAAATGGTCAAACCTCTGGAGAAGGTTATCATCCTCATATTACGCTTTGGAGACAACGACATAAAGACAGGCGATACCGCCAAGGCTTAGAGATCATAGGGGATGGTAGCAAGTTCGCACTGGAGTTGGTAAATTACTCATATACGGCGCTGTAATGAAATACCTACAACCATCTGTTTTAATTAAATAAAAAAGCCATCATACAGTCACGCGCATCCTTTCTACCCGTTTTACTCAAAGAATGCATGTAAAGTAACTGGATATTAACTCATTTTTATTACCATCAATCCAATTAACTTATTAGTTGGAGAATAATCATGAAAATAGAACAGGGAATTTGGACGCCGACAGACGGCTTAGATATTTTTGAGGATCATCAAATTCATAATGATGCCCAGCTGGTCCTTTACTTTGGTAGCACAGATATTCTTAAAGATGTATCTGCTTATGAACTTCTCAAAGCACGCTACCCGCAAGCCATCATTGCCGGTTGCAGTACGGGAGGGCAAATCATTGGCACCCAAATTTCGGATGAAAGCATTGTTTTTACGGCCTTATACTTTGAGAAAACTACAGTAAAAGCATTCAGCGATAATCTTTACAATCTTGAGGACTCATTTGCCGTGGGTAAATCTTTGGGTGATAAACTCAAGGGTGAAGGCCTCGCCGGAGTAGTTGTACTTTCGAAAGGTCTCGAGCTTAACGGGAGTCTATTAGTTGGCGGCATTCGTGAAGGTATTAATGTCGGACGAGAAGTTCCGATTTCTGGAGGGCTTGCCGGTGATGGTGATCGTTTCCAAGAAACCTGGGTTGGCTTCAATGAACTGTTTGATCAAACTGGGGTTGTAGTCATTGGCTTCTATGGACAAGACTTTGCAATGAAGACAGGCGCTTGTGGTGGTTGGGATATATTTGGACCAGAGCGCTTGATTACCAAATCGGAAGGCAATATTCTGTATGAGCTTGATCACAAGCCAGCCCTTGAACTGTACAAGCGCTACCTGGGCGAAGAAGCAAAGAATCTCCCATTTAGTGGACTTTACTTTCCTTTAGCCATCTGGCCAAACAATCAAGAGGAAAAAGCTTTTGTAGCTCGTACACCCCTGGATGTAGACGAAAAGACACAAAGCATAACCTTTGCTGGGGATATGCCTAAAGGATATAAGGCTCAGCTCATGTGGGGGAAATTTGATAGTGTCACAGAGGGTGCAGGTCAAGCGGCTCGCGAGGCTTTCCACGAGACTCTCCATGAATACGAAACTTTTTCATTGCTCGTCAGCTGCTTAGGACGCCGTGCTCTGCTGGGACAACGCACCATTCATGAGGTTGAACTGGTAACTAAAATTCTGGGTGATAACAACAAGCGCTTAGGATTCTACTCCTATGGCGAAATTGCTCCTCATGCAAATACAGGCGAGAGTGTTCTACACAATGAAACCATGACTATCGCAACACTCTACGAGAAGTAAAGGCTAACAACTTTGAAACACTTTACCAAAGATTTCGATAAGCTCATCGGGCATGATCTGCTAAAAAAGCAGTTCGCTGAAGCTTTAGATCACCATGGCGAAGTCAATATTGAAACCCTGTTTCAGATCATAAGTTGCACCTATGAAGACTCGGATAAGGAACGTCGAATCATGGAACACACCATGACTGAGATGTCCAGCGAAGTCATGCAAGCTAATAATGAACTCAGAGACCAGAGAGATGAATTACTGCTAAGTAAAGAACGTTATACCCTAGCTGAAAAAGCCACCAATGATGGTTTATGGGAGTGGAATCTTTCAACAGGTGATGTTTACTATTCAGAGCGCTGGAAAGAAATTCTAGGTATCCCTGTCACAGAAAAACTGAACAAGATTGAAGACTGGTTTGATCTTATCCACCCTGAGTTTAAGGAGCAAGTCAAAGAAGCGATTGATCCCCACTTTGGACAAACGTTTTGACCGTATTGACCTTGAATACCAGATAAAGCATAGAAACGGAGAATATATTTGGGTTTCCGCCCGAGGCCTAGCGAGTTATGACAATAGCGGCAAAGCTATTCGTATTGCTGGCGCCCAAACAGATGTCACAGCCCGCAAAATGCATGAACAAGAGCTTTCCTACGCTGCATTTCACGATGACCTGACAGGCTTACCTAATCGAACTCTTTTCATGGATCGTTTACAGCAAGTCGTTAATCGATGCCAACGCCTTGGAGAAAAACCAGCAGCTGTTATGTTTATCGACCTGGACCGCTTCAAATTTATTAATGACACTATGGGGCATGCTATTGCAGATCTTCTTCTCAAGCAAGTCGCAGCCTTACTTCTAGAAGCTGTCCGTCCCGGCGATACAGTAAGCCGTATCGGAGGTGATGAGTTTACCGTTCTGCTGCAGGAGGTTGATGGAAAAGATGACGCTATCCAAGTCGTGGAAAGGGTACGTAATACTATCAACAAATTTTATGATTTAGACGGCCGAAATATTGAAGTTACCGCTAGCTTAGGTGTATATCTATTCAACGGAACTGAATGTATGGCTGATCAGGTCTTACGGAATGCAGACCTCGCGATGTACCACTCAAAAAATGAGAAGAGGGGTCACTACGAGCTATTTGGAACATCGCAACACAAAAAGATGCTCGATGACCTCCAAATTGAACTTGATTTACGAGAGGCACTCAATAATGGCGAATTGCTTACCTACTATCAGCCAATTGTTGATTTAAATACAGGAAAAATAGAACGCTTTGAAGCTCTGGTGCGTATGATGGACCCAAAACACGGGCTTATCCTGCCAGGACAATTCATTGAAATCGCTGAAAGTAAAGGGCTGATTGCCTCACTGGGGGAGTGTATACTCAAAGACGTACTGCGACAATTAGGTAGGCAATTTCAAGGGTGAAGTGCGAATTCCGATTTGGCAATTTCAAGGGTGAAGTGCGAATTCCGATTTAGA
>CAJQNC010000118.1 GCA_905479605.1 uncultured Alphaproteobacteria bacterium | reverse complement strand
GGTACTTCGTGCAAAACACGACGTGATATTTTAAGTCATACAGGCTATGAGATCCATGACGATATTCCATAGAAAACACTATACTAAAGTGTTCGCCTAAAGGCGAGGGTGTTAACCCTATCCCACTCAACTACATAAAATCAGATTCGCCGCTTTAACCAATGCCCACACAATTGCTTCCATTACAAGATAAGAGCGTATGTCCATTTTGATACATCATTACTCCTGATGATATAACCTCACTCTAAACTGTTAAGCTACATTCCAATCAAGAAGTCAGAGCTCATATCCCTCAGGACAAAACTGGTTCTTCCAAAGGTTCTCCCTCAGAATTTGACCTGAATTGATGTAGCCAAACAAGATGAGAGTAGTCCCAATAAGAAGAACCTTACATAGCAGTTAGCGTCGCAGAAACTAAGGTTTTAAAAGCCAGGTAAACCAGTAGTCAATCTTAACGCAGCCAACTCAGGAGTTATATTGTCATCAAAATATGAAGAGTAAAAACCCCCTGAAATTAAATTTCTTCCAGATCTATTTGAAGCACTTCCACCAGCTTCAACACGAATTCCGAACAATAGCATATCCCTAACTGTGGAAAGGTTTACATCAGCTCCAGCTAACAAATCGGTTAAAAATACTTTTATGTAACCTGCATTAATTTCCAGAGCACCCCCGGCTCTAATAACTGTTTTCATCAGAGCAACACTATCTCCTAAATCCATACACTCTCCAGGAGCTTCATCATCATCGTAATGATGCGCAAAATAGTTCAACTTCACATCCCGCTCGGGAGAAGATATGCGAACGTTCCCCCCTACACTGAATAGAGAACCACGTGTTACCACGTCATCTTCACCAGATGTTATGTCTAAATTACCAACAATCTGTAGGTCACATTGGTAGAGAGCATCTTCTCTCGTATTACTGTTGAACAAAGAAGCACATGTTGAAAAACTATCCCACCGCAAAGCACTGTACGTACCCTGTAACACAAGAGCACGCTTACCCCCTATTCTAACCTCACCAGCTGAGGTAAAGCCATCAAAGAGCATATTACAATCAGAGAGAACAGTTAAATTACAATCCTCATGGAATTTGCTAAAAACAACAGAACCCGTCTTGAGTATAAACGGAGGCACTCCTTCATGGCCAGTATGATCAAATGACTCGTCCCCTACCACTCGATGATGAAAGTTATCATACAGTACTTCTTCTCCGGCTTCAGTAAGCATCAAGCAGCTCACCCGATAGGAAATGCCAGGGGCATCAATTGTTACTTCTGGAGCCTGAATTAAACTTGATGAACCTTCCTGTAATTTAGCCACTTCATGCTCATCAAGTGGTTCTCCCTTGAGTTGTGTGATTGAAAGACATTTATGAGGGAGGGTAATACCTTCTCTCCAACCATCATCTAACATCCAGCCTGGAAGAGCATTGGCTTGATTGAAACATAAAGCGACAACCAAAAATGTAACTATATTTTTCATCATAAAAAACCTTTATAATTTATATATAAAAACTAAAGCTCTCACTAACCCTGCAACATCGTCAATATTGCTAATATCACTTAGCAGGAACACAAGCCTACACTCTTTTATTGAGGAGAAAATTATTCTATCCTAACTTTAATCTCTTTATTATGGAATATATGTCATGAAAACTGCTGTCCGGAGGGCAACTCCCTCCGATGCTTCCACAATTGCTGCTATTACCATTGAGGGCTGGAATGAGCCTTATAAAGGTCTCATAGCTCAAGAGACCTTGAATCAAATGTCTCTGGAAAAAAGAACCGAAGGGTGGACGAAGGTATTGGAAGAGGGTAAAAGTCAAGTCATTGTTGCTACAGTTGGCGAAACAGTCACCGGTTTTTCTAACTTTGGCCCTTCCCGTTACGAGCAACTTGGTGCAGGAGAGATTTACGCTTTTTATGTCTTAAAGTCTTGCCAGCGCCAGGGCGTAGGGAAATTGCTTATTGAGGAATCCCTGAAGAAACTCTCCCAAATGAACCATCTTCCACCTATTGTCTTAACTCTTAAGGGGAATACCTCTGCTGAGGAATTCTATAAGAAAAGGGGGGTTCAAGCTTGTGGGGAAGCTGTGAATCAGATTGAGGGAAGAGACTATGTAGAAATTGTGTGTCGTTGCAACAGTCTATAAGTAAACTTAAGGAAGGCTGTTACACCTCGTACTCCCCCAACAACAACTGCAGTTCCACATACAACCTGTAAGCTTCATATCCAGTCCACAGGTGCAGCTTTTACAATCTTTATATTGAGGGTTATTGCATATTTGAACAAACTGGGCCCATTTCCCATCGGCTTTGGCTTTTGTTTTGAATTCCGTCACCTTTGTAGGGTTTTTCAAATCATTGGCTGTCATTCCATAACTTTCGAGGAGGTTAAGGAACGTAGTTTTGCATTGCTGTGGCGTAGTATCCAAAGAACATGCGGACAGAGCTCCAATTACAAGAGCCGCAAATAGGGATATGTGTTTCTTCATAATCTCTTCCTTTGGAATTTTGAGGCAGTATAGCAGAAAATCATAAATTCTTAAAAACTCTCTTTAAAGAAGTTCTTTTTATCAATCATAATGACAGTAACTGAAACCAAAAGCAGCAGAACTGTGACTATGCATTTTGTGAACTGCTCTGTCTGGAAAAGCACTGAGAAAATATTAAACATAAGGTGCATGAGAAATGCAGCGATGATGCTCCGGTTATTCCTATATAGCAGATTATCTTAACATTTACACATATCCGTAAAATGGTATTCCAGGTTATCAATGAATGACTTTGCATTATCAGAGTAAGATTTCAGTCTTTGTTTAATATTGGCCCACATGGGTTCAATTTTGTTCAGGTCAG
>CAJQNC010000117.1 GCA_905479605.1 uncultured Alphaproteobacteria bacterium | reverse complement strand
CTTAAATGGGTGACAGGCAGACCCCTTAACGAAGATAGAGAGGGTAAAGCTGAATCAGTAAGCCATTCGTTCATGTCAATGGATATACCGAAACATCGATCCCTTTCCCAGTTTACATTTAAAAAATCGGGGGTTAGGAATGGTGTAAGGTCAAAATTTCTGCCACCTAAAATTCTGTGTTGCCCTTTGATTTTCCCAACTTTTGTGAGGGATAAGTTTAATCCAGTTATCTCATCTTTCATCATCACTTCAAAAAAAGCTTGAATAAGGGAGGTGTGCTGCGCTCTCTCTTCAGCACTCATTTCTTCTATTGTTTTGAAGAGGCCACCCCGGTCTTCGGGACGCATCTCCTCTAGAATAGGGCCCATGTCTTTGGGGCCCCATAGACTCCCAACCTTGTCTAAAAAATGTGGGGCATTCTCGGGATCATAACTGTTTGCGACAGCCTTCCTAGCAAACTTCACTAGAGATGGAAAGTCTTCATCTTCAACACCCGCAGCCTGAACAGGGGAAACTACAACGGAGAGAATACTCGGCATTGAGAAAAGTGATGTGCCTAGAAGCAGGGTGTATAATAAACGATTCATAAATCCATCTTTCGCTAAGTTTTATTTAAAATATAGGCTGGAAAAAACTACTTTAACCTATCAGGCCTAACAATTACCCATATAGTAACGAATCAATTAATTGCAATACATTATTTATATGATTTATTTCAGGTACCCTGTACAGTGAGATCGAGGACTTGTTGCAAAAACTTCTCTTCTTAAGGCTGGAGGGTTACTCATAAACGTGTAGAACGCATAACAGCCTAAAAGAAAACGTCTTTATCTGAATGATGGGTCCTGTATCCGTTTACGTCCTCTTTATTCTAACCATGTCTGGAGCTATGACTTTGTGTCAAACAGGTTAAGCAATGGCAAAAAGATAAGGATGTTAACGGTGATTGATGTGTATACCCAGGAATGCCTTACCATTCGGGTAGACAATCAACTTAAGAGCGATGATGTATTAGATGTCTTGAGCACACTCAAGCCTTGGTTACAAACCACCTATTCGCCTGTGAACGAAGTGAGTAGCTAGCGACTGCTATCCGGGTTTCAGCGTGAACCACAGCATAGTCACGTTCTGGAACACCATGGACCCCGGGTGCTAAGGGTCGCTATACTCGCGATGCTCGTGCTCACCTAAGCCCCGGGGAACGTGTTACACATATTGGACCCAGGGAAGTGTGAGGCGCAACCAATACGACTAAACCCGCAATGGCATCAGTACGAACAGGGCGCTGTCGTCGCCAGACAAGCGGATGATAATAGATTCGGATTCATTACCAATTTCAAACACGAGGGTTTGGTCTTGGAATGCTTGGGTGATGTCTAACAAGTAACGTGCATTGAAGCCAAATTCAATGGCAGGGCCATCATACTTCACTTCTAATTCTTCATCGGCACTGCCGGTTCCGCTGGTAAAGGCCTTCACCTCTAACAAACCCGTAGAGAGAGAAAGCTTAATGATCTGTTCTTTATCATTGGCAAACAATGCCGCACGATCCACAGCCTCATTCAGTTGAGGAGCTGCGACTTCAAATGATTTGTCATTGTTTGTGGGAATAACACGCTCATAATCAGGGTATTTACCTTCTATGAGACGAGACGTAAGGCGCCCATTACCAAATCGGAAGTTAATCTGCTTGTCTGATAAGCTGACTTCAATCTCTTCGGCAGATTCTTCAACAAGCTTGCGGATTTGATTCACTGTCTTACGCGAGATAATCACCCCTGGCATATTTTCTGCCCCTGCAGGAACAGGAATCTGCACTTGTGCCAAACGATGCCCATCGGTAGCAGCTCCACACAGTTGACCACTTTCAGTGGCACTGAGGTAAACACCATTGAGGTAATAACGAGTCTCCTCCATGGCCATGGAAAAATAGGTACGGTCTAGGATCATCCCCAGTTCGGCACCATGGATCTTGAAGGTATGTGGCAAGTCACCCGCACTGAGGACTGGAAAGTCAACGGCTGGCAGACACGACAGCTTAAAGTCTGAACGGTTGGTGGTCAGTTCAAGGGTATCGTTGCTGGGGTTGAGTTTCAGCTGGAGCTCAGATCCATCTTTCAGCTTACGCACAATGTCATAAAGCAAATGGGCTGAACACGTGATGCTACCGGCACTTTGGACTTTCGCCTCAAGGGTCGCTTCAAAGGACAGCTCGGTATCCGTCGCCGTAATCTTAAGGCTATTTTGTTGAGCCTCTAAAAGAACGTTCGCCAGGATTGGTGTTATGTTCTTACGCTCAACAACGCCTTGGGCATGAGTCAACAGCTTCAATAAAGTGCTGCGGTCAACAACCACGTGAAATTGGGCTGCGCCATTGGCCATCGTTGTAGGGTTGATTTCTTCTTGTGGTAATCCTGTCATGTTATGTCTCCAACATCCTTCGTAAAAGTTCTATATCTTCGCGAATTGAATCCTCTTGTGCAATCAATTCTTCAATTTTTTTCACCGCATGCATCACGGTCGTGTGGTCCCTTCCCCCAAATTTACGTCCGATCTCGGGCAAGGAACGGGGTGTAAGCATCTTACACAAAAACATCGCCACCTGACGGGGACGAGCAATACTGCGTGCCCGCTTAGGTGAATGCATCTCCGCCACGCGCACATTATAATATTCACACACCTTTTTCTGGATATCATCAATGGTCGCTTTGCGATCATTGGCCCGCAGCAGATCCCGTAGAACCTCTTGTGTGGTCTCGAGGGTAATATCACGCCCCACCAGGGTCGCATGAGCCAGCACCCGCGTTAGAGCCCCTTCCAGCTCGCGTACGTTAGAAGTAATTTTATGAGCTAAGAATTCTAAAACTTTTGGTGGTGGCCTGATTCCTAACTGGTCACCCTTCGCTTGCAGAATTCCTAATCGCAATTCATAGGTCGTGGGATGAATATCGGCCACCAAACCCCAACCGAGGCGAGATTTCAGACGGTCTTCCATGCCCTCAAGATCAGAGGGAGACTTATCTGCAGAAACGATGATCTGGTGATTTTGCTCAACCAAGGCATTAAAGGTATGGAAGAATTCCTCTTGGGTGGAATCCTTGCCGCTAATGAACTGCACATCATCGATCATCAATACATCGACTGAACGGAATTGATCTTTAAAAGAAACTGTGTCCTTAAAGCGCAGCGCACGAATGAACTGGTACATGAATTTCTCAGCAGAGAGATAAATGACTTTACGCTCGGGGTGGCACTTGCGAATATGCCAGGCAATTGCATGCATGAGGTGAGTTTTACCCAGGCCCACACCTCCATAAAGGAACAGAGGATTAAATGTAACTTCCGGAGATTCGGCGACCCGAAGAGCCGCAGCATGGGCCAATTCATTGGGTTTACCCACCACGAAATTATCAAATGTAAAGCGGGGATCAAGTTGCGCCCCGAGCGCCTCGATATCAGCAATATCCGCAGGAATTTCGGCAGCGCCTCCTCCGGTTGCTCTGTGCGGTTGAGGCTCATCAGAGACGACTAACTCTAATTTGCGGATATTGTCATTGCCGGCTTTCAGAAGGGATTCCACACGACGGAAGTAATGATCTCGCACCCAGTCACGCATAAAGGCATTGGGGGCTGAAATCACCACGTGACCTTGGTTATTATGTTTTACGAGGGAAAGAGGCTGAAGCCAACTGGAAAATGTAGCCTCACCATACTCTTTGAGCAGTTGGTCTCTGACACGATCCCACTGTGCGAGCAAAGCAGCGTCAGGTATGACCATTTTCATGCATATTCCCTACTCAAGAGTCAGTTTCGAAAAATTATTATGGTATGAGGGGCTAAATCCCCTCTATGAATTTATATAGAACTGCAGCGAAAATGGCTATGCCATTTTCACGATGCTAGCATTCAGGCGGGAAAGCTTACGGGATATAGTGTTACGGTGAAATACACCCTTAGAAACACCACGATCTACTTCTGGTTGAGTCAGTTTAAATGCCTCAACAGCAGCCTTCTTGTCACCTGCGAGAACAGCCTTCTCTACATTCTTGATAAAAGTGCGAACACGGTGGATACGCGCATGATTACGTTCTGAACGTCGGTCATTGCGTCGAATTCTCTTAATCGCTGACTTATGATGTGCCATACATTAACCTTAAAGTAACTTTTTTACTGGATCATTGGACCGGATTTATAAACCAATATAGCTCAATCGTCAACCTTTATGACGTGATTTAAACAGAGAAGGATAAAAGCACATGAAATCTAGTCATTTCCTACCCATTTCTGCTATCGTAGCGCTGCTTTGTACCACATCAGCGCAAGCCATCGAAGATAAACGGTTGAATCAACTCTATGACAAAGAAAATCCGGACAGGATCTGGATCGTAGATGGTGAGTGGACCCCCTGTGCTCAACGGGTTCTCGGGCAACTGCGTCAGGTAGCTGATGATGGCTTGGACCCTGATGATTTTCTTCCTCTGCTTGATAAGTTGGAAGGGCTGAACCTGGATGACTCCAGCGACCAAAAAGAGGCTGATGAGCTTTTAAGCGTAGCGGCATTAGATTATATCTCGGATATGAAAGGTGAGCGCCTATATCCCCGTAAGATTGATCGCCAGCTTTATTACAGGCCGGTGGATATTGATGAAGTGTCTATCCTCAAAGACAACATGGCCAGTGATGGTCGTAGCTGCAACTGGGTCACCCAGCTTGAGCCACAAAGAGCGGATTATAAAGAACTTAAAGGGCTTCTCGCTGAGTATCGTAACCTGAAAGAAATGGGTTATTGGCCTACCCTGCCCAAGGGAACCAAACTGAAGGCAGGTGATTCCGGGCCAAAGGTTCAAACTCTGCGTGAGCTTCTCACCACTCAAGGGTATCTATCACCCAGCCAAGGCCAAGGAGATACGTTTGACAGCACAGTAGAAGCCGCTGTGAAGGAATATCAACGCCTGCATGGGCTCGAGCCCGATGGTGCAATTGGACCCATGACAGCCAAGTCTATGAGCACTTCACTGGATGAGCGCATCAAGCGCGTCATCGTCAGTATGGAACGTCAACGCTGGTTGCCAGAAAATATGGGCGATCGTTATATTCAAGTCAATATTCCTGCGTATGAATTGAAAGCCGTGGAGAATGACCAAGTGCAATTCACCATGCCTGTTATTACGGGTCGCCATTACAGGGAAACTCCTAACTATTCCAGAGAGATGACCGGTGTGCGGTTTAACCCTAGCTGGCATGTGCCCTACAGCATTGCAGTGGCAGATAAACTCCCCAAGCTTAAACGCAACTCAGGGGCCTTCTCAGGGCGCGGGTATCGCTATTATGATTCCTATGGCAATCGGGTGGATCCCGGCTCTATTGATTGGGGCAGTTATAGCAGTGGTAATTTCCCCTTCACCATCAAGCAAAGCCCAGGAGCAGGCAATGCCTTGGGTAAGATTCGCTTTACCTTGGAAAATAAGAATGGCCTGGCCATATTCCTTCATGGTACGCCCTCAAAGCATCTGTGGGAAAAAGCCAAGCGCTCTTTCAGCTCAGGTTGTATTCGGGTAAAGGATCCCCATCGTCTGGCAGAATTCGTCTTCAACAACCCCGATGAGTGGCCCCGTGACCGTATTGATTCTGAGGCCTCAGGATATAACACCAACAATGTGTCCCTGCCCCAGCCTCTCAAAACCCAAATGACCTACTTTACCATCTGGGTGGATGAAGCTGGCAAGACTCACTTTGTTGAGGACGTGTATGGGCAGGATAAACAGATCTGGAATGCGTTGCAGGAACATAAGCGGAAGTATCGGTTGTAGGATCTACCTTTACCTCGCCCCTTGTGGGAGAGGTCGACCCGAAGGGGCGGGTGAGGGGTAAGTTGACTTTGGCCAAGCAAAGCTTGGGCAACTTAAGGAATTCCACGAGATGAGGCCGTAAAATCAACCCAGTTCAGGAAGAGAGTGAATTTAAAAACTTACTCCAAGCTACGCCTGGACGAGTTGTCATCCCCCTCACCCAGCGCTGCGCGCTGACCTCTCCCACGCTGGGGAGAGGTGGTTTTTAAAAGCAATACACTTGATCAAAAAGGGAAAAGTAATTTATAATTTTACTCTATCTCCGTTCGTGAGAGTAATTAAACCCTTAAGTATGGAAAATTCATGAGTCTAACAAGGTTCAAGAAACAACTACGAATAGATCAAACGGCAATTTCAAGGGTGAAGTGCGAATTCCGATTTGGCAATTTCAAGGGTGAAGTGCGAATTCCGATTTAGAGGCTACCCCTTTTTAGTGCCTCTTTCAAGAAGGCTTCTTTGGGTGTCATAAACTCTAACACCTTCATAGG
>CAJQNC010000116.1 GCA_905479605.1 uncultured Alphaproteobacteria bacterium | reverse complement strand
TTTGGAAGCCTCCTCCTCGCCAGCATACATAACCCAGCGCTTCTCCTTCACGGATTCAGGAGAATTCTTTTGACGGTAGTATTTGTTGCCGAATTCATCATCGCCAACCAATTCGCCTTTGAAATAGGTAAAGATCTTCATCCCCAGCATGGGAAACCATCGCCTTTCTTCAGTTTGAACTGACGAGAGTATCTCATGCAAGAAAAGCCCTGTCCAGGGTTATCAACCAGTTTTAACTTCAACAATAAGATCTAAGAAAATCAAAATTCCCTGTTGGCCTTTTCAGAGAAATGAGATATATAAACTCTCATCTTGTGCCGGAATAGCTCAGTTGGTAGAGCAACTGATTTGTAATCAGTAGGTCCTTGGTTCGAATCCGAGTTCCGGCACCAGATAAAACAAACTAAATTCAATTAGTTAACAAAAATTGTAGCACTTAATAAAACGTAGATATCACGATATAGTAGCTCTATAGCAATTTAGGGAGGCTAATCAATTAAAAACATTTTATTGCAAGCACTGCGGCAGCTAAAAAGCTGTAGCTAGAATTTCACCCTTAACGCACCTCGAGGCAAGTACCCAGGTCTGTAAGCTCCTTGGCACCACCGACACGGAGAATTCCAGAATGTCGGTAGTCGCGGCATTTCAAAAACCAAGAATCAGATCGTGATTAAAATCGAGAGAATCAAACATAGAGATGTGATTATCAAGGGTATTTTATTGGGTGCCTTGAGTATGATATAATTTCTAATCGTTAATGAACTGGGCCGCGATGAACTCTTCGGCGCTGCTTTTTAGCATGGCGATAAGACCGGGGACCTCAAGGGGGTTCAAGCTGTCCTGCTGGAGGCGAGCCAGGGCATATTCGATACGGTCACGAGCCGGTCCTTCTGCGGCCTCCTTCAAACTCTGAAGAAGTGCGACATCATCAAAGAAGAACTCTTCGCCCGCTTGGCGTTGCTCTTCAGTGAGGGGTTTATCGTGCGCTTGCGTGGCCACATAAGCCGCCTCTAAATAGTTATTATCTAACGCATTGCTGGACGCAGCCACCGCGGCCTCTGTGTCTTTCCCCGTCAGAGCCACAGTGCCAGCCGTCAAAAGACGGGCCGCATTTGCAGTGTCATTGACCTGTTCCCAATAAGACTCGATGTCATCTTGAGTCAAGGTGCCGGCGTGGGCTTTGCTCTGTAATTCGTCTGTAGAAGGCCCCATCATCTCAGTGATGAGCTCCGCGGCCATGGCCGAACCTGCACCCACGATAGCACCTTCGGTACGGTTCTTACTTACAGCCGCACCCAGCCCTGCGCCTAGGGCACCGTGGAGGAGTTTATGACTTACACTATCGACGTCATTGTCCGCATAAAAGCCACCAATTTCATTGGCACAGGTATGCGCCACACTCTGAGCCAGGACTTGCACCGCATTCTGCACCAGTCCCTTAGCCGATGGCATCTTCCCCTCAACAGCCATATGACAACCCGTTGCAGTCCCCATGTTCAGCGCTGTGCGTGGGAGGTGGTGCTGGAACTTCTCGAGAGTGGACGTATGGAGCGTGTCCCCCCTGATGCGGCCTGAGATGCTCCTCCTGCTGGAGAAGCCGTCGTTGGAGTCGGAGTGGCCGCAGACGACGATGCCCCCTCACCTGCTGTCGTGGCTCCCTCTCCTGCTGTCGTGGCTTCCTCACCACCACCAAACACACCATCCATCACACCTGCTACTGCCATGGCCGTTGCCATGGATATAACCGTATCGGTAGAGGCAAGGTCTTTCATTGACTTGCGTACATCACCCTGGTTGTTGATGAGGGAGTGGTGTGTTGTTAAGGGAGATTCATTCTCTATGATAAAATGGTGCGCAAAAACTCCTAATGTTTGAAACACTATCGATACAAGAAGGAAAAGAGGAAGGAGGTGGTATTTCATAGGAAGGGAGTGTCTTTAACGTCTGTGATTAAGCTATCTAGTATTAATCTTCAGGCTTCTTTAGCATCCCCAAGAAAGCTTCAAAATTTTCGGCTATGAAAGAAACATCCTTACCAATATCTGCTTCATGATTCCAATAAACGATGGCGGGATCAGGGTTGTCTTTTCCTTCACGATAATCAAAACATATTAAATCACCACCCCCGGTTTCTGCGAAAGCAACTAAGCCGTCTGGGAAAAATTCAGGGGGGGAGTTGTAAACGGATATAAAGTCATCATATTGTTCCGGGGATAAACTCAAAAATATACCAACTCCTGTTATCCAAACATCATGCAAATCCTCATCGTAATATTCAAAACAAGGATTTAATAAACGACCTCCATTACATTTTTTTATAAAATCAATGTAAAAACTAGGAAGTATTCTATTGATTTTCTTTTGTACCAAGTTTATTTCATTATCGGTTAAGGGTTTTCGACAATCCATACACTCGTTATTCTCTAACACTTTTCTTCTCCTTGAATTTCCACATCTTCATCCCACCGACATGGCCTGTTGATGTATGAGTAGTTTGTGGTATTAACTGCATTCTCCCTATATCTTGGTGGTGATGCCAAGTAAATCCTGTAATTTTTTCTAGTCCTCTTTCAATATCACGTAACTGCTTTTGGGTAAATTTATTACGAGAAATATTTCCATCTGTAATTTCCTTCCAAAGTATTTTGGTAGCGCTGGATTTATGCTTATAAGCATCTTTTTTTGATGCAACTGATCTCGATATCCTCGTATCAAACACTGCCACATCATCAAAGATTGGAAAGCCTTTTCTGTCAAATACTATGCCACTTACAGGATGCCGTTGACCAGCAAGTTTTACATTCTTTGCAAGAGCCGAGGGAACCGTTGTGGACGTGACTGGCCCCATATGCGTTGATTCATAAAATCCACGAATGGCATGAGAGTCGTAAATTCCCCCTATCACCGAATGAGTCGGCGTCTCCACAACCGTAAACCCAGGCTTATGCGGATCATAGGTTGCACGGAACTCCAGTGGTGCACCGAAGTCATCGGCGAATCCGACGCTCTTCTTGAATTTGGCTCCAAACCCGGATGGAGACGCGAGGTGAGCCACCTTGCCACCCGCATGCTCGGCTCCGCGGAGGCCCACGCGTGCGCTGGTGCGGTTGGTGAAGGATGACAGCGCTTGCACGACAGATTTCTCTGACTGCAATGTTCGGAGAAGCCTCATGCCCGTGGGGAGGACTTTGCTCATGCCCAGGGTGGCTAAGCTGGCGCCTTCCAAAGCCACATCAAAGCGGGATGTGGGGATGAACTGGGCGGCTATGAGTTCTTCGGCACTTCTTTTCAGCATGGCGATAAGACCGGGGACCTCAAGGGGGTGCAAGCTGTCCTGCTGGAGGCGAGCCAGGGCATATTCGATACGATCACGAGCCGGTCCTTCTGCGGCCTCCTTCAAACTCTGAAGAAGTTCGATATCGTCAAAGAAGAACGATTATTCAATTTTCAAAGAACATTCAATATGATTGAATAAGAAGAACTAATTACAAAATTCACTATTGAATTACTTTATAAAAATTTTAACATCCATAATCGAGCGGAAAATATACCCAATTGTTACTTATCTTTTAACCAAATTGGCTTTTTTTCTTTATCCCCACTCCATCCCCAATCTGCTAACACTTCTATTATTACATCTCTATCATAGGGTTCATCTACATCTACTCCATTAAGTACAGAAACCCCATAACCCGCAGCAATTAAATCATCAGCATTGAGAGCTATTTGATTGAAATCTTCGACAAGTAGCATTCCTTTTGAGGCTCCGAAATTTTTTAAAAGAATACAAACTTCAATGTACTTTCCATTAAGAAGCTTCAGCTAAGTTTGAATACATTAGATTACTCCATATTGACTGGTATGTGGTCTACAGGCCCAACATGCCCGTGCCATGATTTTCCATGTTTAAGATTAGGATGTTTTTCCGGACCCCTGACTTTATCTACTGGAAATGGATCAAGAAGCTCTTGATTCAGTTCTTTGTATGCTTCCATATCCTTGGGGGCAATACCTTTTTTCTTATCCTGCTTGGCCATCTCAACAAGAGCTTGTTTCTCAGTACTATATTTTTTATCGCGCTGATTGAACTTTGTACTAGCACTCGGCTTCACCGAATGAGTCGGTGTCTCTATAACCGTAAACCCAGGCTTATGCGGATCATAGGTAGCACGGAATTCCAGCGGTGCACCGAAGTCATCGGCAAATCCGACGCTCTTCTTGAATTTGGCTCCAAATTCTGAGGGAGATGCAAGGTGAGCCACCTTGCCGCCCGCATGCTCGGCTCCATGGAGGCCCACGCGTGCGCTGGTGCGGCTGGTGAAGGATGACAGCGCTCGCACGACAGCTTTCTCAGACTGCAATGTGCGGAGAAGCTTCATGCCCATGGGAAGGACTTTGCTCATGCCCAGGGTCACTAAGCTGGCGCCTTCCAAAGCCACATCGAAGCGGGTTGTGGGGATGAACTGGGCGGCTATGAGTTCTTCGGCACTTCTTTTCAGCATGGCGATGAGAGTGGGGACCTCAAGGGGATTCAGGCTGTCCTGCTGGAGGCGGGTAAGCGCGTACTCCATACGATCACGAGCCGGGCCTTCTGCGAGCTCCTTCAAACTCTGAAGAAGTGCGACATCATCAAAGAAAAACTCTTCGCCCGCTTGGCGTTGCTCTTCAGTGAGGGGTTTATCGTGCGCTTGCGTGGCCGCATAAGCCGCCTCTAAATAGTTATTATCCAGAGCATTGCTGGACGCAACCACCGCAGCCTCTGTGTCTTTCCCCGTCAGAGCCACAGCGCCAGCCGTCAGAAGACGGGCCGCATTTGCAGTGTCATTGACCTGTTCCCAATAAGACTCGATGTCATCTTGAGTCAAGGTGCCGGCGTGGGCTTTGCTCTGTAGATCGTCTACAGACGGCCCCATCATCTCGGCGATAATCTCTGCGGCCATGGCTGAACCTGCACCCACGATAGCGCCTTCGGTGCGGTTCTTGCTTACGGCCGCTCCAAGGCCTGCGCCTAGGGCACCGTGGAGGAGTTTGTGGCTTACAATATCGACGTCATTGTCCACATAAAAGCCACCGATTTCATTGGCACAGGTATGAGCGACACTCTGAGCCGGGGCTTGTACCGCATTCTGCACCAGTCCCTTAGCCGATGGCATCTTCCCCTCAACAGCCATATGACAACCCGTTGCAGTCCCCATGTTCAGCGCTGTGCGTGGGAGGTGGTGCTGGAACTTCTCGAGAGTGGACATGTCGAGTATGGAGCGTGTCCCCCCCGATGCGGCCTGAGATGCTCCTCCTGCTGGAGAAGCCGTCGTTGGAGACGGAGTGGCCGCAGACGACGATGCCCCCTCACCTGCTGTACTGGCTCCCTCACCTACTGTAGAAGCTCCCTCCCCTGCTGTAGTGGCCTCTTCAACTGCTGTAGTAGCTTCCTCACCACCACCAAACACACCATCCATCACACCTGCTATTGCCATAGCCGAGGCCATTGATATAACCGTATCGGTGGAGGCAAGGTCTTTCATGGCCTTGCTTACATCACCCTGGTTGTTGATAAGGGAAACAGCGGTTTGAGTCAGCAAGCTTCCCGCACCTGCCGAGGCCATAGCCGCAAGTGTCGTGCTACCAAGAATAGTGGTAAGACCCAAGCCGCCTGTCACCATACCCATGGCCACTCCAATAACCACGGCTCCACCCGTTGTCAGGCCCTTGTGATTGCTCTTTGAAATATGATGGATTTCGTTTATCGGCTCCCATAACACATCATTGCGACTGCGGAGAGGCTTAATCCAAGCCATGCCTGGTTTTTCTTGCTCCTCATCCAAATTTCATTGAGTGGGCGTGAGTCAGTAGACTTCACTTTGCCATTGCGGGAATGGGTCTTGGGACCCGGCACTTGGGCGGCAACACCCTGGTTTGTTTCAAAGATATACTGTGGCGCATCAAGATAAGGAGCTACTGGCGTTGTATTATTGCTGTCTTTTGTTTTTTGAGAGTACCATAAACCACTATCACCCTTCTTACTCTTGCTATCTGTATGTGAGGAAACATCGGATTCAATTTCGATAACTCCGTCAAGCAGACGCAACCTTATAAATCTATCACTTTTTTCATTAGGGGATCTAAGGCGCAGCTTCACAGTGGCAATCTTGCTGCTCTCTCCTTTTATGCGCTCTATATTCTGAATAACCTTACGACTTGATTCCCTTTTCTTGCTTTTCGTCTTGCTAAAGCCTTTACACTTTGTCTTACTTTCACGCCTTTCAGAAGTATCAACGACATTCTTACATTCAATTTCTGCACCCTGCAGAGTTTTACGGTTGCCAATAAAGGAATCAACTCCTTCTTCTGTCAGACTGTCACCATCTGCAGTGTAATCACCCTTCTCAGTTTCAATGAGACTCTTCAGATTTTTGACTTCATGACTGCAATATTTCGATCCTTTCTCAGCATGAGTAACCATAGGTTGACTACCTACTCTTATATTAGGAGCCAGTTGAATGATATGAAGTTTAGCCTTCAGATGGGTGTTGCTGTGATCGATACTTTCATCGGCCTCGATGTCCACTGTATCTTTTTCAATATCATCCTCTCCTGTTGCTTCCCAAAGAACCCTTGAGACAGCGACTTCCTTATAACCATCCTTAATCCCATGGCTCTCAACAAGGCTTTCGCTTTGAACACGTTTTCCTTTCGCTTTGACCCCTTTGCCCTTGAAAGTCTTGTGATTGATGAGGGTTTCCCCTGCTTCGGGCCGGACATAACCACCTTGACTTACAACATCTCCCACATTCCGATAGTCCTCTTCAGCTTTAGGGGTAATATCACCACCAGAATACACATCATGGGTTTTCAAATTCCTGGCAGATGTCAGAGACACCCCTTTGCGAGCCATGACAGGTTCAACAGTCGTAATAGAACCATGGGTACTGGCAAGGTGGAGATAGTTAGCGGTCACTTTACCAAAGACAGCTTGGAACGCCTCTCGGATGTGAGGAGGATAGGTCATGACTGCTGAGAGGACTAACTCGCCATGGTCTTGGAGAAGACGGTAGACGATGGCAGGATTATTGAATCTCTCAACGTCAGAAACTGACACCAGTTCTTTCAACTGACGAGCGAGTTGTTGTTGGGTGGTCAATTGATCCCAGCCATGAGGCGCTGGAAGAGCAGGCAAGCCATGAACTTGGCGGGCTTCGATATAGCCTTCTGTTTCCAAAACACGCAGGAGTAGCTCGGGGCTTTGGATATGGCTGGAAATGGTCGTAAAGCCAATACTGTTCATCAAACTTTTCCGAAGGAGATCTGATGCCAAATGAGGGTGAAATTGCAGGCGTGGTTTTGCTCCTTGGCGTAATTTAGGATGATCAAAAGCTGCGATTTGTGGAGGAAGAACTGTAAGGTTAGCGGGTACCAGTGCGTGTTTGTAATTTGCTACATGTTCAGGTGCTGGCTCCCAGAAATCAGGCATGGTCTCAATGGGCTTGCCACCATTTAAAAACTGGGCCCACTCAACGAAGTCCTGAATGGTAAGTTTGCCTTTTTCCGCGTCATCAATGTAACTCAGATTGATTTGATAATCGATCTCATCTTGATCAGGAATTGAAGACTCGAAGGATGGGATGAGAACAAATCCTTTATCTTTTTTATCTGATAACGGAATGCTTCCAGAACCCTCAGCATCAAAGTACCCCGCAAGTGAGTCCTGTGATTTGACCGTCGCTGCGCCTGTGGGGGCCGCTGCACCATATACGTCATGAAGAGCCGGTGCTTTCATAGTCACATCATTTCCACGAATAGCACCTGTGTTGCTTCGCTTACCCGTCACATGCATGACGAGCTTGTCACGGGAGCTGATGCGACCTTTACGGTTTGCAAGTTCTTCACCCACATATTGCAGTAAATTGTTGGCTGAAAGAACACCCGATACGTTTTCAAGGGTCTTTGTCAGGAAGGTCGCACTGCCTCCATAGAAGAGCGCAGGTTGCTGAGGACTTTGTGAGCGGTTGGTGAATGACCGGGAACGGGACATTGTCTTCCCCTCCAAGATCATGTGGCCTCCATGATTGAGAACCTTTCCATCCACAATCATATTCACATGTTTTTGGGTACCCCGTTGCTCAAACTGCGCACCAGGATGATTGGTAAAGCGTGAGGCTAGAGGGTTATCAACTTCCTTGAGATAAGAGTAATGAACTTCATAGGCATGGAAAAACCAATCCCTTGTTCCTCCACGTGCGTAACCATGTCCCTGTCTGTAGATATCCTGGCGTTGCAATTCTAGAGGCGTCAGGATGTGATCCTCATGCCCTAGCGTTTCTGTGCGATCAATTCGTATTTGTGATGGATCGATATCTAACCTACGAGATAAGAATAGTCGTATCTTTGTCTTATCTGTCGTCCAAAAGTGAATTTGCTCATTCTTGTTCTTCTTCCATCTATCGCCTTTTTTCCTCCTTATCTGTCTTTCTAATACCCCTTCACGGTCAATTTCATGTCCAGCTAATCTAAGGCCGCTGGATTTCCAAACCATTGAGGACCCAGGGAACGCAAGCTTAGACTCAGTATCAGAGTCCACAAAGGAGTATTGAAGAGCATACCGATGAAAGAACCAGTCCCTCTTTCCCCAGGGCTTGAAACTGTAACACTTGTAAAACCCACCTGAAGGAACTTCTCTTCCATCCCAACCCCTAATTTCCTTTTTAACGATCTGGGTCTTTTGAGGGTCAAGACCTTTTCTTCGGTGTGAATAAGTTCAAACAGAAATGAGACTCCCTGAGCATGGGTTTTCGGAAAGAATTCTTTTCGGAGCCGCCCTCACCGATCCCAGGGGTGGATCCGAAAAGAATTCTTTTTGGAAGCCCTTGCGGTGACGCAAAAAAAGG
>CAJQNC010000115.1 GCA_905479605.1 uncultured Alphaproteobacteria bacterium | reverse complement strand
CGTATGATCACCCGTATTGCAAATGGAGATGGGTGCATAGAGGATATTGACCGACTGGAAGAGGTCTCCTACCAGATTGAAGGACATACAATTTGCGCTCTAGGTGATGCAGCTGCATGGCCCATACAGGGGTTGATTAATCATTTCCGCCCTGAACTCGAAGCGCGGTTAAAAGGTAAACAATTAAGGGCTGCTTAGGAATAGAGAATGCCAAAGTTAACCATTGATAACATTGAGATAGAAGTTCCCGAAGGAACAACAGTATTGCAAGCCGCTGAATCCATAGGCAAGGAAATACCTGTATTCTGCTATCACCCTCGCTTGTCGATTGCAGGTAACTGCCGTATGTGTTTGGTTGATGTGGAGCGTAGTCCTAAGCCTGTAGCTAGCTGCTCTATGCCTGTGGCTGAGGGGATGGTGGTGCATACAGACAATGAAAGAGCCAAGAAAGCGCGGAATGGTGTGCTGGAATTTCTTCTGATTAACCACCCTTTGGATTGCCCCATCTGTGATCAAGGCGGTGAATGTGATCTACAAGACTTAAGTATGGCCTATGGAAAAGATTGCAGCCGTTATACAGATTTCAATAAACGGGCTGTGTCTGAGCAATACCTGGGCCCTCTCATTAAAACAGCCATGACGCGTTGTATTCACTGCACACGTTGTGTGCGCTTTTCCACTGAGATTGCTGGTATTTCTGAAATGGGAGCTACAGGTCGTGGTGAACATATGGAAATTGGAACGTACATCACCAAAGCAGTGGCATCTGAGTTGTCTGGCAACATGATAGATATTTGTCCCGTAGGAGCTCTTTTATCCAAGCCTTATTCCTTTCGAGGGCGCCCATGGGAGCTTTCAAACACTCAATCTATTGATGTAATGGATGCTGTGGGATCTGCAGTTCGTATTGGTAGTCGCGGTCGTGAAGTGATGCGTATTTTGCCGCGCTTGAACGAGCAAGTAAATGAAGAGTGGATAGCAGACAAAGCCCGTTTTTCATACGATGGACTCAAGTCACAACGCTTGGATCGTCCCTATGTGCGCTCAAAGGGTGGTAAGCTCAACGAAGCGACTTGGGAAGAGGCCTTTGATGTCATTGCAAAGAAAATTTCCAAACTTGATCCATCAACTCTTGCGGCCCTAGCAGGAGATCAGGCTGATTGTGAAGCTATGGTAGCCTTGATGGATCTCATGGAAAAACTAGGTTCACCTCACCTGGATTGTCGACAGGATGGCAGCAAACTAGAGGCAGGTCCCCGCGCATCTTATACTTTTAATACCTCCATCGCTGGAATTGAAAATGCAGACTATTGTCTGATCATTGGCTCTAATCCCCGCTGGGAAGCACCCCTTATCAATGCACGTATTCGTAAGAACTACCTGGCAACAGGCCTTAAGGTCGCGTTACTAGCGCCCGAAGTAGAGTTGGGCTACCCTATTGATTATCTGGGCAATACACCAGACACCCTTGATAAAATCTTGGATGGATCTCACCTTGTTGCAAAGAAACTCAAGGCCGCGAAAACGCCCATGTTAATCTTAGGGCAAGGTGCGCTGAGTCGGTCTGATGGAAAGGCAGTTTGGGCTTTGTGTGCAGAGATCGCAGAGAAATACGGACTTATCCATGACGGTAAAGGAACTCCCGGAGAGCACTGGAATGGGTTCAATATATTGCATACAGCTGCCAGTCGGGTCGGTGGCTTGGATATGGGCTTTGTGCCCGGTAAGAACGGGCTTGGAACTCTTGATATACTTAAGAAAGCTGAAGATGGAGGGATCGCATTAGTCTATCTTCTGGGCGCAGATGAATTGGATACAAGTAAATTGAAAGATGCATTTGTGATCTATCAAGGTCATCATGGTGACAAAGCGGCCCAGGTGGCGGATGTAATCTTGCCAGGTGCAGCTTATACAGAAAAATCAGCGACTTACGTAAATACAGAAGGGCGTGTGCAACGCGTACTTCAGGCTGTCGCAACTCCTGGGGAAGCTAAGGAGGATTGGAAAATTGTGCGAGCTCTCTCTGAAAAATTGGACTTAACACTGCCTTACAATACGTTAGATCAAGTACGGGCACGACTGGTTGAGGTTAATCCGCTCTTTGATGAGAGGGACATGCTGCAAAGATCTGCTTGGAAATCCTTTGGCCGAAAAGGAAAAGTTAAATCAGCTCCCTTTGTGCCAATTGTTGAAAACTATTATATGACAGATCCCATAAGCCGCAATTCTCCAACAATGGCCAATTGTACCCGTGAGATTTTAGGTTGGGGCCAACCCGAAGGAAGGAGTGGCACTGATGGTTGATTTGCATAACCTCTGGGCTACAGGCCTTGCTCCCATGCTGACTATTTTAGGGTATATTCTGTTGATTGCTGTTCCTTTGATTTTGTCGGTAGCTTATCTGACCTACGCTGAGCGCAAAGTTATTGCTGCTATGCAATTGCGGAAGGGACCCAATGTCGTTGGGCCATTTGGACTTTTGCAACCCATAGCCGATGGCCTGAAACTGATGCATAAGGAAACCATTATTCCCACCAAAGCAAGTCCTGTTGTGTTTGTCATTGCGCCGCTCCTTACGTTTACGCTGAGTTTGATGGCTTGGGCAGTCATTCCTTTTGACGAAGGTTGGGTTCTCAGTAATATAAACGTTGGTATCTTATACCTTCTCGCTATTTCTTCCTTAGGTGTGTACGGAGTGATCATGGCGGGATGGGCCTCCAACTCAAAGTATGCTTTTATGGGCGCACTGCGGTCTGCTGCCCAGATGGTGTCCTATGAAGTTTCCATTGGATTGGTGATTATCACCGTCTTGCTATGTGTAGGATCATTGAATCTCACGGATATTGTCATGGCTCAAAAGAAGGTCTGGTTCGTATTTCCTTTGCTGCCCATGGCTGTCGTGTTTATGGTCTCAATCCTTGCGGAAACCAATCGGGCACCGTTTGATCTGCCAGAGGCTGAAGCAGAGCTTGTATCTGGGTACAACGTTGAATACTCATCCATCACTTTTGCCCTGTTTTTCCTTGGAGAGTACGCCAACATGATTTTAATGAGTGCGATTGCAACCACTCTGTTTTTGGGGGGATGGTTGCCCATTGCAGATATTCCACCGTTTAACTGGATACCAGGATTTGTTTGGTTTGTAGGTAAGGTGGCGTTTGTTTTATTTATATTCTTGTGGGTGCGGGCTAGCTTCCCACGGTACCGGTATGATCAGCTTATGCGTTTAGGCTGGAAGGTGTTTTTGCCGCTGACGTTGCTGTGGGTTGTGCTGACGTCGGGTGTTTTGTTGGCATTCGATTTATTGCCAGGCTAGGAGAGAAAATGTCAAATAGGACACGGGAAACATTTGATCGTTGGGTGAAGGGATTTTCTCTAGGTGAGCTTCTCTCCGGAATGGCTTTGACTTTTAAGTACATGTTTAAGCCCAAGGTGACATTAAACTATCCCTTTGAAAAAGGAGAGCTTTCACCACGGTTTCGCGGTGAACATGCTTTGCGCCGCTATCCAAATGGAGAGGAACGCTGCATTGCGTGTAAGTTATGTGAGGCGGTTTGTCCTGCC
This sequence comes from uncultured Alphaproteobacteria bacterium, assembly GCA_905479605.1. Classification (GTDB taxonomy): domain Bacteria; phylum Pseudomonadota; class Alphaproteobacteria; order UBA9655; family UBA9655; genus CAJQNC01. Next base: position 7,326 of record CAJQNC010000115.1, on the reverse strand, counting down.
CAAGCCATTACCATCGAAGCAGAAGAACGGAGTGATGGAAGTCGCAGGGCGACACGCTATGATATTGATATGACGAAGTGCATCTATTGCGGCCTATGTGAAGAGGCTTGTCCTGTAGATGCCATTGTGGAAGGTCCTAATTTTGAATTTGCGACTGAAACGCATGAAGAGCTGCTCTACAATAAAGACAAGCTGCTATCCAATGGAGATCGCTGGGAAACAGAGATTGCTCAGCGCTTAGTCGCCAATGAGAAATACCGTTAGGAGAGACTATGATTAGCATACCCGCCATCGCCTTTTATGTCTTCTCGGGACTGATGTTACTATCCGCAGGGTTGGTGATTACCTCCCGTAATACAGTGTATTCCGTGTTATTCCTCATTTTGGCATTCTTTAATGCTGCAGGGTTGTTCGTCTTAGTAAATGCTGAGTTTTTGGCCATGATGTTGGTTGTTGTCTATGTGGGAGCCGTCGCGGTTCTGTTCCTTTTCGTGGTGATGATGCTGAATGTGAATATGGCTTTGCCTAAGCGTGATACGCGTTCTTACATGCTTGTAGGTAGTGTCGTGGGAGGGATATTATTAGGTGAGCTTTTTCTCATTGTGGGTGTTTGGTCTATTGCTCCTGAGGCCATTGATTTGGTGAGCGCTCCACAAAACATGTTTGGTCAAAAGGGGAATACCCACGCATTGGGTCAATTGCTTTACACCCATTACTTCCTTGCATTCCAAGGGGCTGGGGTGATCTTATTAGTGGCGATGGTTGGGGCTATTGTTCTGACCCTACGTCAGAGAGAAGGAGTTCGAAAGCAAAACATACATGACCAAATTAAACGTGAAGCTAAGGATTGTGTAGAGCTTGTCAATGTGCCCAGCGGGCAGGGGGTCGACCTATGATTATTACTCTTGAACATTATCTTACTGTGGCAGCATTGCTCTTTGTTTTGGGGATCATTGGGATATTCCTCAACCGGCGAAATGTTATCGTGATTCTTATGTCTATCGAGTTGATGCTATTGGCGGTGAATATAAATTTGGTTGCGTTTTCGCAAGCACTTAATGACTTGGTCGGGCAAGTTTTCTCATTGTTTGTATTAACAGTCGCTGCGGCAGAGGCTGCCATTGGCTTAGCTATATTGGTGACTTACTACCGTAACCGTGGAGATATCTACGTTGATGAAATCAATATGATGAGGGGGTAAGAATGGTAATTATTGCAGCTCTGATAACAGTCTTTTCTCCTCTCATTGGCGCCGGTATGGCTGGATTTTGCGAGCGATGGCTCAATGACCAAGGGTCTCAAAGGGTCACGTGCGGTCTGATGATTTTAGCCACACTAGCTTCATTCTATGTGTTCAAACAGGTGGTTTTTGAAGGTCAATATATAACCTATAAACTTTTTACTTGGATCCAATCAGATGGTTTCGATGTCTCGTGGGGTTTGCAACTTGATACACTCACAGTCGTGATGCTGAGTGTGGTTACATTGGTTTCAACTACAGTGCACGTTTACTCTATTGGTTATATGAAACATGACAAGTCCATTCCTCGTTTTATGAGCTATCTCAGCTTGTTCACCTTTTTCATGCTGGCATTGGTTTCAGCACCTAATTTGCTACAAATGTTTTTTGGATGGGAGGGAGTTGGTTTGGCATCTTATCTTCTGATTGGTTTTTGGTACGATAAGCCATCGGCCAATGCAGCTGCCATTAAAGCATTCCTTGTAAACCGTGTAGGAGATATAGGATTTGTGTTGGGTATTTTTACGGTCTTCTATATATTTAACACCGTCCAGTTCAATGAATTTCTTTATAAAAGCCCCTTTTTCGTGAACACATCTATAGAGCTCTTTGGTTGGGAGTTGGATGCAATTACTCTCGCATGCCTATTTTTGTTCGTGGGAGCGATGGGTAAGTCTGCGCAGCTGGGTCTGCACACCTGGCTGCCGGACGCAATGGAAGGTCCTACACCGGTTTCAGCGCTGATTCACGCGGCTACCATGGTAACTGCAGGAGTGTTCATGATTACCCGTCTTTCGCCAATGCTTGAGTATGCACCTATAGCACGGGACGTGATTATCGTCGTGGGAGCGGCTACAGCTTTGTTTGCGGCCACGGTGGCATGCACGCAATTTGATATCAAGCGTATCATTGCTTATTCCACCTGTAGTCAGTTAGGATATATGTTCATGGCAGCCGGAGTTTCTGCTTACGGGGCTTCAGTTTTCCACCTCACAACCCATGCTTTTTTTAAGGCTATGCTCTTCTTAGGAGCCGGCTCTGTTATCCACGCGATGTCCGACGAGCATGACATTCGTCGTATGGGGGGAATCTGGAGTCTTATCCCTATAACCTATACAATTATGTGGATTGGTAGCCTATCTCTGGCAGGTTTTCCTTTCTTCTCAGGCCATTATTCAAAGGATATTATCCTCGAGTCTCTTTGGGGCAGTGGTCATTTCTTGGGGCAGATGGGGTATATCGTAGGCGTAGCTGTGGTTGTACTAACAGCTTTCTATTCCTTGCGACTCTTATTTGTTACCTTCCATGGCAAGCCTCGGGCTGATGAGATGGTTATGAGTCACGTACATGAATCACCGGTCAGCATGTTGGCTCCCCTGTATATTCTAGCCATAGGATCTATTATCTCAGGTTTTGCTATGTTCGACTGGTTCGTTGGTGAGGGTCGTAGAGTATTCTGGGCTTCATCTATCTTCGTTATCGCTGAGAATGATACCATCGAGGCGGCCCATCAGACGAACATTTGGATTAAATTAACACCACTTGCAGCCGCACTCATTGGTGTTGGTTTAGCGTTTCTGATGTATATTAGCTTTAAGTGGGTTCCCGGATTGATTACACGCATTCTTGGCCCCATCTATACCTTTGTCTATAACAAGTGGTATTTTGATGAACTTTATAACGCACTAATTGTGAATCCTGCAAAATCGCTGGGTCGACTTCTTTGGATCAAAGGTGATAAGGCAATCATCGACGGTTTTGGGCCCGATGGAATGTCTAATCTCTCCCTTTCTTTTGGAGCGGTGCTTTGTCGTCTGCAATCAGGGTACCTCTATCACTATGCCTTTGCGATGATTATAGGTTTGGCCTTAATCATGGGCTGGTTTTTTTGGGTTTTGGGATAAAGAAGGATAACGAAAAAGATGCTAAGCTTACCACTTCTTTCAATTACTATTTTCCTTCCGCTGATTGGGGCAATGGCCATCATGATCAACCGTGGGGGTTCTAAAGATATTACCGCCGAAAATGCACGCTGGGTGGCACTTTGGACATCGGTTGTGACCTTTGTATTGAGCATCGTTATATGGGCTAACTTTGATGACGGTATATTCAAGTTCCAGTTTGTAGAAAAATTTCAGTGGATGCCTCTTCTAAACATCAATTACCATGTGGGGATTGATGGTATTTCCTTACCGTTTATTCTTCTCTCAACATTCCTAACTCCCATCTGCATTCTTTCCAGTTGGAAGTCAGTGCAGAAGCAAGTCCCTGAATATATGGTGGCTTTTTTGGTGATGGAAACTTTGATTATCGGTATGTTCTCATCTTTGGATCTCTTTATATTTTACATTTTCTTTGAAGGGGTTCTTATCCCCATGTACCTGATAATTGGAATTTGGGGAGGACCCAATCGAGTGTACGCTTCATTCAAATTTTTCCTTTATACCCTGTTGGGTTCAGTTCTAATGTTGTTGGCCATTATCTATATTTACTATGACCTGGGCAGTAGCGATATTCCGCTTGCTATCATGACTCCTTTTGATCCTAAGGTACAAATATGGTTGTGGCTGGCTTTCTTTGCCTCGTTTGCTGTTAAAATTCCCATGTGGCCAGTTCATACCTGGCTACCAGACGCGCACGTGGAGGCGCCGACTGCAGGGTCAGTGATACTGGCTGCCGTGTTGTTAAAAATGGGGGGATATGGTTTTCTCCGTTTCTCCGTTCCCATGTTCCCGGAAGCTTCAGAATACTTTGCCCCATTCGTATTCACGTTATCTGTCATAGCTATTATCTATACGTCTTTGGTGGCTTTAGCGCAGACGGATATGAAAAAACTCATTGCCTATTCATCGGTGGCGCATATGGGGTTTGTCACGCTTGGAATATTCACCTTAGGAAGCTATGGTATCCAAGGCGCTGTTATCCAGATGATTAGTCACGGTCTTATTTCAGCGGGACTCTTCTTAGCCGTTGGGGTGGTCTACGACCGCATTCATACTCGGGAAATTGCAGCCTATGGTGGCTTGGTTCACAACATGCCACTTTATGCTCGTGCTTTCATGGTCTTGATCTTAGCGTCTTCAGGATTGCCAGGAACTAGCGGATTTGTTGGTGAATTCTTGGTTCTTTTAGGAACTTATGAAGTCAGTAAGACCTTCACTATACTCGCTGCAACCGGCATGGTTTTAGGTGCCGCCTATGGTTTGTGGCTTTACCGTCGGGTGATTTTTGGCAAACTGGAAAAACCTGAGCTTCTTTCGATTAAGGATCTTACATCTAATGAGCGATGGACGTTCACTTCACTTATTGTTCTTATTTTATGGATAGGATTGTACCCTATGCCTGTACTCAATCTCATTTCTCCTTCCGTAGAGCATATGATCCACCGCCATAATTTAGCGATGAATCCCGATGAAAACTGGATCGAGGAAGAAGAACAAACTTTTGAAATTGCAAGGAAATCATAGCTTATGTTTGAATTTTATACGCCCGATTTTCTACCCATTCTTCCGCAGGTAATTCTTATTGCCACGGCCTTGGCTATCTTAATTGAGGGAGCGTTTACCGAGTCTGCAGGGCCTGCATTGATTCGCCGTTTCTGTATGGGGGCATTGCTTGCAATCCTGATTTCTGCGCTACTTTCGTTGATAGCTTTTGGATTGGGTAAGCAAGTGACTACTTTTAATGGAATGTTGGTGCAGGATGCCTACACCCTATTTTGTCAAATGATCGTACTGATTGGTTCGGCTGCAGCTTTGGCGATTGGCTTGCCAGGTCTGGAAAACCAGAAACTTAATCGGTTTGAGTACCCCGCGCTAATTCTGCTAGCCACAACGGGAATGATGTTCATGGTTGCTGCCAATGACTTGATATCTTTGTTTATTGGGTTAGAGCTTCAAGGCCTTGCTCTATATGTGATCGTTGCTTTGCAGCGAGATAATTTGGCTACATCTGAGGCTGCTCTTAAATATTTCGTCTTAGGGGCCTTGGCGACAGGGATGTATCTCTATGGAGCAAGCTTTGTCTATGGTTATACAGGATCGACGAACTTTGATAGTATAAATGCTGTTTTTCGTTATGGGGTTGAGGGACCAATATCTCTTGGTTCTATGATTGGTCTGGTTTTCATCCTTGCTAGTTTGGCCTTTAAGCTTTCAGCTGTTCCATTTCATATGTGGACCCCAGATGTTTACCAAGGAAGCCCCACCGCAGTGACAGCCTTTTTGGCTGCGGCTCCCAAGATTGCAGCTGCAGCATTGACCATTCGCCTGCTGTATCTTCCCTTTGGATTCTTGGTGGATTACTGGCAGCAGATAATTATCTTCATATCATTAGCTTCCATGGTCCTCGGTGCTTTCGCAGCACTTCGTCAGACTGATTTGAAACGTCTATTAGCTTACAGCTCAATTAGCCATATGGGTTATGCCCTTCTCGGAATTGCCTCAGGTGGTGCGATCGGTGTCCAAGGTGCCCTAACCTACATAACACTATACATGTTTATGACAGTTGGAACATTTGCGGTGATCCTGGCGTTGCGTGGACGAGGGGAGCGTTGCGTGAAAGATATTGAGGATTTGCAAGGAATTTCCCAAATTCATCCTAAGATGTCCATGATGTTAGCCATCTTTATGTTTTCTCTTGCTGGAATTCCACCCATGGCAGGTTTCTTTGGTAAACTCTATGTATTCATGGCGGCTATCGATGCTCAACTGTATACATTAGCTATCGTGGGTGTTTTATCGTCTGTGGTGGCTGCATTCTATTATCTGCGCATCATCCGCACGATGTATTTTGAAACTCGTCCTGAAACCGTTCAGGCCACTTATGGGGACACCATGGTCCTTACCACCGAGGCTAGCTTTGTGCTGGTTCTATCTGTCACCGTGACATTACTATTCTTTGTTTATCCCAGCTTGCTTTTGAATATGACTCAAATGGCAGTGAATAGTTTGTTCAACTAGAGAGTTCCTTATGTATATCACCATTGCGCCGGGTATTGACGTTTATTCCTTTGAGTCTCTTAGCTCTACTCAAGAGCAAGCTCGTTTTATGGCAGAAGAGGGTTACCCTGATGGTACAATCATTCTGACCAAAGAGCAGATCATGGGAAAGGGTAGGATGGGTCGTAGATGGGTCTCAGAGCCTGGCAATCTTTATATGACATACATCTCGCGTCCGGACTGTTCGGCGTCTAAGGCGGCAGAAATGAGCTTTGTAAGCTGTATTGCTGCAGGTGATGGAATGCGGAGGTATATTACCCGCAGTTCCCAAGAGCTAGACTACAAATGGCCCAATGACTTGATGCTTAATAAGCAAAAGGTAGGGGGGATTTTGCTTGAGACTGTGGGTAAGGATCCAGAAAAACTAGACGCAGTACTGATTGGAGTAGGAATCAATCTGCAAAATACTCCTGAGTCAGCAAACTATCCCGTGACATCGTTTCTCCAGGAGGGAATGGATGTCAGTATTGATCAGGCCTTACAAGTTGTCGCTGCGAACCTGCAGGCAGCCATTGAAATGTGGCGCCTACAGGGGTTTGCACCCATTCGTAATCGTTGGTTAGAACATGTCTATGGGATGGGTGAGGTCATTACTGTCAACCAGGGAGACAAAACATTCCAAGGGCGTATGCAGGGAATTGATGATTCAGGGGCACTTATTATCAGTTCAAAGATTGGCGCCACTGATCGTATCACTGCTGGTGATGTCTTGCTTGGTGGTGCGACCACTGTGAAGGATTAAAGTGCAATAGGATTCGTTTGCCTTATTCAGTCAGCCAATCTTCATCATATGCCTCTTCATCATCTGACTCTTCACCCTCATTCATACCAACGGCTCCTTGCCTTTGCCGTAAAAGCATCCGTGATAAATCTTCTTTCTTAGAACTCTCTATTTTTGGTTCCCTTGCCTTTCTTTCATCTTTCAAAAAATCAGCTAAATATTTTCTTATAGCAGATTATCTTAACATTTACACATATCCGTAAAATGGTATTCCAGGTTATCAATGAATGACTTTGCATTATCAGAGTAAGATTTCAGTCTTTGTTTAATATTGGCCCACATGGGTTCAATTTTGTTCAGGTCAG
>CAJQNC010000114.1 GCA_905479605.1 uncultured Alphaproteobacteria bacterium | reverse complement strand
GGTACTTCGTGCAAAACACGACGTGATATTTTAAGTCATACAGGCTATGAGATCCATGACGATATTCCATAGAAAACACTATACTAAAGTGTTCGCCTAAAGGCGAGGGTGTTAACCCTATCCCACTCAACTACATAAAAGTGATACCCCTAGTCAGATTACAATGCCACGCACATCTGTGGCATTTGTTGTCCGCCCTTGGGAAGAGGTCAAGGAATACTTCCCAAAACAGAGTATGGGTTCTGAGCCGTCTGCTGCGAGATCAGAGGATGGATCTCCAAGTGTTGAAAGCGACACTCGGGAGAGTTGGGTGCCTGCAGAAGAATTTTTTTCTGAACTAGATAGAGAAGATGATGCGAGGAAATTAAAATCTAGAGCTAATTCAGAGCAAGTACCAAGGATAATATTTCCAGTGATTTCAGTTAAGGAAGGTGGGCTTGTCAAAGCGCGTAGTTCTGAATTGCCAAAAAGTCCACGACTTCTTCCAGATAGATATATAATTCCTTCCTCCAAGTCAGATGTTATCGCCAAGTTTCTTTATGAATGCTATGGCGGTGGAGCTGATCTGACTAAAGAAGCTGAGCTGATCGAATCTGGCTTGCTTGATATACTCAACCTTACTCCTCGCTCAAGAAAAAAAGTCAGGGTAACCAATAGTCCTAAAACAAGACGCGATGGTTTTCAGAGGATTAGTAGCAGTTCCGTAGATATAGACTCTAATGCCCGATATTATATAGATCCGAGAGATGTCCCGGAAAAACTGACAATTGTAGCCGGTGTGCTAGCTAAAGCAGCCGGTAGTATAACACCCGAAGCCATTAATATTCTAGCTCAGATATATGATATTTCTAAAGAGCAGGCTGCTGGTGTTTTTGATGGTTTTCATGTGCTGGATCACCTGCATTCCTACGCAGCCTTTTTGGATAAAGTGTTGGCCGAACACGATTCGAACACAGCTGTCAGCCTTTATCTCATTGAAGCTATGAAAGACCATTTTCAAATTCCCGAGGAGCTCGCTGTCGAATTATACGGCCAGTATATGGAGGGGGAATTTGTTATAGTTGAGGATCCCAGCGATCATGTCATAGTTGAAGAGCCTTTCGAGGCTGGAGAAGAATCCATTCAAACTGCGTCTAAGTATACCACTCAAGGCGCAAAACTTGACCCCCTAAACCCAGATGAATCACTAGTGTCGGTGGCAAAGTACACTTATGATGAGATTGAGTTGAGTGATCTACTAACAGATAAAGCCGATAAAGCGGCTCGGTACTTTGCTGCAGCACAATTAATGGCAAAATTATATGAGCAGCCATTGACTCAAATGTTCGCTCTTGTTGGGGATGTAAAATTTGCTGAAAAGCATGTTGTGTATAAACTGACTGTCGAAGAGCTTCTGAGGGCGAAACAGTATTATTCGATTTCAGAAACTGATGCAAAAGATCCTATTGTCACTACCTTAATGACTATTTTTTCTATCGACAAAGATGTGGCAACTCGGCTTTATGAGATGGTTCCATCTGCGCCGACTCCATTAGAGTCTGATGTTCAAACATTTAAGGGTTCAGAATTATGGTCTTTTGATATGCTAACGATCCCCTCTGCTGGCATTAAAGAAGCTCTAGCTATTCCTATTATTCAGCTTCATAAAAGGTTTGCTTCAGTAGCCTCACCATCATCTTCCAGTTTCACTAGACTCTTGGGAGCCTTCAGTTTGCAGCGAGTTCTGAATATGAAGTGGCTTGATGCTTACAAATTAACAAAAGAAGCGGAGGAAGTCATTTAGGGGAGCCAATTTATATGGATTTTCTAAGTCAAGGCGTGGCCAAGTATTAGATAGCCTCTGTTTGGCCAGGTCTCGGAAGCGGTGGGGGGTGGTAATTAGCAATTTTGATATTTATTATCCCTCATGGCTTGTTTCTATAACCTTTTTCCATATTTACAGGGGGATAAACTTAATCTTTCCATTTTTATAGGCAAACCCAATTCTTCCGGACTTAAGATCTAAAGCCTTTTTTCCAAACACTTCATTTCGCCAGTCTTTCAATACTGGAAGATCAGGCTGCTCCTGTGACGCCAACATCTCGATGTCTTTGCTTGATGCAATCAATTTGGCGGCAACTTGATTTTCTTCACATATAATCTTCTGCAGGAGCTTAAGCATATCTATAAGGGCAGTATCACTCTTTGAGGAACTGGGTCTACCTTTGTGAGGCTCGGGATAATCAGATTCAGAAAGGTTGTCCACTCTTTCAACTGCTTGAAGAATGGAGCGACCAAGAGGGCCGCCAGCTTGATTCTCTGTGATTCCTCTTATGCGCTGAAGTTGTTCCTTGGACTTCGGCATAGAGGCAGCAATTTCCAGTAATGTTTCATCCTTTAAAACACGAGGGCGAGGAATGTCTAAGCGCTGCGCCTCTAGTTCCCGGAATGCTGTTATCTCTCGTAAGTAAGCAAGCCCCTTAGGTCGCATATTGCGGTATCTAATTTTCTTCCAGGAATCATATGGATCTAAATCATATGTCTTTATACTGGCAAGAGTAGCTATTTCATCAGCAATCCAATGTTCACGGCCCGTTTCTTTCAACTTAGTTTTGAGCTTGAGATAGACTGTTCTTAAGTGGGTTACATCTCCCAAAGCATAAGCTATTTGCCGATCGGATAATGGTCTATGGGACCAATCAGTAAAACGGGAACCCTTGTCAATGCTGGTCTTTGCCAATGAATTTACCAATGCCTCGTAAGAAACCGATTCTCCATAGCCGCAAGCCATGGCGGCTATCTGGGTATCGTAGAGAGGTGAGGGGACCTGGTTTGTTAAGTAGTAAAAGATTTCAACATCTTGATAGGCCGCATGAAATACTTTCATGATATTAGGGTCTTGAAGCAACTTAAAAAAGGGTGACAGGTCAAGTTTGGCCAAAGGGTCTATAGCTGCAACATTTTCCGGCGATGCGACTTGAATCAAGCAAAGAAGAGGATAGTAGGTCCGCTCCCGCATAAACTCAGTGTCAACGGTAATGAATTCGGGCTTCTCGAGAAAAATAGCTTCACAAAAAGTATCGAGGGCGGACTGCGTAGTAATTAATTGAGACATAAAAGACTAACTTGGTTGCGAAATTTTAAGGGGAAGGGTTTTCTTTAATGGGTTCGATTTATCTGGTGTGGATTCATTCGAAGGGTTTTTTTTGCCAGCAGGCTCTGTGGGAGGGGGAGCAGGAGCCGCGGGTGTCACAGTTGGGCCCGGAGCTGTCACTGAATCCTCTGCTGCAGTATTTGCTTCGGAATGGGAGTCTTTAACCATCTGTTCAGTAATCACCGCAGGGCTTTTATCTTTCGGTGTTGGATCAGATTTATCATCTTCTTTATCTGCAGGTGTTGGTGCCGTTTGCGTTTGATCTGAAGGTTCCTTAGAGTCTAAAGCTACAACTGCATTCGTTTCGTTAGTGGCCAGTACGTCACTTTCTGGCTTGTCATGAGTTGCATTCTGAGTCAAAGAAGCATTAGAGGGCTCAGAAGCATCGTTGTCTGCAGGAGCTGCCTGATGGGTTTCAGTGGAGTTGACCACAGCTTCAGTGCTTACAGGGTAAATCTCGCTGTTTTCAGAGTCAGGCAAGTATACAGACGAGACCGGTGTGAGAACGATTTTCTTCTTTGGTAAGGAGGTGATCCATTCGTTAAGGGCGGTAATGACATCAGGGTCAGCCTCAATAATGCCAACGCTGATTCCTTCGCGCTTGGCTATAGTTTCCATATATTCAAATTTTGCTAACTTGCGCTCTGTGTCTGTAAGGATAGAGTCAAGAATTACAGGATTATCAATATATGTAGCACCATATTCTCTAGCGGAATCGACAAACTGGCTGCGCTTTTGTTGGTTGGAAAAATCTAAGAGGGCATAACCACTTTTGGATAACCATGAAGCAATTGGTTCGTTACTGGTGGTATCACGAGAAAATGCCTGCCCCATAAAGGGAGTAAGACCAATAATACCCTCTGCACTTGCTGTGTGCTCCGATATGCGTCGTAGATTCTCTTCTGCGGAGTTTGATGTTAGAAGAGGATTTGGGCCCGGATCATTGTGAGGGTATCCGTCTGGTTCCATAGGCACCATGAGAAATAGTTCGCGGCCACTCGCTCGTAGATCGCTGATAACTTGCTGCAAATGAGGTGTGTCTGCGCGGATGGCAAAATCGACAGCTATGGGCAGTTCAGCTGCAGCTTTTGCTAATAATTCGGGCTCGGTACCAAGGTTGGTGAGAATAAGACCAACTCGATAGTTTTCAACTGTGCCTTGTGAAAAACCACGGTTCTTTTCCATAGGAGGCACCTCCACCGCATTCAATACGGAAGGTAGATTTTGTTTTTCGGTTTCGTCTTCAGAAATTAGGCTGATGATCACTTCGCTGGGAGGGATTACCTGTGAACCACCCGATAAAAGGGCCCAAAAAAAGGTACCAATGATGATTGACGTGAGAAAAATCCAGGCAAAACCCCAGGCAGGAATCGATAAACTGCGTTGATTTTCTTGTTTTTTAGGCATGAAATGAATGCTCCCATTCTTCATAAAGTAACTTATCGAGCTTGGTCATATGTGACACAAGCCTCGATAAGGTTCAAGCTCCAATTAATCAGATGGGTGTGTTTGAGCAATCGCCATTGCCTTGACAATGTCGACTGCACGCATCAGCTGGTAGTCCTTAATTTCATCACCTTCTTTTTCTTCATCCAGGAAGGAAAGATCATCTGTATCAACTTCATCGACTGCCTTTACATCTGGTTTTGATGAATTGACTCGCTCACCTGTTTTTTTAGAAAGTGCGTCAGAATAATCTTTTTCGCGGAATCGTTTACCTTCGTCTAAAAGCTGCAGGTTGGCTGCTTGCTTCACTTCGATATCGGGCTTTATGCCTTCTGCCTGGATGGATCGTCCAGAGGGGGTGTAATATCGAGCGATTGTAAGTTTTAATGCTCCTCCATTATTGAGAGGCAGTACGAGCTGAACTGAGCCTTTACCAAAGGATTGAGTTCCCACGATGACTGCACGGTGGTGATCTTGCAGGGCTCCTGCTAAAATCTCAGAGGAAGATGCAGAGCCACCGTCAATAAGGACCACCATAGGGATACCGTCGACCGTATCTCCTGGGGTTGCTTTCATACTAAAATCATTCTTTTTATCCTTGCCGCGGGTAGAAACAATATCGCCCTCGGAGATAAATAGGTCAGCGGTTTCAACGGCTGGCTCAAATAACCCACCCGGATTGCTGCGAACGTCAAGGACGATGCCCTGGAGTTTGTTTCCAAGCTGTTTTTTGAGATCTTTAATAGCCTCTTTCAACATGTCTGTGGTTTTTTCGTTGAAGGTTACAAGGCGGATATACCCAATGTCCTCTCCCTCTACATGCCACTTTACTGGTTTAACTTTGATTAGGGCACGTTTGAGATTGACTTCAAAAATCTCGCGGCCTTTCCTTTTAATATGCAATGTGACTTTTGAGCCAGGATCACCACGCATAAGTTCCACGGCTTCAAACAATGTCATGTTTGATACGGGCTTGCGGTCGATCGCTACGATAAGATCTCCAGCTTTGAGGCCAGCTTCATAAGCGGGTGTATCATCAATAGGTGAGACAATCTTAACAAGGCTCTTTTCCATGGTCACTTCCATGCCTAAGCCGCCGAACTGTCCTTCCATCTGCTTCTGCAGTTCTTTAAATTCTTTTGGTTCAAAGTAGGTGGAATGGGGGTCAAGGGCAGTAAGCATACCATTTAGCGCCCCACCGAGTAGCTTCTCATCATCCACATCTTCAACATATTGTGTGTGAAGTAGCTCTATAACTTTATCAAAGACTTTTGAGTTAAGTTTTGGTGAGGTATCAACAGCGGCTTTGGTTTTCTCAATGGAATCAGCAGGTGAGTAGAACGATGTTGCCGCTACAGAGCCTAGAACAACGATACCGAGTAAACCCCAAAAATTATAACGCATTGATTATCCTTTTCTTTTTAAAAAAGGGAGTGGGTCAATTGGTTTCCCTTTGAACCTTAACTCCATAAAATAATTTTGCACTTGCCCTCCATAGGACGGCAGTGTAGCAAATTTCTGTCCAGAATATACATTTTGACCGGTCATGACACTATTTTTATCTAAACCTATGAAGATTGTCTTAAGATGTTGTCGATGATCCACGATGACCACTGATGAGTGCTTTCCCATAGAACCTACGTATTTCACAATTCCTGAGGCGGGTGCTAAAACGGCGGCTCCTTTTTGACCCGCTAAAAAAATTCCTTTTCCTTTCCCCTTATACTCCTGAAAACTCTCAAACCCCAGGCGATGCGTGGGCCAGTTCAGAGAATAGAAGGGAAGGAGCAAACCATTTGGGCGAACGCTCAGTGTAGTTTTTTCTAGGATTTGGTTGCTTTTGTGAAGTAACTGATTCAGATTCTTAGTGTTGATCTCTTGCGAGGCCATTGTGGATGTTAAAAAACAGCTTAAAAGAAGAGATAATGCTAACATTTTAAAAGAGACTTTCCTGTCATTTCAGAAGGTTGAGGAATATTAAGTAAGCCTAATACAGTGGGAGCGACGTCCGCAAGAATTCCATTTTCGAGGGTACAGTCTTGTATATTTTTACCAAAGATGACCAGTGGAACTGGGTTCATTGTATGAGCGGTATGAGGTTCTTCCGTTTGTGGGTTATTCATGACCTCGACATTGCCATGATCAGCTGTGACAATGAGTGTCGAGCCGGTTGCTTCAGCTGCAGCCACCATTTCCCCAAGGCTGGTATCCACGGCTTCCACAGCTTTCTTGGCGGCTTCTTGATTCCCTGTATGTCCCACCATGTCGGTATTGGCATAGTTAACAACAATTAGAGCATAGTCCTGGGAACGAATAGCCTTTATAAGTTTTTCTGTAAGTTCAGGAGCTGACATCTCAGGCTGCAGATCATAAGTCGCAACTTGAGGCGAGGGAACGAGGATGCGATCTTCAAGAGGAAACGGGGCTTCCCGCCCTCCGTTAAAGAAAAATGTGACATGGGCATATTTCTCTGTTTCAGCTGTGCGAAGCTGCTTTAATCCGTGTTCAGCAATGATTTGCCCCAGGCATTTATCCGCTTGCTCTGAAGAAAACAGAGTGCCCATCCATTGGCTATGCTTTGTGGAGTATTCCACCATCCCGAGAGCGTTAGAAAATATTACAGGCTGAGTTCTTGCAAAGCGGTTGAATTGAGGGTCTAAGAAAGCTTCCAGAATTTGTCGCATGCGATCCGTGCGGAAATTAGCAGCCAATAGGCCATCTCCTTCTTGCATGCCCATATAGGATTCCATCGCTGTGGGAAGGACAAACTCATCCGTAACCCCTTGATTGTAAGAATCCTCAAGTGCTCCTATAGGTGATGAGGCCCGGGGAGTGGATTGCTGAGGTTGGGCCATGGCTTCATAAGCTTGCTGAGTTCGCTCCCAACGGTTATCTCGGTCCATGGCATAATACCTGCCAGAAACTGTCCCAACTGTAGCCGTGGGATGACCATCGCAAAATTCTTGAAGATCTTCTAAATAAATCGCCGCGCTTTGGGGAGGCGTATCGCGACCGTCAAGGAACGCATGGAAGGTAACCGGTACGCCCTCTTCTGTAATAAGCCGCGCTAACTCCAGGATATGTTGTTGATGGGCATGAATACCTCCAGGGGAAAAGAGCCCTATCAAATGGCAAGTCTTACTGTTCACTTTGAGGGCGTGTATAAATTCTTCTAAGTGAGGGTTAGAGCGGAGAGTACCGGTTTCAATGGCCTTATCAATACGGGGCAAGCTTTGGTAAATGACCCGGCCAGCGCCGAGATTCATGTGACCGACTTCGGAGTTGCCCATTTGCCCTCTTGGCAAGCCAACAGCTTCCCCAGAAGCCTCTAGGAGGCTATGGGGGCAGGTTGACCATAACTTATCCCAATGGGGGGTCAATGCATTATTTATGCTGTTATCGGCGCCGTTCTCACGATAGCCCCAGCCGTCTAAAATACAAAGGACAATAGGTTGGTAATCCTGCATAGTGCTTCTCTTATATTAACAACTGATCCGCAGTGTATCTTAAGAAGGGAGACGAGGCTAGAGGGCTGTAGTTAGCTTTTTTTGTTCACTCATTTCAAGGCGGGTGAGGAGGGTGGTGGCAGTGACGATGACTAAGCTACCTATAATCATTGATGCCGTTGGCATTTCATCAAAAAACATATACCCAATGGGGATAGCAAAGCACATGCGAGTATATTCAAAGGGTCCTAAGAAAGACGGATTACCATAGCGTAATGCTGAGGCAGAGCAATAATGAGAGAACATACCCAACCCTCCTATAGCCACCAGGGCAATAAGGTCATCGTGTTTGGGAACTTCCCATACTCCAAGTACAGCCAAAGAGGCAAGAGCCGTCGTCGCGACGTTGGCATACAGCATAATTGTCATTGTACTTTCAGTTCGGGTCATGACTTTTACCGAGAGGATAGAGCAGGCGGCGAGAATGTTAGCCAAAATTTCGATCCAAACGGCAAAGGGAATTTCACCCACATTAGGCCTGACCATGATCAACACACCGGTATATCCAATCAAAATAACCAGCCATTTTTTCCAACTTACGTTGTCCCCGAGTATGAGAATGGCCATCATTGTTGTAATGAGAGGTGCAGTCATGCCAAGTGATGTTGCAAGGCCGAGAGGCAGGTGGCGATAGGCATAGTAAGTGCAGGCCATGGATGAACATACAAACACAATGCGCATTAAGTGTAAGATGGGTCGTTTCGTTTGAAAGCTAGTGTGTTTATTTATTATTGCGACAGGCATGAAAAACATTAATCCAAATAAACAACGTAAAAATACAATCACAAGTGAGGGTGTTTCAGGATCTAAAGTTTTTGCAAAAGACATAGCTGTGCTAAAGGCTAATGCCCACAGCAGCATAAACATCGCCCCGATAAGCTTTCGGGGCATGAAATTAAGAAGTATGTCAGCGCTAGATGCTTTCATAGTTAATACCAGTCAATCTAACCTCATGTACTGAATATATAATCATTTTTTATGAGATTGCCACAAAAAATGAATTTGTCATTGCCCTTTATTTAGTGACTCGACAAACGGACATAAATGTCACACAAACTATCAAAACAACAGGTTATTAAAATTCACATCTATCCGTGCCTTTAATTATTTGTTTCTATTAGATACAGAAACTGCCTAAATGAATAAAAGAGCAGTGAGAAAAGAGGGGATGATAGATGCATCAAACCTTTAAACTTTTGAGCCTGGTCCTGCTTATTGGAAGTCAAGAGCAGGCTTATTCTTTTACCGAAAGCACTCCTAGGGCACATGCCTTATGGAACGGTCAGCTAAATGAAATTCTACCCTATCCATTAAGAAAAGTATCGTTTCAAAGAGGAGAGCTGAGGCTTGATAGTCTGCAGCTAGCTACTATGGAACGAAAGAGTGTGCGCCGTTTTTATGAGCAGTGTATGAGCGACGGTGGAATGTACTGTGATCATCCAAGTGGTAGCTGTGAACAAAGAACCTGCGGGACATCCAATAAGATGTGCAAACCTCGCATGGTCAGTGTGCTTGAACACCATGTTCCTTTGTATGGTAAGAAATGTGCCCAATATGCTCTTGCTAAGGTTTTGAAGAAAAGAACCCAATGAAAATTTGGTGCAGTTCGTAACCTTATTGCTTCAAGCAATTTCCGCGATTATCTCTCAGTTTGAGCAAACATATGGCTGATATCAATGATGCTACAGCTAGATAAATAGCTGGTGAAGTTTCGTCGCCTGTGATCGCAATGAGCCATGTCGCCATAAAGGGTGCAGTTCCACCAAAAATGGTCATGCTCAGACTGTGAGCAACAGACATAGCTGTATAACGAATTTGAGATGGGAACAATTCGACAAGTGTTGCAGGTATTGGGGCGAAAAATAGTCCCATAAGCAGGGCTAGACATACCTGTGCCAAAAGTGGATAAACCAGCGGCGCAGCACCTAGGAACTGGAATAGCGGATAAGTGAAGAATGCAAATCCTAGAGCTCCAGCGATAAGGACCTTCCTTCGTCCATGGATATCACTAAGGCGACCTGAAATAGGGATCATGATGCCCATTGCTATAATACTGATTGTATTCAGTAATAGAGCATTGCCGTGGGACATGCCCACCATTGTTGTAAGATAGTTGTTAATAAAGGCTACAATGAGGTAGAAGCCGATTGAGAGAGTTAGCTCGATCCCAATGACATAAACAATAGTACGGATGTTATCCTTTAAAAGGGACATGATGGGAATTGAAGGGCTGGAATCCTTATGCTCTTCCTTAAATTCTTCTGTTTCATGAAGATACTTCTTCATGTATGTGCCAATATAGCCTCCAAAGATACTTAAGAGGAACGGCACCCGCCAACCCCAAGAATAAAGCTGTTCATCATTCAGCACATGGGTAGTTAGCATGGCGATAGCTGATCCTAGTAGAACACCGATTAAGAGGCTGAATACAACCCAGCTACCAAAATATCCGCGCCGTTGGGTGTCAGAGTTTTCAACAACCATAATCATAGCGCCTGTAAAGCCGCCACCCATCGACACACCTTGAAGAAGGCGAATAATAGTCAGTAAGAGAGGGGCAAAAAATCCTATGCTCTCAAAGGTTGGTAGGGCTCCAATGGCTGCTGTTGGGATGGCCATAATATATATAGACCACATCATAGCATTGCGGCGGCCTATCTTATCTCCAATATAACCAAAAATGATACCCCCGAGCGGACGCATCAGGAAGCCTGCAGCAAAGACACCAAAAGTGGCCATGAGAGACGCAAAATCGGATGTGGAAGGAAAGAACAGCTTACCAATGATGGTAGCGAAGTATCCGTACAGAGCGAAATCATACCACTCAAGTGCATTTCCAAGCATGCATGAGTAAATGACCTTCTTCAGGTAGGGAATATTTACGTCGGATTGAGTGTCGGTAGGGAAAGTTGCAGTAGCGGTTGTCATGGGTATTACCTCAGTTGGTATTATAAAACAATCGAAGTTTGTGACAATGGAAACAACATGTGAGTACCTTGGTCGTTATATTTATGTGAAGCATCAGCAAATACTCCATATTGTTTATTACGGACCCTCTTTCTATCGGAATGATTTTAAATATGCAAGAGAAAGTGACATATTATAAGAAACCTCTGCAAAAGTCCCCCATCCGGTCTAATTAGTGTGTAACTTTCTCTGTCATCAGGTTATAATTTTTTCAATGATAGACTTACATTGGAGGAACAATGAGCA
>CAJQNC010000113.1 GCA_905479605.1 uncultured Alphaproteobacteria bacterium | reverse complement strand
ACATAAGGGGCCAGCTAATATATTAGCAGTTATGAGGTCATAGGGACCTTCCTGTTGAACAGAAAAATCTGCAAAGCCTTCGCTGAGGTGAGGAATAACTTGTTGATCCAAATTATTGAGGTAAGCATTTTGCTGAGTCATTTTGACAGCTTCTGGGTCGTTATCTACAGCAAGAACCCCACAATCAAATGTTTTCGCCATAGCCATGGCCAGAATGCCTGATCCACAGCCCATATCTAGGAGGTTTGCAAACTGTCGCTTCTGAGCCAGCTGGTGAATAGCGAGAAGGCAGCCTTCGGTAGTTTCATGTTCCCCTGAGCCGAAAGCTGTCGCTGCGTTCACATTCAGGGCAATTCGATCGCCTGGTTGAGGATTTTCCACATGGGTGCCATATATGTAGAAGCTTGCGATCTCGAGGGGAGGAAAGTTCTGATAAGTTGCTTTGAGCCAGTCTTGAGGTGGAACTTCTTCTAGTTTATAATTTGGGATATCTAACCCTATGTTTTCCCATAAAGGAGAAAGCAAGGATTTCGTATTATCTAAGTCGGGAAGCGTTTCATAAAGACCCTGGAATATCCACTCCTGGGAATTATCGGGATTTTCATGCCAGCTGGAAGAAACGCATTCAAACTCCAGAGCATCTGAAAATAATTGTCCAAAGCGACTTTCGGGTAAAGGAAAGGTAATTTTCCATAAGGTCGAGTCGGTCATTAGGCAGGATCCACAAAGCTTTTCATCACCTTCTTCAGGCCAGAATGGTCGAAATTGATTTCTAGTTTGTCACCATCTACATAGGCAATATGACCGTAGCCAAATTTCATGTGAAAAACCCGGTCACCCTGGCTATAATCGACTTCACTTTTCTTTTGAGACGGCAAAGAAGTTGATTTTTTGGGGAAGGATTGGAATCGTCGGGGGCGAGATACATGTTGCTGCATACCATTAGAGCCAATTATCTCGCAATGCTCTTCCGGCAATTCACCAATAAATCGTGAAGGAAGGCTGGATTGCCATTGGTTGTGGATCCGCCTATTTGCTGCGAAAGTAATGATAGACTGAACTTTCGCACGGGTGAGACCCACATAAGCGAGGCGACGTTCTTCTTCCAGAGCAGAAATGCCATTTTCATCAAGTGCGCGCTGGTGCGGGAATAGGCCTTCTTCCCAACCGGCCAGGAAGACTGTGTCAAACTCCAGGCCTTTGGCACTGTGGAGGGTCATGATGCTAACCATATCATCCAGAGAGGCGCCAGCGTTTTCCATAACTAAGCTTACGTGTTCTAAAAATCCTTGCAGGTTCTCGAATTCATCAATCGCGTTTACCAACTCTTTCAAGTTTTCTAAGCGTCCTGGGGCATCGGGCGATTTATCTGCTTGCCACATGGCTGTGTAACCGGATTCATCAAGGATAATTCGGGCCAGTTCACCGTGTTCAATGCTATCCATTTCTCGCCGCCAGCGCGCGATGTCTTCTAACAGTCTCTTTAAAGATGTATTGGCTTTTCCTCGAATCTCATCGGTATCTATTAAGCGAGCTGCCGCTTGCATGAGGGGAACTTCCTCCATGCGAGAGTATTGGTGGAGGATTTGGACAGTAGCATTACCAATGCCCCGTTTAGGGGTGTTAATGATTCGTTCAAAAGCAAGACTATCATTGGGCTGAGTTACAATTCGCAGGTACGCCAAAGCGTCACGGATTTCCATGCGCTCATAGAATCGAGGGCCGCCAATAACCCGGTAAGGAATGCCAAGATTAATAAACCGTTCTTCAAATTCACGAGTTTGGAAGCCAGCCCTTACTAGGATCGCCATTTCTGATAAGGAGTTGCCTTTGCGTTGCAGGGCTTCAATTTCATCGCCAACCATCCGAGCTTCTTCTTCACCATCCCAGACGCTACGGATGAGTACCTTATTGCCTGTGTCCTTGTCGGTCCACAGATCTTTGCCCAGGCGGGTCTGGTTTTTGGCAATCAATGCCGAGGCCGCCCCTAAAATGTGACCACTTGAACGATAGTTCTGCTCGAGACGAACGACCTTGGCACCAGCAAAATCCTTCTCAAAACGAAGGATGTTGCCGACCTCAGCTCCTCGCCAACCATAGATGGACTGGTCATCATCACCCACACAGCAGATGTTCATGGTCCCCTGAGCTAGTAGCCGCAGCCATAGATACTGGGCCACGTTGGTATCTTGATACTCATCCACAAGGATATACTTAAATTGTTCACGGTATTGGTTCAAGACTTCTGGTTGTTCTGCAAACAGCTTAAGACAGAGCAGCAGCAGGTCGCCAAAATCAACCGCATTAAGAATCTGTAAGCGATGCTGATAGATTTTATATACATGAAAAGCAACAGTTTCAAATCCTTGCTTCCCACTTCCAAGCTCAGCCTGAGTAATTTTATCCGGCGTCAGACCTCGGTCTTTCCAACGGCTGATAATGCTAGCCATAACCCTGGGAGTGAATTTTTTATCATCGATCTCTTCGGCCTGTTGGATTTGCTTGATAAGGCGTAATTGGTCATCCTGGTCTAGAATAGTAAAGCCGGACTTCAAGCCAATAGCTTCCGCATGCCGACGGAGTATACGTACGCAAATAGAGTGAAAGGTTCCTAGCCACAAGCTCTCCGCACTGCCACCTACCAGTTGTGATATCCGTTCACGCATAGAACCTGCAGCCTTGTTGGTAAAGGTCACCGCTAGAATCTCAGAGGGCCAGGCCTTCTTTTGCAGAACGATATGGGCAAGACGAGTTGTTAGTACCCGCGTTTTCCCTGTTCCAGCGCCAGCCAGAACCAAGAGAGGCCCTTCTGTATGCTCCACAGCTTCTTTTTGCGGGGGGTTTAAAGCCTTAAACTGTTCCTCAAAAAGTTGAGACAAGGAAGGAGGCGCAGGCTGCCGCATGGGTGTAAGCTCGTCAGAATCAGTCATTTTCTCTGCTGTCATGGTCATGGAACAGCTTATAGCATGGAGAAGAAACAGAAGGAAGGGGTGTCCTGGATTTAGAGGTTTTTTCAAATGATAGAATAGTTTTGAGGTGTCATGGCCTCCGGTTCAATGGCCGGGGCATGTGGTTTATAGTGTGACGCTGATTTTTTAGCAAAGTCCTGGTGTGATCCTTATAGATCATCCCCTTTACAGGAGGGCTATAGGTTGCTACTTTCTCACCAAATTAAGTGTGATTAGATTAGACAGAAAAGAACATGAAAATCATTGCCTGTAATAGTAATAAACCTCTAGCAGAGGGGATTTCGCAAGTGCTTGACTGCCCTTTAACCAAGGCAACAATCAAGCGCTTCAGTGATAACGAAGTTTTCGTTGAAATCCAAGAGAATATTCGGGGTGAAGATCTCTTTGTCATTCAATCCACCTCCAAACCGGCCAATGATCACCTCATGGAGCTCTTGGTGGCAATCGATGCGCTTAAACGTGGGTCAGCTAAGCGCATAACTGCGGTAATTCCCTACTATGGTTACGCGCGTCAGGACCGTAAGTCCGGCCCTCGTACCCCTATTTCTGCGAAACTAGTAGCAGATATTCTTACCACAGCCGGTGCAGACCGGGTGCTGACTCTCGATCTGCATGCAGGTCAAATCCAGGGCTTTTTCAATATTCCTGTTGATAACTTATTTGCGACACCCTTGTTTGCAAGAGATATTAAAGAACACTTTAGCAACGATGATACATTGGTGGTTTCTCCAGACGTAGGGGGCGTGGTGCGTGCGCGATCTCTCGCCAGCAAGATTGATTCAGGTTTGGCCATCATTGACAAGCGCCGGGATAAGCCTGGCTCATCAGAGGTCATGAATATCATTGGCGATGTTCATGGGCGCAAATGCATTCTCGTCGATGATATTGTTGATTCAGCTGGGACCCTTTGCAACGCTGCTGAGGCTTTGGTGAATGCAGGAGCAGCATCGGTGTCAGCTTATGTGACTCATGGGGTTTTCTCAGGTCCAGCAGTTGAGCGGATCACCGCTTCGTCCATAGAACATATGGTTGTCACTGATAGTATCCAAGCCACGGAGGAGGTGGAAAAATGCAAGAAAATCCGCCAAATTCCACTTTCTCCCTTGTTAGGAGAGGCTATTGATCGTATAAGCCTAGAAAAATCGGTTTCAATTTTATTTAATTAGTTGTATATGAATACACCATTGACGTTTTTTAAAGGAGATCATCATGAGTTCCGTGAATCAATTTAAGGGTGAAATTCGCGAAAATACCGGAAAAGGCGCTTCCCGCGAGGCTCGCCGCAGTGATCGAATCCCTGCCGTTTTGTACGGTGGAGAGTCAGATCCTGTTCATTTTACGGTAGAGCCGGTGGCGTTAAGCAAAGAATTGCATGCTACAGGTTTCTTTTCAAAGATTTATGACCTGGACTTAGGTAAAGGCAAGGAAAAAGCTTTGCCACGCGATGTTCAGTTTCACCCAGTAACCGACGTGCCCATTCACCTCGATTTTGTGCGTGTCACGAAGGGTACCAACATCCACGTTGCCATTCCTATTACCTTCATTAATGAGATTCTCTCTCCAGGTATGAAGAAGGGTGGAGTATTAAATATTTCTGTGCATGCTTTGGATGCCACATGTGATGTGTATAACATGCCAGAGGAGATTATCGTTGATCTGGAAGGTCTTGAGATCCATGGTACTATCCACCTCGCTGACCTGAAATTGCCTGAAGGCGTTGTTCCTCTTCACCCCGAGCGCGATGATGTAATCGCAAACGTGGTTGCTCCAACAATTATGAAGGAGACAGATGAAGATGAGGGCGAAGCTGCTGAAGGAGAAGAGACAACTGAGGAAGGCTCAAGCGAAGCCTCCTCTGAGTAACTCATGTACTTGTTTGTGGGCCTGGGTAACCCTGGGCCCCAATACGAGAAGAACCGCCACAACATTGGTTTCATGGCTATCGATGAGATTATCGATAGCTATGGATTTTCCCCTGAAAAAGCAAAGTTTGGTGGCATTTACTCCGAAGGCCACATCGACAACCACAAAATAATCTGCTTTAAGCCGCTGACATATATGAATAAATCTGGCATTCCTACCAGCCAGATGGCTTCCTTTTATAAAATTCCTTTAGACCACACCTTTGTTTTTCATGATGACCTGGACCTGGTTGATGGAAAAGTACGGGTAAAGCAAGGTGGTGGTGCAGGGGGCCATAATGGATTGAAAAGTCTCGACTCTCATCTAGGTAAGGAATATTGGCGGGTACGTATGGGAATTGATCATCCTGGAAGTAAGGAGCAAGTCACAGGCTACGTTCTGCAAAACTTTACCAAGGCAGAGATGGCATGGGTAAAACCTTTGGTAGAGGCTATAGCTGATGAAGCTCATCTTTTGTTAGGCGTTAACCCCAATGATTTTACCTCTAAGGTCATGCAGGATTTGGCTAAGTAAGTCGCATTAACTCGATTCGAGCTGCCACATGCTTGTATACAATTCCTCAATTACCTGCACTTCCTGATCTGTAAGTCTGGCAAATTCCTTATCAAGAGCTCGTTGAGAAAGGTGACCTTGGTTTTGCTTTAGGAAATTGAACAGTAGGTCCACCATTGAGGCAGGCATATCTACCAGATTATTGACCTGTGCTTTGAAGCGATCATACTTCCTTAGAAATTCAACTTCTTCGGGGAGGTCAAAGCGGATAGTTTTCTCAACGCAAGCATAGAGAAACTCTACATGCGGAGTTGCGTCGAAATAGCGGTAAAAATCAACAGTTTCATTAAATACCTGTACGTTCATCTCGGGTGTCGGTTTCCACTGGATTAGTGGTAGCAGGCGCTGTGAGTAGCTTTCCAGCACGGAGCGATACACATCAACCCGCTCAAGAATGGTAGCTGATACGGGAAATATGAGACCTGGGGGGTTAAATCCACGGCGAGAGAGCGCGTGGTGAATGAGGTATCGATGCAGGCGGCCGTTACCGTCTTCAAAGGGGTGGATGTAAATAAACCCAAAAGCCAGTATGGCAGCGGCAACAATGGGCGGTAGGTCCTCAGCATAGGAGTTATCAAACTCAACGAGGCCCTCCATCAGGCTGCTTAAATCCTTGGGTCGGGCACTGATATGGATAGGTAAAGGCAGGCGAGATCCTCGCTCGTGTTCGCCAACAAAGCCCCCTCGAGACCGTAAGCCCAGGTGAACAAAGCGAGTATCGCCAATGACAACTTTCTGTAAGCGTAGTAGCTCTTTCACATCCAGGCGTTCTCGTCCAGCATCTCGAATGGCTCTGGCCCAGCGTTGAATACGATTTTCAGGTGGATTCTCTCCCTCAATTTCGAAGCTGCATTTAGAGTCTTTCAACATCAGGAAAGCCGAAGTGCGTTCCAGGAGACTTGACGAGATGCCACTAATGATTTCGCGAGCACGGGCAGCTAAATTTGCCTTGCTGTATCGTTGTAGGAGGGGGGTCCAATATACCATAGGACAGAATTCTGGTGGTCCAGGCAAGTTATTCATCACCCGATGGCGGGGGGAGCGCATGCCTTGAATAGCCAGTTGCTTCTTAGGGTCCACTGCATCCACATAAGCCCCTTGCTCAGCGTTCGGGATATTAAGGGTATGTTCTGTTAGCCATTCATACAAAAACCAAATGCGGCGTATGTAGCGGCTGGTGGGCTTATCATAAACCATTTGCTCAATCTCATCAGGGTCAATGATCTCGAATAACTTTTTAAGAACGGCAAGTTCCAACCCCTCATGTTTGAGGGCAAAGGTTAGCTGCCCTTCGAGGGTGGGCGAGGGGGCATGTCGAGGCGTAAATAGTTTCCAACCACAGCTCTCATAGATCTTGTGCCGCGCAG
>CAJQNC010000112.1 GCA_905479605.1 uncultured Alphaproteobacteria bacterium | reverse complement strand
AAGGTTTCACACACGTCTTTGCGAGACTTTCCAGAATCCAGGAAAGACATCGCCCGAGCTCTTAGCTCAATGGAGTATCCGTAGGTCATGCCTACTTTTATAGCATATATTCTGTAATTAGTATACTAAAATGCTATATATCATACTGAGCTATACTAAGAACCTTTTGTGCGTCTAAGGACCCCTTTTCTTTAGCAAGAGAAAGCCATCTTTCAGCTTCATAAATATCTTCCTTAACACCCTGTCCTTTTAAATAGAATATACCTACATTATAGATCGCATTAGCGTGCCCATTTTCAGCAGCCTTTTTGGCCCATTTAAAAGATTCCCGAAGATTTCCCGCTTTATCAAAATCGATTGCTATGTTGTGCTGTACCCCAGCAACCATTTTCTGTGCCTTCGGATACCCAAGTTCCACAGCACGCTCAAACCACTTTAAAGCCTCAACTGGGTTTAAAGGAACCCCCTCTCCTTCTAAATATTGTACTCCTACGTTGTAGGTTGCTACGGCATGTCCGTGCTTGAAGGCTTCTTTTGACCATTTTAAGGACTCCCCATAATCTCCAGACTTATAAAAATCCAATGCAATGCTGTTCTGCACTTTCCCAACCATTTTCTCTGCCTTAGAGAATCCGAGTTCCACAGCGCGCTCAAACCACTTTAAGGCCTCAACTGGATCTGCAGGAACACCTTCTCCTTCTAAATAGATTATCCCTACATTGTAGGTTGCTACAGCATGTCCATTCTTAGAGGCTTCTTGTGACCATCTTAAGGACTCCCTACAATCTCCAGACTTGTGAAAATCCAATGCAATGCAGTGCTGCGCTTCTGCAACCATTTCCTGTGCCTTAGGATGTCCGGCCTCCAGAGCACGCTCAAACCACTTTAAAGCCTCATGAGGATCCTCATGAACACCTTCTCCATCTAGGTATTGAATACCTATGTTATACTGAGACTTGAAATGGTTTCTTTCCGATGCCTTTTGATACCATTCTATCGCTTTCGCAAAACTTCCGGCTTTTGAAAATTGTAATCCGATAGCAAATTGTGCTTCAGCAACTGCACCATATGCACTTGGATACTCATTCTCCTCAGCCATCTGGAACCACCTTAAAGCTTCATTAAGGTCTGGAACAGTTCCCTCGCCTCTTTGAAACATAACTGCAAGATTAAACTGTGCTTGAGCATGGCCCTGCTGAGCCGCATCACTTAAGAATTTTAGCGCTTTTGGGAACTCTCTCTCTACATAACTCACGACCCCCAATTCAAATTGGGCATCCGCATCTCCCTTCTCTGCATTCACCTCTCTTTGGATAACAGTCAATGCGTGCTGTGCATCTTCATGTCCCTGTTTATCAGCACGTACAAACCACTGGGTAGCTTCGGCTGAGTCTTTCTCAACACCTTGACCATGTAAGTACATAGTTCCCAAGTTATATTGCGACCTTACATGCCCTTGCTCAGCAGCACGCCTAAACCATCGGGCAGCTTCAACAAAATTTTGTTCTACGTAATATGCCCCAGCTAGGCTTGATTGCTCATCCGGGGTTCCATGCTCTATAGCTGCCGCAATCCATCTTAAGGCTTCCACCAAGTTTTGTTCAACGCCCTCGCCTCTACGGTATAGAGAGAACAAAGCTCTTTGTGCTTCTATATGACCTTGATCTGCGGCCTGGGTTAACCAATGAACAGCCTCCTTAGCATTTTTTTCAACCCCTTCTCCGAAAAGGTACATCATACCTAAACTATATTCTGCCATTGAAAATCCCTGCGCAGCAGCTAATGTAAACCATAGGAAAGCTGCCGCATCATTTCTCTCAACATCGTCCCCTAGACGATATATGACGCCTAAGCTATATTGAGCCCATAGATTCCCTCGTATTGCAGAAAAAAGAAAATATCTTAAGCTCATATAGGTGTTCTTCTCCACACCTTCTCCAGTTTCATGCATAATTCCCAAGCTGCAGAGGGCCTCTGAATGCCCCTGATCTGCAGCGAGTTTAAAGTGGTGTGCGGCCCGAGTGAGATCTTTCTTAACCCCTGTACCTTTTCGGTACATAAGTCCTAGATTATATTGTGCGTTAGCATTTCTCTGATCTGCAGCAGAATCAAAAAAACGGAAAGCTTTTGCAGAGTTTTGCTCTACTCCTATTCCATCCTTATACATAGTTGCCAGCATACATTGAGACTCGGCATTTCCACGCTCTGCCGATTCAGTAAGCCAACGAACTGCTTCAGGAGTGCTTTGCTCAACACCTTCTCCATCTAGATGGAATGCCCCCATGACATATTGCGCTCTTGCATTTCCATGCTCTGCAGCAGCCTCAAACCACTGGGTAGCTTAGGCTGAGTCTTTCTCAACACCTTCCCCTATATAACACATAGACGCCAATGCAATTTGTGCATCCGTGTGCCCTTGCTCTGCTGCAAATCTATACTGGCGCGCCGCTTCAGCAGGATCTCTCTCAACACCCAGCCCCTGCAAATACATAACCCCCAAATGAAAGCGTGCATGCATCAACTCCAAAGGATGAATTTCCTTTTCATCACTCAATATTTAAACGATTTTTCCGTAAGTTAATTCATGGGCATTCGCGAGTCGTCGAATATCAGAAAAGTATGCGCTATTTGGGTCTTGTTCTACCATCAAGGTGGCTTCGGCTTGTGACGTTAGCGCCATTGGTAACGATATATATCTCTTTTTGTACGCGTTAGAAAGAGATACAAAGATATCCTGCACAGGTAAGTCATCAAGGATTTCTCCTTCTTTAAGGGTACGTAAGACAGTCAGGGCATAACCTCTCAAGTCTCCTGGGCGACCTATAGACTGGGGGTAGAAACGATACGTTAATTTTAGTTCATTGGAGTCTACTACCTCTATCGACTCCGGCAATAGTGGCAAGAACATTTGAGAGTCCAGGGCGCTGATGTTTCGTTCACCAACTCCATCGATATCAAGGCTTTCTCCACGCATCCAAGTGGAAAAGGCTCCTATATTATCAGGGCGGTAAATAAGCCCATCCTCCTCAATTTCACCTACCATTAATTCGTAGAGTACTCTTCCAAGGGTAAGCAAGGGGAAATAAGGAGCAGAAATGGATTGCAGTGAATGTTGGAGGCTGTCCGCCGATTCCTCTCCAGCAGCTGGAGCAAGCGACACACTTCTTGAAGCAGAGTTATCTTGGGTTTCAATAGCTCTAACGGTTGTAGAGTGGCTATTTTCAGAATCACCACCCTCTGGGTCCATTGCCATAGCAGGTGCTACTAACATAGCAACCCCAAGCCCAACATGGCAGCTAAGAAAACTAAGTTTTGAAGAATAATTTTGTGCAGTCATTTCTAACATCCCCCGCAGGCATTAAAAAATAATTCTAATTCATATAGTTATAGTAATTCTTAGCATGTTGCAAAAATAATTCAAGCGCCAGCAAGTAGGATGTCAGGGCCACCTCATGAAAGAATATTGATAGCCTATTGCTCCCCTTCGTATAACTCTATTTCAAAAACAAGGAGATAGGGATTAATTACCCTTCTAACAAATCAATAAACCAGTCGGCATATCCCTCATCGACTCCACCACCTTTCTGGAGGGCATGGACGTAGACCTCTTCAACACAATCCAAGAACTGCCTTAAGCTCAACATCTTTCTTTTCTGAAGGACCTTACCGTTCACCATTTTAACAGCCTGTTCCATCAGATCAGAAGGACTGTAATCTGAATTTAATATATCCTGCTTATCCCCAGAGTAACCTGTATTCTCAAAAATCTCCTCTTTCACCATGAGGTCATTGATGGAACATCCGAGCACATCAGCAACAGCCAGTAACACTTCCGCACTCGGACGTTTGGATTTGCCTCGAAGAATATTTCGAACACTCATGCCTCAAATACGAGCACGAGCTAATCGAGCTATAATCGTCGACACAACGGGGGACATGGTGGAGAAGTTCTATAATCCAGAGACGGATATCCTTCTAAATCCTCTTGATGTGCGAAGTGTATCCTGGAATCTCTTCCAAGAGTGTCACACTCAAACAGAGTTGGAAGGATTCGCTGAGGCCCTCATTCCCTCAGGCTCCTCTCAATCAGATTCATTTTGGGATGAGTCTTCCCGGATTGTGTTCACTGCAGCACTAAATAAACATAGCGAAACAACTCACTGGATATCCAAGACTTTAGGGGATTCGGAGATTGAAGAAACACAAGAAAACATTTCCTATGGTGCCAATACCATTCGGGATGGTGTGTCGTTAAACCACACAAAACGTATAAAACCCATTGTAATGCCATCTGAGGTTGCTGCACTCGATAATCTAGAGTGTTATATAAAGTATCCGGAGGGGTTTCCAATTGCAAAACTACAGGTGAGTTATAAAGAACTCGTTTCAAAATCTCTTTCATACTCAGCGTTTGCAGCCTAAGTATCTATTAATTATAAAAAGGGGCAAATTCGAAGTTATGTTGCCCACTAGACCTCCTCAACACGAGATTTTTCATATTTGCCAGAAGGCCCTAACAAAGAATATCAATACGAAAGTAGGTATTATGAGGATCACAAGACAAAGAGACAGCTAGGTCTGTGTTTTGGCTATAAATCTCTAGGGAGTAGTCTGGATACACCTATTGGAAACGATGTTTTTTATGGTCTCGACGAGAATAAACCAATCACCTTAAAAGAATATGCATTATCTTATTTCGAAGGACTAATGTTTATCAGACCCCGCGAGACAACAGAGGCTGCAAGTAGAGTATCGTGAAAGTGATCCTCTGAGAGGATCACCAAACAGCTAACGCCCATCTTAATACATACACAGAGTTCTTGTAGACTGAGACTCAGGTGGTTTGAAGGCTATTGTTGTTGATGCCATCCATAGAACTAGGAAGTTGGGCAATACCTACACGCTATATATTCTTTCATATCAATATCAGAGAACCTCTGCCATTTGAAAGCGTCATGCTCGCGGGAAAGAATTGTCTCCCCCAAACCCGAAACATCCGCTACAAACGCATGTTCAACAACTTCTTTCACATCAGGAGCATATTTAGGGTTATCTTTTTCTCCGACAGGATAGGAGTAGGTGAAGCCTAGAGACTGGACACCTGTTTGAAACCCTGTCTCTTCTTCAAGCTCCCGCTCGGCAGCAAGAGTTCTATCCTCATCCACCAAAACTCCTCCGGAAACCCCTTGCCAAAACCCACCCCCATGGGGAAGTCTGCGCATCAATAGAAATTCAATTTGTCCTTTTTGCACACGATAGGGAAATACATTCACATGAAAAGGGTTACGATACTTCATCACACTTTAACCCCACATTTGATTCACATACCAACGTGATGTCGTCCCAAGTCCGGATTCCTCTAGGAATGCTTTCTTTGGGCCATCATGATCACCACACACAACTAACGTCTGAACAGAGCCTCTCTCAACAGCTTTGTCTTGAAGATTCATCAGGAGATCACGGCCCACATTACACCACAGTTCTGGAAGTGAAACGCAAAAGTCATCTACCATAAATGTCTTTCCACCGGGATCATAAACAGGTGGGGCATCAATTATCGAAGCTACAATAATCTGCAAATTAGGAGAGTTCATTGTCGAACCTCAGAAGATATTTCGCTTACTATAAACGCTACTGTTAAACTAAACTATATACAAATATGATCAACCACTCACCGGCTAAAGCCGTTGGTTTGATTAATGCTTGGAAAGTAGATTAAAAGGGTAAACCCTAGAATTCTGAAATCCTAAAGTCATCTTTTTTGTGATGTTCTTCCTGTTCCTCGATATAACGCTGCACAT
>CAJQNC010000111.1 GCA_905479605.1 uncultured Alphaproteobacteria bacterium | reverse complement strand
ATTGAAAGAATATATGACAAGGAGTTATACAAGGAGAGAAACCTTGACGAGAGGCGTTTTAACAAGCTCAAAAATTTTAGAAGAGTTGCGACACGTTACGATAAAACAGCAAGTGCATTCCTTGCATTTGTCCAAATCACTAGAATACTCATTTGGCTAAGATGAATGTCGATAGATTCTAGTTCCCTCCTAACCAGCTCTGAGGCTAGCATAGGCATCAATAGAAGATCTAGATCATTTCACACTACCCTACATGCATGAAAATTAGGCTCCTTTAGCTCTCATAGAACCCTAAAAACCCTACGGGTAGTTGGGCACAAGATCAGTGAATTAATAAATTATTAATATTTCCTACATAGAATGATAAAAACGATAATATTCTTCATATAAAAAGGACTGGCCCCATGCATAGAATGATAATCATAGCCCTCTCCATATTTGCTTTCACAATTCCAGCAGTAAAAGCAGAAGTTCTTACCTCCGATATGATTAAAGCAGAGATTCAAAAAGGATCATCGTCTGAGGAAATATACGAACAGTATAAAAATTATGACCTCAGCTCAGAGGATAGTCATAAAGCAAAGGATCAAATCTTATCCTTTAATAAGAAATCTCAAAGTTGCACCAAGCTTAGCTGTCGTGGGAAGTGCATGAAGGATTCAAATCTCACAAACTGCTGTAATGACAAACAATGTATAGGTACTTGTATTGATAACATGTGCATAGGTAATGCCTCTTCAGGGGCAGAAACTGCATCAATAATTTGCTTCTTTAAATGCCTGTAGGTGAAACTTTATAATAATCAACCGGTATTCATAAAGAATTAACCTAAAATTTCTTTAAAATAGCCAAAGATTTATTTCCCTTATACAGTGATAAGCTTTACCCCTGACATACTTCTGTTTCTAAAGTGCAAATTGCGCCGTTTTGATGACATGTTATCTTAATCTGAATTCGATTAGCCATAGGCTTCCTAAAAGCTTTCCAATTGACATTTACGTTTATTAAAAGAGGTTCATATTAAGCTCGGTGAGTAGCAGGGTGATCATAAGGCTGATTATCAACTGTGTAGAGGAAGTCTATATCCATGCCCTTCAAAATGGCAAGGAAGTGGATGATAGTTATGCAGATTGGTTTATCGATTTATTAGAGGGGCTTTAAAAAAGCTTGGGATTCGAAATCTTTAAGTTTGCTCCCCATATGCTCCCCGAAAATAAGATACAAAACTAAGAACCTTTAAAAACCTAGTGAAACTCTGGTGCCGGAACTCGGATTCGAACCAAGGACCTACTGGTTACAAATGAGTGGAGAGAGTTTTTGAATCTTCATAAATTGCTTCCGTTTTGCTTCCGTAATCTTTTGAAACATTTTGAGACTTCTCAAAAAACCAGGGAATCCCTGGTGGGCGATGAGGGATTTGAACCCCCGACATTCTCGGTGTAAACGAGACGCTCTCCCGCTGAGCTAATCGCCCTCAATAGGAATGGGGAGTATATAGCCCATATCGGGGGTTTTTTCCAGTGTTAATTTAAAAAAATCAAACTCGATCATCGGTGCGGTGGGGGTGGCTTGCCTTACTTCCTTTGGGGAGGTAGGCGTAACCTTTAGCTTCTTGCTGTTTTAGCCACGTAGACCATTTTTGTTGACCATGTCCATTTGGGTCATGCATGTAATCGTAAAAGGCATAGATCAGGTTTTGCCGATTCACGAGGCCTTGCTGTGTCCATGTGCCCTTCTTATAGGCAATGGTATTATTAAGGTCTTCTCCACCAATGCAGTACTGCCGGTTAATGATGTCTTCTATGGGTATGCTCCTGCCATTGAGATAGATGTCATAAAGGGCCATCATTGTCGTTGTACGGCCTTTGCCATATTCGCAGTGGAAGTGGAGATGGGTATGAGTTGGATCAGTGTTATCAAATACCTCTATAAGCTCATCCACATAATTCCATTGTGACGTCCAGTGTTCAGGTAAAGGTGCTAGATAGCGGATCCCTTCTTCTTGCATACGTTGCGACTGCGACTGGATGAGCTGTGTTGGAACTTGGTCGGCTACTGAGGGGACTCCTGCAAGAAATTGACGAATTCTGCATTGATAGCCTTGTCGCTTCGCACTTGGGGTGAGCTTATTGTCGTTATAGCCATAGCAGAGCTGGCGCATGTGCCGTCCGTTTATGTGCCAGACATCACCAGGAAGGCCGTTGATGACAAAGAGATTAGGGCCAAGTGAGCTTTTTAGTTTACCGAGATAGTTGAGGGGAAGGGCGCCGCTTCCAGAAAACCTGGCATTTTCAAGGCCTGTCTCGTTAACAGAGACACACCTCTTAAAGTCTCTAGCCAGTCGGGTAGGATGGGTCCAGCTTGTCGCATGGCGCATATTTCCAGGGCTGGTATAAAGTTTATAACACCAGAATCCACCCACTGTGATTATGAGAGTAAGGCTTAAAGTAATGACGCGTTTTAGGTTGGTTTTCATAAGTGCCGGTTTTATGCTCGAGTTCCATGTCTATAGGGGTTCCCCTTGTCGGATTCTAAGGGAACATAAGCGTACCCTTCTCTCGCTTTAACATCAAGCCACTGGTTCCAATCAACCTGACCATATCCATTGGGGTCTGACATATAATCATAGAAGGCCTGCACTAAACTTTTACGATTGACGAGGGCTTCGTGTTTCCAGGTTCCCTTTGGGCGGTGTGTGGTGTCTGTGAGGTCTTCTCCTCCCAGACAGTACTGCCGGTCAACGATTTCATCAAGAGAGGCTACCTTGTGATTGCGGAAGGTATCATAGAGAACCATCAGGGTCGTTGTTCGACCTTGACCACGGGTGCAATGAAACAGGATATGGGTGTCTTTGGGGTTAACTTGCTCAAATACACTGATCAACTCATCCATGTAGTCCCACTTAGAGGTAAAATCTATAGGGAAAATGCTGGTGTAGGGAATGTCAAGTTCCTGCATGACCTCAGCTTCTGAATGAAGAATAGCGGGTTGCACACCATCTAAATGAATAGGTACACCGCTGATGAAACGCTTAGCATAGCAGCTAAATCCTTTCCGAATATTGTGTGAAACAACTTTATCACCCTCAGAGTCCATGCAGAGAAAGTAGAGTGTGCGATCCCTGTAAAACGTTGTTTGTGATTTCTCATCTGTGCCATTGATAACCCTTAAGTTATTATTGAAGCCTTTCTTCATATCTTTGAGGTGACTAATCACAAGTGAGCCACTCCCTGAGAAGTTGGCATCATGAAGGCCATTCATATTAATAGAAGCGCAACGCTTAAAGTTTTGGAACATACGTCGAGGCTGGATCGAATGAGACGAAAAACGCAGATTTTGGGGTTCTGTGAGAATTTTGTATCCAACACCTACCCCAAATATAAAGATAAATCCAATGATTAGTAATAGAGTTTTTATTTTAATTTTCATAACAAAAGTCTAAGTCTATGAATGATCTGATGCTTGTATAGACCAGTTGTAATAGAATTTCCAGTTGAAAAATAAGGCTAGAATCCTATTGAGATGCCATCATACCAGTCCTTTGTGGACCTAAGTGATGTTTAGCCACCCACTTAGACCATTTGGTTTTTTTGTATCCATCAGGTGCATTCATATATTGGTGAAATGCGAGTACTAGATCTCGTCGGGATTTTAAGTGGTTTGATGACCAAGTTCCATTCTTCCACTCTTCTAGGTCGAGCAGGTCCTCACCCCCAAGAAGGTATTGGCGTGATAGGATATCATGCGCAGAGACATCATAAGCATTGTTGTACATATCCCATAAGGTGAGCATGGTTGTGGTTCGCCCTTGTCCATGCCCACAATGAAAATAAAGAGTAGACTTTTTATCGACCTTATCAAAGAAATCAACCATGTTATCCATAAAATCCCAGTCGGCAAGCCAGTTATCGGGGAGGGGAGTGAGGTATTCCACTCCTTTATCTGCAAGGAACTTGGATTCGGTGGATAACTGTGTCTTATCATCGTCCCAAGGATTAAAAATTCCAGCCGCAAGTTGACGAGCGCGACAAACTACATTCTTGAGAGGACCACGGTTAATGGGAACAATCTGCTCATTGGAATAATCTAAGCAATAAAATTTCAGATTCTTATCTTTCATATAATGGATGTCCTCATTCATTCCATTGAGTACAACCACAGGGTTTGAGTTAGAGAGGAGAAGCTGATTCAGCTGATGGAGATCTAAATAGCCACTAGCGATCGCATTGAGTTTACTTAACCCATTGCGATTAAAAGTATTGTAGCCATGCAGGTAGCCATGTAGGTAGCGGAATGGAGAAGGAAAAGCACTGCTGGTGCGATAGTTGGGGGGGGTATGAAAGGTACATAGAAAGTATGTCCCAACACCTAGAAAGGCGATGAAAATTCCCAATAGTATATATTTAATATATCGTTTAGATATCATATGCTCGCGCTTGTCCATTTGTCAAAGCTGAATTCTATAGGGATATTGTGATCTTGCAACCATGTTGACCATTTCTTGTGAGGATATCCATCAGAGGCCTGCATATACTTGTAAAATGTTTGAATCAGTGCCTTGCGACCCTCAAGTTTCTCTTTGGTCCATGTTCCCTTCGGGATAAGAGACGTGTCCATCATATTCTCTCCACCAAGACAAAAGTGATGGAAAGTAATGTCATTTAAGGGCGCGTCCGTTCCATTGCGGAATATATCATACATGATGGCCACAGTGGTTGTACGACCTCGACCTCCTGCACAATGAAAGTGGACCCAACTGCCTTTTGGAAAGGATTCAAACAAGTTGACCAATCGGTCAACAAATTCCCAGTCAGTGGAGAAATTTTTGCGGAACAACTCGTATTTGACGTAGTGGATACCCATCTTATGGAGGGTTTCCTTTTCGTTGAGAAATTCCTCTGCCTGAAGATCTTCTCCACTTTCTGGAAGACCATCCAGATGTCGGCGAGCATTGATAACTTGACGGCGATACCATTTATTGCGGTTGCGGAGCTTGTAGCCATCTTCTTCGACTCTGATACCGTAATAGCTGATCGGATGGAAATTATAGTAGAGGCCATTCTCATCACGCAAGTTGACCACGTAGATGGGACCCTGGTGATTCTTCTGCAGGGTCTCCATCTGTTGGAAGTTGACTCGTCCTCCGCCAGAAAAGGGGTATGCATCTGAACTGTGGTAGGTATTTGTAAAGCAATCTATGCAGTGTTTACTAAGGGCTCTTCTAAAATGGGTCTGACTATTGTGAGCTCTATAGTTCTTCGATTCAAAGCTTTGCTCGTAGATGGTGTAACCAACAAAATAAGTCACTGGAAGGATAATAAGAAGACCTAATACGTATTTAAAAAACTTCATAATTGTTCCAGTTAGACTTAGCTAGATTAGAAAAAATATTATGATAAAGTAAATTCCACAGGAATGCCCTGTTCGTCAAGCCATTTAAACCATGTATTGTGGGGATACCCGTCAGGGGAGGTCATATATTTGTGAAAAGTCTCTAAAAGGCGGAATCTACCTACTAGATTACGCTTGGACCAGCTACCGTCGGGGATCACATGAATATTCTGAATATTCTCTCCACCTAAGCAGAGGTGATGAGAAAGTATATCATCAAGAGAGGTGGTTTTCGCATTGCGGAAAATATCATACATAATCATGAGTGTTGTGGTACGACCACGCCCCCCTGCACAGTGGAAGTGAATCCAGGTATTGGAAGGAAGGGACTCAAATAAGGCGATAGCGTTATCAATAAAATCCCATTTTGATGCAAAATGTTGCCGTGCAAGGTCAAACTTTACGTAATGAATTCCCTGCTGATCGAGGATTTGGCTCTCGGTTTCTATGTCTGCTGGGTTTAAATCCTTAATATCTTGGGGTGCATTATGAAGCCACTTTCGAAAACTATAAAGCCATTTTTTGCGAGGTTTGGTAGATTGATGGTATCGAAAGTTTCCGTTTCTAATGTGCATGCCATAGTAATTAATAGGCTGTTTATTGAGGTAGAATCCATCATCCTCTCTGAGATTTACCACATAAAGTGGACCATCATGAGATTTGTTCATACGGGTCATTTGTGAAACATTAACCCGACCTCCACCAGAAAACGGGTATTCAGGTGATGGCGTACGGTCCAAGGTCACACATTTTTGGAAATGCTTGCTCAGGACTCTTTTGTGATGGGTAGAGCTATTATGGGCTCGGTAATTCTTAGAAAGAAATAAGTCTTCCCAATATATCCAAAGTGTAAATGTTACAATAAGGGTTAGCGTAATGGTTGATCCTATCAACAGTGCCTTCTTCACAGTAAAACAATCCTTGATTAATTTTCTAAGCTATTCTTTAGCAAGTTGTAAGTTATTTGAAAAGTCATGATTGGGATAAACTTCTTTAATAAGCCGGACACTGATAAAGCTAGCGATCGCAAGTGCAAGTGGGATAAGCATCATGGCATATTGGTAATCTTGATCCGCATATTGAGGAGTGCCCGCTGTTATCGTGCCGTCCCATGAAAGCTTAAGAATGAGACCAATAACAGGCTGGAAAATGATTCCACTTGTCAGACAAACCATATTTTGGAATGCGCTGGCACTGCCAGCGACTTCTACTGGGTTGATTTCAGTAACGACACTGTAAGCGATGAATTGCCCGCCTAAACACATGCCAGCAGCAAACATGAAGCCAGTGACAGTTGTTGCAGAGAGGCCAGGCAAGTAAAAGGTGAGGCAAAAAAGAGTGAAGGCGCCCATAGAGCCGAGCCAGAGGGCGGGCTTGTATTGTTTGGTTCGATCTGCGACGACCGATAATAAGGGTGTGCCGATACCGATACCCATATACATGGCAGATGTGGCAATGGCTGCTGTTTGCTTATCAAAATTATGAATAGCCATTAAAAAGGGTACTCCCCACATGTCCGCAAAAGCGGCGAGGGGGATATACATCATCATGCCATAAGCTGCGATGACCCAGGCTTGTCGTTTTGAGGCAACGATATAAAAGGTCTTCAATACGGTGGGTTGATTTTGCAGAACTTCGTGATGCTCGGCTATTTTGTTAGCTAGTTTCTTAGGAGCATTATCTCGTACCAATAGCCACGAGATAACGCACAGGCAAGCACCTATGATTGACGTAATCCATATGGTGTCACGCCAGCTCATTTGTTCCATCAATAAGGAAAGAGGAGCACTGCCTGACATGGCTCCTGTGGTTCCCAACAAGAGAGTAAAACCAATGACCATCGAAATCTTTTGGGGAGGGAACCAGACAGTAGCTAGTTTCATGCAGCTTAGAAATCCAGCAGCTGATGCACAGCCAATGAGAAAGCGACTGACAGAAGCCATTTCCACCGTAGCAGATTGGCTGAACACTATGGAGGCGAGGCAACAAACAAAAGCTGCGGTAGTAAGGATGACGCGGGGTCCCCATTTGTCAAGCATAGCTCCGATAGGGAGTTGCATGCTAA
Organism: uncultured Alphaproteobacteria bacterium; assembly: GCA_905479605.1. Taxonomy (GTDB): domain Bacteria; phylum Pseudomonadota; class Alphaproteobacteria; order UBA9655; family UBA9655; genus CAJQNC01. The sequence continues at coordinate 1,820 of CAJQNC010000111.1, read as the reverse complement.
CATATCCATAATAGTAGAAGGAAGTCAGTAACCCCAGGGCATAGGCATCCACGTGAAAGTCCGTCATAAGCTCTTGAACCATCACGCTCGGAGAAACCCGCAACATAAATTGATAACAGAAGAAAAGGGCAGCACAACCCCAGATTATCCAGCTGCGTTTTAAGCTGATGTTTCCCATTGGACCTTTCTTCCTCCTCCGGATGACAAGTTTCCAACACTAACGGTGAGCGTGGAAAATGTAAAGGGTAGTTCAAGAAAAACTCGTTTTCTGGATAGAAATACAAGTCTATAGTGTTTAAGTGCTTATTCAATAAATATTGTTATCTTCCCCATGATTCCTGACTAATCTTGAGGTTATATAATTGGCTTGTGTTCTGGGCTGAACTATCATTGGCATTCTGAACTTCTTCTGGAGCAAACCCACCCAATGAACGGTACGTCCAATAGAGAGCTTCAAAGCTATTATATTGATTTGGAGCCGTATGCCAGAGAGAAGAATCGCTCAGTTTCCAGGGTTTAGATCCAGCATAATGGATGATTGAAGGAAGGTGTGCAAACTCACCCCAATCAGGTGAAGTGGTATCATACCCAAACTGATTCCATCTCCTGGGAAGTTGTTGAATATGACCCGCTTGTGATCCTGAAAGTAAGTCTTGCTCAGGGAATAGAGTTGAGTAACCCTTCGAGATCCAATGCTCAATGGATTGGTTGTATGAAGGTAAGTCGAGTTTTGGGTTAAATCCGATGACTCCCGCGTTGATATACGTATCATTTGTGCTTAATCCGAGATGTCGTGTTTTTTGATCATAGGCAAAAGGGTCCATAACACCCGATATTGTTTGGCTTTCACCAAAAGGTGTTTTAAACATTTCAGACAGGTCTTGAAGTACAACCGTATCTGTATCAAGCCACATCACTCGGTGTTCATCTTGGCCAAAGTATTTACTAAATACCTCTGGAATGAGAATTTTGTACATAATTGAGAGAGGCCAGGTCATGGGGACAGGCCCATGGGAGAAATCACTTTCTTGAGAATCTGTGACAGATAAGGAGCTGTAGCTACCGGCACCGCCACGTATTTGTCCCATGTAGACGCTGTAAAGACCTTGGGAAAGTAAGGATTCATCAAAGGTTAAAAACTCAATGTCAGCTAACCCTCCGCCAAACCGATCTAAGATGTTTTGCAATTTGTTTCGTGTCGTGCTTGACAATTGTTTTGCTTCACGAGGCTCTTCCATCACATGAAACGTTATTTTGGTTGTTGCCCCATGGCGAGCAATGAGAGCTGAAGAAAACGTAGCTGCCGCATGCGGTGCATAGTTTTCGTCAAATGCTGTTACAACATGAAGGTGTGGATTGTTCGCCTGTTCCTCACTTTTTGTGCGCTGCCCAACCATGCCGGAAATTTTTGCTAAAATTACCTGTGCATCCTCGGGGTCATTGGATTGATTTAAGCTCCTGACCAGTTGATCAACGTTGTTTTGATCAAAGCACTTCGTTGCAGATTTCACTGCGACATGCCCCAGCTCTTCAAATTCAATAGCCTGAGTTTGAAATGATGTACCTATCATTAGAATGGTTAGGTGGGCGAATATTATAGATTTAAACATTATTGACTCCTAAGAAGAACATATTAATAGAAATAATATTAATGAATTATAAATGGTGCCTTTATGTAGTTGAGTGGGATAGGGTTAACACCCTCGCCTTTAGGCGAACACTTTATAGCATTTTAGTATACTAATTACAGAATATATGCTATAAAAGTAGGCATGACCTACGGATACTCCATTGAGCTAAGAGCTCGGGCGATGTCTTTC
>CAJQNC010000110.1 GCA_905479605.1 uncultured Alphaproteobacteria bacterium | reverse complement strand
ACAGCAGCAACAATCACCATCCGATTACGAGCAACATCAAGAGCATTTTGTAATGGGTTTAATACTGACCAACCCCGGGATTGTTTTATGTCATCAGGTACATAAATGGGGCTGTTGGCCATAGGAACTAATTCCCATTCCAGCTAGCAACTGTTGGACGGATAGGAGCTTGGGCTGAACGAGTTGCAATTACGCTTGGATTCATCGCGTGATCCATAACTCGTGTCAACGTGACCATTTGCTCGGAAGCGATGGGTGCCACATCAAGGTACTTGTCCGCTAATGCTTGCAGCCGTTGTGGCTCATTCAAGTAACTCCACTCTGCCTTCAATACATGCAGGCTTTCTTCTTCCCTGTTGATCTCACGAAGAGCAAACGTCAATTCTTTCTCAACGTCAATGACTTCATGTTTCACTTGAAAGAGAGCAAACCCAACACAGGATGCTATGAAAAAGAGGAAAAATGTTGATCTTAGAATCATTTTATATCTCCATTGCTGGGGCATCCGTCCGGATGGCCCATCGTAGTTTTGCAGATCGGGAACGGGGGTTCACGGCAACCTCCGACTCGCGCGCAGTCACGGGCTTTTTATGTCGGAAATGGAAGGTTGGCTGCATTGGTAACTCCACAGAAGGGAGGTGCCGTGATCCTCTGGCGTGTGTACAACATCGATTATTCAAAAATGTTTTAACAATTCTGTCTTCCAAAGAGTGGAAGCTGACCACCACCAGTCGCCCCTCAGGAGCCAACAGCCTTTCAGCTGCACGCAGGCCCCTTTCGAGTTCGTTCAGTTCATCATTCACATACAGGCGCAAAGCCTGGAATGTACGGGTTGCTGGGTCAATGCCCGAGCGGTCTTTACGAACCGCTCGACGGACAGCATCTGCCAGCTGAAATGTCGTTTCCAGGGGACCATTGGCTTCACGCTCTTGCACAATAGAGCGAGCCACTCGGCGAGATTTTCTCTCTTCCCCGTAAATATATATAATGTCCGCAAGGTCTGATTCGTCTTTTGTGTTGACCACTTCTGCAGCTGTCGGGCCCTCTTGCGACATACGCATATCGAGAGGGCCATCTTTCTGAAAAGAGAAGCCACGACTTGCTTCATCTAGCTGTGGGGAAGACACACCAATATCCAATACAACGCCATCACAGCTATCAATGTTGACCAATCGGTCAAGATCACCAAAGCATCCTTGATGGATCATAAAACGGCCTTTGTATTGATCCTCCATCAGCTTGCCCACTTCAATGGCTTGAGGGTCACGATCGATAGCTTCAACACGACAATCCGCTGCATCTAAGATGGCTTTGCTATAGCCGCCACGCCCAAATGTACCATCTACATAGGTTTGCCCATCGGTAGGATCAAGGGATTCGAGAACTTCATTCATCATGACAGGAATGTGTGGCGCACTCATGACTCACCCTGCTCTTTCTGCAGCTTGACAGTCATCTGACGCTCTTGCACCCGACGGCGGGCTTCTTGCTGATGAACCTCAAAGTCATCAGGGTTCCAAATCTGAAATGTAGCGCCACGACCCACAAAAGCTGCAGCTTCATTAAGAGAAGCATGCGCAATGAGAGGCTCGGGCAACATGATACGCCCCTCTCCGTCAAATCCCAACATATGAGAGTCAGCAAAGATGGTGGCGGTGAGGTCATCCTGGTCATCAGAGAACAGGTCGAGGTTATCCACGCTTGAACTCAACTGCTGCATACGATCACTGCCCATGGCCTCGATAGCGGGGAATTTATAGGAACGGAACGCCACGATGCCATTGAAAGATTGTTTTGCAAGAGAAACGCGGAAAGACGCGGGAACGGAGATACGACCCTTCTTATCAATTTTGTTTACGAATGTTGACAGAAACAATGTCATTCCGTGTCCGTTCCAAGCCTTAAAATTGTTATCCACATGGTTTTTGTCCCCCCTTTTCGGGGGGTGATTATGGTATAGCATGGGACAATTTGGGATGCAATGGGATTTTATGGGAAAATTATACACACAGAGTTATCCACAGGATCCAATCGAGAGCAAACCCCTTCCCTTTCCCAACTTATATGTCTATAGTAGCGGCGCATTAACCGAGGAATAAGTTTAGTGTCTCTCTTTCGAGCTGTTGCCACTGTTGGAAGCTACACCATGGCTAGCCGTATTTTTGGCTTTGTCAGGGACGCGCTTATGGCTGCGATTCTGGGCGTAAGTGTTTCAACCGACGCTTTTTTTGTCGCATTCAAATTACCGAACTTCTTTCGGCGCTTCTTTGCAGAGGGCGCCTTCAACGCCACCTTCGTCCCGCTATTTTCCGGTTGGATGGTTAAACGTGGGCACGAATGGGCACGCGCCTCAGCGGAGTATGTATTTGCTGCTTTATTTATAACCTTGCTAGGGTTAGTGCTATTATTTGAGGCCGGTATGCCCTGGGTTATCAAGTTCTTGGCTCCTGGTTTCAGCACAACCCCTGAGAAATTCCAACTCACCGTTGAGCTTGCACGTATCACTTTCCCCTATATATTATTTATATCACTGGCTGCCTTCTTCTCCGGAATCCTTAATTCATTCGACCGCTATGCTGCAGCCGCAGGCGCCCCTATTATTCTGAATATTTGTATGATCACCGCACTGGTGATTGCTTACTTTGCACCGGGTCAAGACGCATTTTTTCTTGCCTGGGGAGTTTTCTTCGGCGGCTTATTACAGTTGTTTCTTTTGAAAAAAGCCTCAAAGCAAGTGGGAATGCATATTCGGCTCCGCAAGCCCCGACTCACTCAGGAAGTAAAAAAAGTAGCCCGCCTTGGTGCTCCTGGCGCTCTGGGGGCTGGTGTGGTGCAAATCAATCTTTTCCTCAACTTGGTATTTGCGTCCCTTTTGCCTACAGGCGCTGTCTCTTACCTCTTCTATGCAGATCGGCTTAACCAGCTGCCTCTCGCTGTCATTGGCATTGCAGTCACCACAGCTTTACTCCCCCAACTTTCCAAGAGCATCAAAGCCAATCACATGAAGACCGCTTTTCACATTCAAAACCGTGCCCTCGAGTTTGCCTTGGCACTGACCCTGCCCTCCACGGTGGCTCTCATGGTGCTGGCTTATCCCTTTGTGCAGATTCTGTTTGAACGTGGTGAGTTCACCTCTGCCGATACCGCAGCCACAGCCCTGACACTTTCGGCCTATGTGATTGGTTTACCCGCTTATGTATTGGTAAAAATCCTGGGCGTCCCTTTCTTTGCTCGCCAAGACACCCGCACCCCTGTGAAGGCCGCCACTATCTCTGTAGCGGTGAACCTCATACTGAATGCTGCACTCATCTATCCGTTGGGATACGTGGGGCTAGCCCTATCCACATCTTTAGCAGCATGGGTTAATGTCGCCATCTTGCTGAAGTACCTGGCAAAGCATGACTGGTTGAGAGCCTCAGAAAAACTAAAGACCCGCATTCCCAGGTTAACTCTGGCTTCGGTTATTATGGGAGTCATCCTCTGGCAAAGCTCGGTACTCCTCCAAGACTGGCTCACCGCCGGGATATTCTACAAGCTATTGTTTTTAGTAACAATAATTGGAGAGGGATTACTTGCCTATTGCTCCATTATTCTGGTATTAAAAGTTTTCGAGTTGTCAGAAATTAAATCGGTGTTAAAACGTGCCTAGGGAAATCACGTGTCATTAAGGGTAACGGGAAGTTAATATGAAGTTAGTGAAATCAATTGCCACAGTCGGAGGATATACCATCGGCAGTCGTGCCGTCGGTTTTCTTCGCGAGATATTAACGGCTTCTTTCTTAGGAGCAGGACCTGCTGCAGACGCACTAGTCGTTGCCATTAAACTACCTTCTTTCTTTCGCCGACTGTTTGCTGAAGGCGCGTTCAATGCAGCCTTCGTTCCTATTTTCGCCGGAATCCTAGCCACGGATGGTGAAGCCTCAGCTCGTTCCTTTGCCGAAAAGATACTGACTCTACTTACTTCGGCACTGTTACTGTTAGTGATTGTGGTAGAGCTATTCCTACCCACAGTGCTGCCTGTTTTGGTTCCAGGATTCGCCCAAACCCCCGAACGACTGCAATACACCATTGAATTCACGCGTATCACTTTCCCATTCATTTTCTTTATATCTCTCACAGCGCTGTATAGTGGTGTACTCAATTCATTGGATAAGTTCGCCGCCGCCGCTTCATCCCCCATGGCAGGAAACTTGGCTATTATTGCTATCGTGTTAAGTATGCATGATGCCTTCCACTCTCCTGGGGATGCTTTTGCGCTTGGCATTACAGCATGCGGTATTCTTCAGCTGCTCTGGGTCATCATTCCTACTTGGAAGAGTGGTATGCGCCTGACCTTCCGCAAGCCGGCCCTCACTCCGTCAGTTCGCAAGTTCTTCTGTGTCGTTGGCCCTGCAGCTATGGGCTCAGGCGTAGTACAGATAAACCTATTTATCGGAGCCTTCATTGCCTCCTGGCTTCCCACAGGGGCAATTTCTTACATGAACTATGCCGACCGCTTAAATCAATTGCCGCTATCAGTGGTTGGAGTAGCCGTCAGCACAGCCCTCCTCCCTCTCTTGTCTCGCCAAATCCGCCAAGGTAACAAAGAGGGAGCCACCTTCAGCCAAAACACAGCCCTAGAGTTCTCCTTATTCCTGGCACTTCCCGCAATGACAGGCCTGATCTGCATGGCTCCAGCCCTGATTCGCATGACATTCGAACGAGGAGCTTTTTCTCCAGAAGACACTGCGGCCACTGCCATGACTTTACAAGCCTTTGCAATTGGCTTGCCAGCCTATGTGATGATAAAAGTCTTCAGCTCATCCTTCTTTGCCCGCCAGGATACTGTAACACCTATCAAAACTGCAGCCGTTGGTATCGTGGTAGATATTGTCTTAAGCATCATCCTCATGCAGTACTTCGCCCAAGTAGGTATTGCCTTTGCCACAGCGGCAGCCGCATGGGTAAACGTCACTCTCTTGGCTGCTATTTTATGGAAGAAGGGCCACCTTCAGATCAACACAGCCCTCAAACAGTTCTTCCCCCGCATCACGGCTTGTTGTGCCGTCATGGCTCTTGCACTGATGGAAATCCAGTGGCAGATGGGAGAGGCCATGTTGAATTTTGCAGGTTTCTCCCATACAGTCGTCACACTTACTCTCGTGAGCTTAGGTGTGGGTATATTTGTGGTTGCCGCTCACTTGACGAGCGCCATGCGCTTTGATCATATTAGAAATCTTTACAAGGGCCAGGCCATGCCTGCCACCACATAACCAGAGGAAATATGGGACGGATTTTATCAGGCGTACAGCCCACAGGCAGTCTTCACATCGGCAACTATCTGGGAGCCCTCCGGAATTGGGTGCGCTTGCAAGATGAGCATGAAGGCCTATTTTGCATTGTTGATTTACATGCCCTGACAACACATCCGGATCCTGCCGAGTTGCGGGCTTGGACTCGCAATACAGCGGCCGCTTATATTGCAGCAGGCATTGATCCACACAAGAATGCCATATTTCCCCAAAGTGCCGTGACCGGCCATTCAGAGCTCAGCTGGTTATTAGCCTGTCAAACGCCCCTGGGCTGGCTAAATCGTATGACTCAGTTCAAGGAGAAAGCCGGCAAGAAGAAGGACCAAGCCAACCTGGGTCTCTATGCATACCCTGTACTAATGGCTGCGGATATCCTCATATATAAAGCTACCCACGTTCCTGTGGGCGAAGATCAAAAACAGCACCTTGAACTGGCTCGCGACATTGCTGGAGCATTCAATCATCAATATGGTGTGAATTACTTTAAGTTACCCGAACCTCTGATCATGGAAACAGCCGCTCGTATCATGAGCCTACGTGATGGTACAGCCAAGATGAGCAAGTCTGACATCTCGGAATACAGCCGTATTCATTTGAATGATGACAATGACACTATAGCCCTTAAGATTCGCAAGGCTAAGACAGATCCAGAACCTATCGGAGAAACACTCGAATCTATGGAGGAACGCCCAGAAGCCATAAACCTTATTGGCATCTTTGCGGCCCTCTCTGACAAGCCCCCACAAGACATTTGCAGTCAGTATACAGGGTCTACTTTCGCCCCATTTAAGAATGATCTGGCTCAGCTAATTATCGATACCATTGGGCCTATCCGAGATGAAATGACTCGCCTTCTCGATGACCCTGTAACGTTGGATGGCTATATGAAAACAGGCGCCGAGCACGCCCGTCAGCTTGCCGCGGGCCATATGGAAGAAGTCTACGATATCATGGGGCTTTTGCGGGTATAGTTTCCAAAGCCTTCAGCCTTAAATTGGTGCTATTTTGACAGAAGTTCATATCGGGGCATTGCGCTAGATTGCAATATGTCGTTTGACATTTTGCCAAACAAGGATCTAAGCATTTACCAAGACATTTGGTATTCCCATTGCATCTTTCTATACATTTGAGATTCTTGGCAGGACACGCTCGAGCACATTTGGTTAAGCCTACTTCATAATCTAGACAAGCATGAGAGAGCACCCCAAAAGTGGCGCCTACTGTAATAAGAAAGCTAAATAATTTAAACATCGCAAAGCCTTTCAAACTAATTCAATTTCACTATCTATTCTACCATTTCACTGGTTAACAGGAGTTTAAAGCTTCTCTACAAAAGTCACTTCTTCGGCACAAGTTCCCGATGTTGGCATTTGTTACCCAAGCCTGCTTGGGCAAATGCACCAACCGAGGGGACGACAACGCTCTGATTAAAATAATTATAAATGTCACTCCGAAAGGTAGACGAAACCTGGTTTCGAGCCTCATATCCGGGACCTCATGAAGCATGGCTGACTTTTGCACAGGGTTCAAAAACTATTTTTCAGCGCACTTGTTAACCTATTGTTAACAGATAAACAATACAATAAATCTAGAGTTTTCATAAAAGGAACATAATCATGATTAAAACATTCTTTGCCACAACAGCTCTTGTAGGAGTTTTATTCGTTGCTCAGCCAGAACAAGCCGCTGGAGAGCCTATTCCTGATGTCGTCTTTGAGTATATCGCAAAAAGTAAACTACTCGTAAAATATCGAACCCAAATTGATACATATCAGGAACTGATTGATGAGCATATCAGTGATATGCAGAAAACTCCTACTGCAGCAGAGATGAAGCTTTTGAATAGTTATGTTCAAAAGGATACAACAGCAACGCAAAATTACAAAAATGCACTCTCAGCAATGACAGCAGAAGATGCTGCCTATGTTCAAGCCGAAAAAGAGTACTACGAACAAACTGCAGCACCCGTTGAGAGCCTAATTCCTGTAGCACCTCCACTTCCTGCTCAAAAACCAACTGAAGCTGCAGCAGAAAAGGAATTGAAGGAATTAGCCGAATCCAAAACAACCACAAAAACTGTTGAGGATGAAGTTAAGTCTGAGTTTACTACGGAAGAGGTCGCAAAACTGAAAAAAGATAAGGTTCAGCCAAAGGATGTTAAAAAAGATGTACGCTCCGATCTTTCAGCTTTTGAAAAGGCTCTGGCAAAACAAAAAAGTAAATTAACAGACGTACAGAAAACCGTAAGCGATGCGAAAAATAGTAAAGCATTCAAAGACGATTCTGAAGCAGAAGCAGAAAGCGGTACCCTCGTAGACAGTCTCACCAAAGCCATTAATGCAAGAAGAGATCTCATGAATATGATTGAAGATGAGAACGAAGAGGACGCATGGGAAGATGAGATCAAAGAAGAGTGGGAAAAGGGAGTTACCCCATCTTAATAAAGCACTCCGCAAGATTTCACTTGTATTAGACAAGCAACACAATGAAAAACCCTCCGCTTTGGGAGGGTTTTTTGTATGTGCACTTATCTACGAATAAGAACCAAATACCCAGACGTCACCAGCAACTTCCCTATAAATTTGGATCATAATCACCAAACATAAGGTAAAGAAAGGCTCACAAAGAGTATAATACAACTCTCTAACCAGAGTTACATATAAACGTTTCCCGAAAGCCATATGAGCATGCGAACGCAGTGAGCATTCGGCGAATAGGCTACCCGGGATCCATCTTGAAACCTGAAGAGTTAACGTTTTGAGGCACCCTGGACCCTGGGTGCTAAGGTTCGCTGTACTCGCTTCGCTCGTTCTCAACTAAGCCCCGAGGAACGTGGTTTGAAATATTGATTTGATTTTTTTGGGGAGGTCCTGCAACATCCCCCCTTGCCTTTGAGATCTGAAAAGTCTAGTCTAGGCCAAACTCAAACAATAACGTAACACCTTGTAAAACCGTGCTTCAGAAAAAAATTATACCCCTCCTGGCTATGTCTTTTCTTTTGTCTGGCTGCTCCTTGTTTACCAGCCATGATGAACAAGGAAGAACCTTGGCTCCTGTCAAAGCCACCAGCAAACCCTACAAAATCAAGGGCAAATGGTATCATCCTCAACCTCATTACGAGTATAACGAAGTGGGGATCGCTTCTTTCTATGGCGGTGGTGACGTATTCCATGGCCGCCCGACGGCGACCGGTGAGCGCTTTGATATGATGGGCATGACAGCAGCTCACAAAACCGTGCCCTTACCCTGCATGGCTGAAGTGACCAACATGGAAAATGGCCGCAGCATCCAGGTCAAAGTCAACGATCGCGGCCCATTTATTAATAACCGCATCATCGATTTGTCCCGCCGTGGAGCCCAACTGCTTGGGTTTGAGAAGAATGGCTTAGCAAAAGTCCGCGTTCGTACACTTGTTCCTGAAACACTAGCCATGAATAATTTCCCCGCTGGAGAAAGCCTATTTGGCCCCTCTGATAGCGTCATGCTGGCGGAAGAAACCAAAATTGCACCTGAAATGACCGTTCTTGAATTTGAAACCCCGACCGTCATGGATTTGCAGTCTTTAGAAGATGGCGAGTATGTCCATGCCACATTGCCACCTCAACCACAGATTGTTGACGTCCCTAAAGAGAGTGCCCCACGTATCATGTCCGGCATTTATGTGGATGTGGGAACGGTCCCCAACCAAGCGGCTGGTCATCGTATGGCCTCACCTTTAGCTGATATCATCGACGTCTCTGTTGTTGAAATGGGCACAGGAGACTATGCCGTGCGGATGGGCCCCATCGCTAGCTTTTCCGATGCTGACAGATTAGTTGATCACCTGGTCAGCTTAGGGCATGATGCCCCTCGAATTATCCGTAACCGTTAATAGAAAGGTCATGACATGTTGAAACAATGTCTTTTAGCCGTTGTCCTCACGTTCACCACCCCCCTCGTTTGGGCTTTTGAAACTATTGCGCCGCAAGCCATTCTTGTTGATGCCGATGCAGGAACCGTCTTGTTTGAAAAGGATGCAGATACTCCAGCACCGCCCTCATCAATGACAAAAATCATGACGACCTACCTTGTGTTTGACCGCATTAAGTCTGGGGATTATTCTGTCAGCGATACCATGCCAGTAAGTGAGAAGGCCTGGCGCAAAGGTGGCTCCAAAATGTTTGTCAAAGTGGGCAGTGATGTGAAACTGGATGATTTGCTTCACGGTATCCTTACCCAATCAGGGAATGACGCCTGTATTGTTGTAGCTGAAGCTCTGGGAGGCTCAGAAGAGAACTTCTCCGAAACTATGACTGAACGTGCGAAAGAATTGGGAGCTAAGAACTCTAACTTTATCAATGCCACAGAGTGGCCAGATGAAGGGCACGTGTCCACTCCGCGTGACTTGGCCATCATTGCAGGACGTACTATCAAAGATTTTCCCGAACTGTATAGAGACTATTACGGTACGACTGAATTCACCTACAACAACATCAAGCAAGGCAATCGCAACCCATTATTGTATGAGTCTGGTTTTGAAGCGGATGGCCTGAAGACGGGAACAACCGATGCAGGTGGACACGGTTTAGTAGGCTCTGCCACCAAAGATGGTCGACGCTTAATCCTGGTCATCAATGGCTTGAACAGTACAAAAGATCGCCGAATTGCTGCTCGCGAATTAATGACATGGGGTTTCAATGATTTTAAAAATGTAAAAGTAGCATCTGCCAATCAGCCAGTGGAGAAAGCCGATGTTTGGGGCGGCGCTGAAGATTCAGTTCCGTTGATCACCAAAGACGACGTTATCGTTACTGTTCCCCGCCGTGATGTCAAAAGCGTACAGATCAGCATGGTCTATGATGCGCCTCTCCAGAGCCCATTAAAGAAAGATCAGGAAGTTGGATATATCTCTGTGAAGAATAAAGGTGAGGAACTTAAGCGCTTCCCCTTATATACAGGCAAAGAAGTTGAACAAGCTGGCTTTTTCCAACGTATCTCTAATTCTATTAGCTACCTGATCTGGGGGAAGAGCACCTAATGGCTGAGCAATTTGAAGCCCCTTTCATCACCTTTGAAGGTGGAGAGGGTGCTGGTAAGTCGACCCAAATCGAAATACTTGCCACGTTCCTTAGGGAGAAGGGGATCTTGGTGGAAACTGTCCGGGAGCCAGGAGGCACTGCTGGTGCAGAGCAAATTCGTGACATTCTATTAAAAGGAAGGACTGACCGTTGGGACCCGGTCACCGAGGCGCTTCTGATGTCGGCCGCTCGCCGGGATTTATTGATAAAGCGCATCAAGCCACACCTAGAAGAAGGCACTTGGATCATTTGTGATCGCCATTTTGATTCTACCACAGCCTACCAAGGCTTTGGTCATCAAATTGGCTACGATGAGATCCGTGAGTTGAATCATTTCACTGTGGGTTCCTTTCAGCCCGACCTTACATTTATCATTGATATCCCCCCCCAAGTCGGCATCGACCGCACAGCAGGGCGCACCCTGGGTGAAGACCGATTTGAACGTATGACCATGGAATTCCATAATAGAGTCCTGGAAGGGTACGAAACTATCGCGCGCCACAACCCCGACCGCTGCATCGTAGTTAACGGTTTGCAGGATGTGGATGTACTCTCCAAGGAATTACAAGCAATCACCCTGCGTCATTTAAAGGGTTTCTTCGAGAACTACCGCGAGGCTTAGAGAACTCATGATCTCTCCTGCGGAAAACCACCACCTAATTGGTCATAACCTCCAGAAAAGTCACTTTCTAGATGCCTTCCACAGTGACCGTTTCCCCCATGGTTGGATTTTCTCAGGACAACGGGGCATCGGTAAGGCCACATTTGCATATACAATGGCTCGCTATCTATTGTCAGGTAGACAAGATAAGAACACCGCCTTCTCACCAGACGAGCCTCTCTTCCGACGCATGACTGCCAGGTCTCATGGTGACTTCTTAGTGCTGGAACGAGATGAGGGCAAACAAGAAATCACCGTTGATCAAGCTCGAAAAATTCCCGCATTCTTCAGCCAGACCTCAGCTGAGGGCGGCTGGCGCGTTGTCATCATTGATGAAGCGGACCGTATGAACCGGTCGACTATGAATGGCATTTTGAAAAGTTTAGAAGAGCCTCCGGAACTAACGGCCCTGTTCCTCATCACGCAATCTATGGGTCGCTTGCTTCCCACCATTACCTCACGCTGCCAAACCATGAAGTTCTCCCCCCTCCCCCATGACCAAATGCTGGAGGTTATCAATCACATGGACTTAAATCTTCCAGGAGCGCAGAAAGAAACCCTCGTCGACTATTCGGATGGATCTCCTGGCCGTTTCTTGGAATTTGTGGATGAGGCGACACTGGCCCATCAACTGTCTCAGCTGCTGGAACAAGTTCCTTGGATGTCCCTCGAACCTATGGTCCCCCTTATTAACCGGGGAGCTGAGGATGAGAAAGTTTTTGATATCTTAGAACACATGACTCTACAAGCCCTGCACCGGTCCGTTGAAAAGAATGTGCGCGGGGAAAGTGCCCCATTGCCTCTTGAACAAAGCCTGGCAGTATGGGAGAAAATAACTGAGCTCTTTCAGGATTGCCGCCAAGCGCAACTTGATCGCAGAGCAACGCTATTCGCCGTTTTTAGCTCATTAGAGAAGGAACATATATGACCGCCCGCTATATTACGACACCCATTTATTATTTAAATGGAGAACCTCACCTGGGCCATGTCTATACAACCGTAGCAGCTGATGTATTGGCTCGGTATTGGCGCCTGTCTGGAGCTGAAGTCAAATTCCTCACCGGCACTGATGAGCACGGGCAAAAGATTGCCCAAGCCGCCGAAGCTGCTGGCAAAGAGCCGCAAGAATTTGTGGATGAGGTTTCTAAAGAATGGTTCCAAATGACACAGACCATTGGGTCTTCACAAGATCAGTTCATCCGCACAACACAACCGGATCATTACAAAGCCGCTCAGGCGCTTTGGGAAAGACTTGAAGCCAAGGGTCAGATCTATAAGGGTGCCTACTCGGGCTGGTATTCTGTCCGGGATGAAGCCTATTATGACAAATCAGAAATCACGGATGGCAAGGCTCCCAGCGGCTCTCCCGTAGAGTGGCTCGAAGAGGAGTCCTATTTCTTTAAGCTCTCTGAATGGGAAGAGCCGCTCCTGCGGTTTTATGAAGAACATCCTGAGGCGATACTCCCTATTAGCCGCCGTAATGAAGTGATCAGTTTTATCAAAGGCGGCCTGCGCGACTTGTCCATCTCCCGCTCCAACTTCAGCTGGGGTGTACCTGTGCCCACCGACCCCAAACATGTCATGTATGTATGGATCGAAGCTCTAACCAACTATCTCACTGCCTTGGGCTATCCCAACACTGATAGCCAAGAGTTCCAAACCTTCTGGCCCAATGTGATTCACTTGATGGGCAAAGATATCATTCGCTTTCATGCGGTGTACTGGCCAGCATTCTTAATGGCTGCCGGTATCGCGCCGCCGCACCGCATTTTTGCCCACGGCTGGCTGCTGCATAGCGGTGAGAAAATGTCTAAATCCCTGGGTAATGTGCTGGAGCCCTTCCAACTGATCGATGACTATGGCCTGGATCAAGTGCGATATTTCCTCATGCGTGAAGTCCCCTTCGGCCAAGACGGTAGCTTCTCTGAGGAAACGTTTATCCACCGGATCAATAGTGACTTAACCAATGACTTCGGCAACCTTGCTCAAAGGGTTTTGTCATTCATTCACAAGAATGCTAACGCCCAAGTCCCGACTCCTGGTGAGTTCACTCACGAAGATGAAGAACTACTGGCCAAAGCCAGTCACCTCCATGAGTCCTTGCGCGATCACATGAATGCACAAGCCCTGACCAAATACTGCGAAACCATCTGGGCTGTAATCAGTGATGCCAACCGCTATGTGGATCATATGCAACCCTGGAGCTTGAAAAAGTCAGAAGACCCTCAAGATCAACAGCGGATGGGCACTATCCTCTATGTGCTATCAGAGGTGATTCGCCATGTGGCCACCTATGCTCAACCTGTCATACCCACAGCTGCAGGAAAGATTCTGGATCAACTGGCCCAGGAGAGCAGAGATTTCGCAAGTTTGAAGAGCCCGCTGAAAGCTGGGTTAGAGCTTCCGAAACCAGAGGGTGTATTCCCTCGGGTTGAGGTGAGAGAAGCGAGTTAAGGGAGACGGGTTTTTCTCAGCCTCGCAATTTATCCCAATACTCTAACCGCTTACGGATATCCCTTTCAAAACCTCGCTCTACCGGTGAATAAAAAGCTTGCCGGCCCATGTCCTCTGGAAAGTAGTTCTGACCAGAGAATCCTTCAGGTGTGTCATGGTCATAGACATAGCCTTTCCCATAATTCTCACCCTTCATCAACTGAGTTGGGGCATTAAGGATCTCCTTCGGAGGCATGAGAGAACCGGATGATTTTGCAGCTCTGACAGCTGATTTATAAGCCATATAGATGGCATTGGATTTAGGAGCAGTGGCCAGGTAGATAAGAGCTTGCACAATGGCCAGCTCACCCTCGGGCGAGCCCAGACGCTCGTAGGCTTCCACAGCTGCTATCGTTTGAGGTAGAGCTTGTGGATCTGCCAACCCCATATCTTCAGATGCAAATCGAATGAGCCGCCTTGCGATATAAAGAGGGTCCTCACCACCTTCAAGCATGCGTGCAAACCAATAAAGGGCTGCATCAGAGTCAGAACCACGGAGTGATTTATGCAGGGCACTGATGAGGTTGTAGTGTTCCTCACGGCCTTTATCATACTGAGTGGCGCGCTTCGATATTACATCTTGCAGCTGACTTGGTGTTAGCGGCTCCTTAAAATTCTGAGATACAATCACCTCAGCCATATTGAGGAGGCTACGACCATCGCCATCGGCCATGGACTTCATCACGTCTCGAGCTTCTAGAGTCAGAGGGAGTTCAGTCTTTAGTTCAATTTCAACTCGCTGTAATAGAGCCTCCAAAGCCCTAATACCCAAGCGTTTCAGAGTCAACACCTGACAGCGCGACAGAAGGGCTCCGTTGAGTTCGAATGAAGGATTCTCTGTGGTTGCCCCTACCAGCGTAACAATCCCCTTTTCTACATAAGGCAAAAAGCTATCCTGTTGGGTACGATTAAAGCGGTGAATCTCGTCAACAAACAACAAGGTTTTACGGCCACAATCAAAGTCAGTCTGAGCTTGAGCAAAGACCTTCTTTAGATCAGCCACTCCTGAGAAAATAGCTGAAATTGCCTGGTATTCCATATCCACCGCTTGGGCTAATAACTGAGCAATTGTTGTTTTACCACACCCCGGGGGGCCCCAAAGTACCAACGAGGAAAGTTGACCACTCTGCAGCATACGAGCCAAAGGCTTGCCGTCATCCAAAAGATGCACCTGCCCTACGACCTCTCCAATAGATTGGGGACGAAGGCGCTCTGCGAGGGGCGCTTGGGATGGGTTAGCGAATAGACTAGGCTTTGCCATTTGATTTTTCATGAACCTGTATAGTAATAATCTTGTCTCCCCGGCGCAAAGCAATCTGCCAACTCTTTTGGCGCTTAGAAATTACTTTTTGCAAGGACTCAAGGTTTGTAACACTTAAATTATTAACTTTAAATACCACATCTCCTTCTAGAAAACGCAGCTTCTTGGCAGGAGAGCTCACCGGCAAATCTACAATCACCACACCCTGCTGGTAAGGATCTAGGCCTAAAGATAAAGCCAATCCCGGATCGAGGGTGCGCATGTTTGCCCCTTGCAAAGGAGACGTGGTCTTTATAGTCTGGGACTTAGAGCCATTATCCGTAAGGGGTGCACGTAAATTCACTGGGAGTTTAATTGTTTTCCCCTGACGCAAGACTGTAAGCTCTGCTTCACTGCCCAATGGCAAAACAGCAATTTCAAAGTCAAAGTCAGCTTCATCATCAATCATTTCACCATTGATAGCTGTCACAAGATCACCCACACGCAGCCCCGCATCATCCCCTGGACTCTTAGGATAAACAGCTTTAATAATAGCGCCGTTAGGATGGGATAGTCCCAGCTTTTCAGCAGCAACCATGGTCACAGGCAGTAACTTCACACCCACCCAAGGACGTTGTACGGGGCCACCTTCCTTAGCGCTTTCCAGAACCGGTTGGGCTAATATACTTGGAATGGCAAAGCCAATACCCACCGAACCGCCCGACTTGGAATAGATGGCTGTATTGATACCGATCAGACGACCATTGGTAGTCACCAAGGCTCCTCCTGAGTTTCCTGGATTAATCGCTGCATCCGTTTGAATAAAAGCACGGAGATTGCTAATTCCCTTTTGGCTACGGGATAGGGCTGAGATAATTCCACTGGTCACCGTCTGACCCACACCAAACGGATTACCAATAGCCAGCACCAAGTCTCCCACTTCTAAATCTTCGTCACCTCCAAGCTCTAGGAAAGGAAGTTGCTCTTCACCCACATCAATTTTCAGTGCAGCCAGGTCAGTTTGGTGATCCACTAATATGAGCTTACCAAAGTATTCACGCTTATCATGCAACACCACACGAATTTCATCTCCAGGCTCAATCACATGATAGTTGGTAATAATGATGCCGTCGGGGCTCAAGATAACACCACTGCCTAAAGACTTATTTGGGCTTCGATGGGGATCATTTCGCTTGAGAAAACGCTTGTAAAAGGGATCTTTAGAAAACGGGGAATTGACTTCTACGTTTGTTGAGTTCAACCGTCGTGAATAAACATTGACCACAGAAGGAGCCACTTCCTTAACAACCGGGGCAAATGAAAGTGTGATTTGCTCCTTGGACTCAGGGGTGACCTTATCGGTTTGCACTTGGGGTATCTCACGCACCACATTGGCTGCAGGCACGGTTTCTGCCAGCAAAGATTGCAATGGCAAACAAGCCAATGCAATTGAAATAAGAAGGCGAGACAACTTAGCCATGATCACTCCTGAATTGATCTAATTTTTCAATGCGGCGTTGGTGACGCCCTCCTTCGAATGGCGTCTCTAAGAACGTTTTCAAACAATCGACAGCCTCATCTTGGCCAATAATACGGGATCCCAGCACCAAAATATTGGCATCATTATGTTCACGAGAACACTTGGCCACTAAATGGTCGTGACAAAGAGCAGCTCGAATGCCTTGAAAACGATTAGCACCAATCGAAATTCCCACACCACTACCACAGACAAGAACACCAACAGCGCCCTTTTTCACCTCGTCCACTACCGGTTGAATATAATCAGAATAATCCACAGAAGCTTCGGTATGTGTACCACAGTCTTTTACTGACAAGCCCCAACCCTCAGCAACCGACATGAGATATTCTTTCAAGGCAAATCCCGCATGGTCTGCGCCAAATACCAAAGATTTGTGAAATGAAATAATTTGCGACATGCTTTCCCTCATTAGATTTCCTTATAAATTTACCATCAAACGGAGCATAGGGAAAGTCGTATGATAATTATCTGTGTAGGTTCAATACATATGAGACTCATGCAGCCTCTCGATAGGAATCATTAATATACTCACAAGGAGTCATCATTTTCAAGTTCGCATGCGGCCTGTAAGAGTTATATTTATGAACAGCTTTTTGCAGCTCATGG
>CAJQNC010000109.1 GCA_905479605.1 uncultured Alphaproteobacteria bacterium | reverse complement strand
AACCCTCTAGCAATAATGAATAAAGCTTTAAACGATCCTCTGACTTCAGGTGGTGATACTTTCTCCGCGACATACTTTTCTCCTGTTATTTTTTTTCTAAATTTTAACAGAATGTCGCTCTTCAGTTTTGAATGTGCCCTCTAAGGTGTCGCACTTCATTTTAGAACAGGGGAAGTTCTACTAGAGATTAGAGAAAATACTAATAATGCCATCGAAATTCTTCAATTAGGTAACTCAGTATCAGCAGCTGAGGCATTCACAACCATCCTAACCGCGCTGCAAACAACCTTCAATGAGTTAATAGAAAACGGAGGTTTATCTCGTCTCCAGTCCTTACTCGAAGATTACAACACTAGCGTTGCCGCCGGACAATCTAATCCAAATAATCTTTTTGAATTTCAGGAGGTTCTCTTTAGCGTCCTCAATGGTATAAACATACCCACTCTTGATTCTATTAATCAAGAACTTGAACTTATCGCAGAGCAAATCTCTCTACTGGAAGCAAATGTTGAGGAAACTGCCCAGCAGATTGAAGAAGCAGGTGGTCAACCTCTGCCCTCAGTCATGAATAATGCCGTAACCTTTGGCGATGACTGCTTTGAAAATGGTACCCTTGTCATTGGTGACGTCAATTTTTCAGTAATGATGTTCTTGAACGGTGCAAATCTACCAGATTCAAGAAGCGGCAGTAAGTTGTCGCTGCAATCACTCACAGACCCTCTGCTTTCAGAAGCAAACTCTACAGAGTTTACAGGCAATGCATTAAACTATGGCCATGATACTTTGACCGGCCTATACGGTCAATTCATAGGAGATGTCGTCGACTTTCAACTTGAGGCCGCAGCAGGCAGAGGTAATTTTAATATCGGGGACTCTCTTAAGGGCGTTTTCCTTAACCCGATAGTTCCTGTAAGCCCTGTCCAGCCTATAGGCAATACTCTGATGGCTGCTGAAAAAAGTCATGAAACAATTGTCCGAGATAATGTATGGAATTTTGGCCATGACATCGCCATAACAGACTTGCAATCATTGCAAGGGGCAACCCCATTAGATTTACTTGCGATCGGTGACGTAGCGCAGTTCACTCTGGGTTTTGGCACTACTGATTTGGGTTTGTCTAATGCCAATATAAGTGATTCTCCATCCAATCACACAATTGTTGAGAGCAATATATTCAACTTTGGTTCCGATCGCCTTGAAGGAGTCAAACAAGGGATTGGTGATCTTGGTGAGTTCTCGATTAACATCGAAAATGGTGATGTTGTATTTCTGGAGGATATAATCGATCCAAGTAACCTCCGAGCAAACGTCTCAACAATTAGCAATAATATATTTGATTTTGGTGATGACGAGATTGTTGGTTTGCCACCTGAACTACTTGTTACATCATCCGATTTCATGCAAGAGACAAGCCATGTAGGTGATACAAGGTCACTCATAATCGACCTTAGAGCAGGAAGCGCGCCAAATGTTGCAGCTAACATCCCTGCGATTCCTTTTACGAATGAAATTGAATTTACCAACAACCAATTCAACTTTGGTGATGATAAAATTACTGGCGCAGGAGAGCTTTACGGAGATGTTAAATCTTTGAGCCTAAGCATTCAACCCAACACATATGCTATCGAAGAGTTGCAAGAATTCGACATAAATGATGATGGTAACGTGGATTATTACATCACTGATTTCACAGGAGACGGAAGTCCTGATCTGCTCGTTGACACTAATGGAGATGGAGTCCCCAACCTAACATTTATACCTACCTCTTTATTCAATCAAGATATTATTGGGTTCGCTGATGTGAATGCTGATGGAATACCCGAGTTATACCTCGTTGAACGCGATCGTGACGGTGAGCCTGAATATTTGGCCTTGAGTGATACCGATGGGGTTGGGGAACCCGATACAGTCCCTGCTTCTGGATCCTTCATTGATTTCTCAGGCACACAAATAAGCTTTGGTCGAGATGTTCTACAAGGCTATAGCACAGATGACCTACTCGTAGGCGATGTCAAAAATGCGAGCTTCTCTGACCCTAGCATTGATCGAGACGGTGGAGCAAATGCCGAATTCTTTGGCGAAAAATTCATTCTAACAGATGAATCCGGTGGTCAACGCACATTTGGCATTGGAGCCCTGAATGAGTTATTCCGACCCGATCGAGAAAATAACCTGTTTGACCTTTATTTCAGATATTCCACACCAGAGATGGTTGACCCAACAACTGGAGAAACAACACCTGCCAACAATACCCAAATGACATTCGGGGAAGATATCTTTGCCTATTCTTTGGCAGAGAACGCTGGCGCCGACACCATTCAGGATTTCCGAGTTCATTCAATCATGACAGATCATTTGGTTGTTGAATCAGATGTTCTCTTCTTTGAGAACCTTAACAACCCCAGTAACGTTGATTCAATTTCATTACTACAAGATACGGTAATCTTTTATTCAGATCCTGGCACGGGTGAAGTTCGTTTAAGCTTTGGGAACCCAACTAACATTTCCATCACTTTCAGTGGCTATAACTTTGATGATTACAGCCATCTTGATCTTGCTGAAGTCACACCTCTCAATCCCCTTTCGGATCGTGACGGTCTGTATGTCACTCTCGACCTCACAAGGACAAATGAGATTAACTTAAATAACCTTCCCACAGAAAAGGTATTGATTAGTAATCTCGATACTGAGGGTAATATGACTCAGTTCTTCCCTGAAGATGACGGTATAATGCTCTACAATGCGCCTACAGATGCATTCACACCTCTTGGGTTTGCAAGCATTGCAGATGTAAGCTACATGCCTGCTGCTGATCCGAGTGATCCTGGTACCTACACTATAGACCTGTTTGGTGGGCTGGGTACAGAAAAAGGTGTCAGCTTTGAAGTTCCTGGATCCCCAGACGGCAACCCAGTGGATGTTCCTTTTATACTCGACTCTGACGACGACGGCGAAGGAACATCAACAGTAAACCTCGTATTAGGTACCGATAATACCGATGAGACTCTGCCTGGAACCGGATCAGGCGATATCTTTGTTGGCTTTGGAGGCATGAATCAATATCTTCCTAGCCCAGGTGATGATCATATTATTCCTGGCCCTGACATGGATAACGCCCTGTTTTCAGGGGACTTACTAGATTCTCAAGCACGTCTCTTTCTCGGTGATGCCTCCAATCTAACCTCCATGGACCGCATGAGTCTCGCCAATACTATTATGATGGGTAGTCTATTTGGCTATGACATTGGACTATCCACAAATCTATTAACTGTCGCTGACAATACCCCTGACCGGGATGGTAGCACAACCATCGAAGTGGATACTGCAACAGCTGGCGTTAATAGGTCTTCGTTGGAGGACATTTCATTTAATGGCGACTTCGACTTCTCTTATGAGCTGTATAATCGCGCATTAGAAGGCTCAGTAATTGATGCAAACCCATCAAATGCAAACCAAGGGCTTTATGTACTTGGGGAGCTCAATGCAACCTTCTCTCTCAGTCTAAACAATGCAGCAGATGATGTGGTCATTGGTGGCGATAATACACTCCCTGATGAGTCGGTATTAATAGATATGGTATTAATAGATATTCAAGGTAGTGGTAATAATGTCGTTGCCTTAGGTGATCTCAGTGGTGGTAAATTCACTACTGTCTTCACAGATTTGGGGAATGATGTCCTATTAGGTGGAGACATCCTTTCAGAGGGAACCTACGCTCTGAATGGCGGTGATGGAGACGACATACTCGTTGGGGGATCTATCAGTCAAAATGTGGTAGGCACTTATGAGCTCAATGGAGGGGGAGGAGACGACTACTTAAAGACAGGGGATAATAGCCCACTAGGCACTTACAGGCTCGATGGTGGCGGTGGTAACGATATTTACGAACTTGGCGAAGGCGTCTTTACCCTTGCATTTGTAATTTCTGTGGGTTCCTTTTTTGGACTTGACATTGCTAAAGGTTTTGATGGCCTTGGTTCAGACGAAGAAAGTCAAGATATCCTTGAATTTAGCAATGTCCCAGATTTGGTATCAGGGGGGTCGCCTCTAGATGACCTAATAGAATCTACCACGATTGTGGAGAGCTTTGATGGCAGTGGCTATGCCGTAGTGGAAGTCGATACCCCTGACCCTAGCGACCCTTCCGCATCGGGTTTGCGAGGGTTTCTCACACTCGAGGGAATTGCATTTGACTCCAATTTGACTGAGATAACCGACTATGTAAGTGAAGATGCCATCAGCATTGTGTAGACGGGATCACCGTTAGCAGCCTCAAACCATTCCTAGGAATTCGGCTGCGCTGTAGATCAAAATGATTCCCGTAGTCCCTGCACCCATGTAGGGTATCCATAGAGGGTAAACGTGGGAATGGTCAGGGATGTTGTGCAGGGTATCTTCGTGGCGCTTTATCCGAATCAACGCCGTATTCACAGTAAAAAAGACAATCAAGATCAATACGCTAGTCACCTTGGCCAAAGCAACCAATGGTAGCAGCAGAGCAAGAACCAAAATCACTCCTCCCATTATCGCGGTGCTCTTCAGTGGGGTTCGTGTCTTGGCATGCACCTCTCCCATCCAACGTGGCGCTCTCTCGGCACGGGCCATGCCATAGGCCACACGAGAGGCCATGACAATCTGTACCAGCGCACCGTTCAGTCCAGCCAGTAAGCTGATGAGAGCAATCCCAAACGTCGTCAGCCCGCCCCACTGAGACATGACTGTAGCTAAGGGGGTATTCGAGCGGGCAAGTTCACTGACAGAAACCAGGCTCAAGGCGCTAACAGCTACCAGGATATAAAGGATTGTCGAAATGATGAGCGCACCCAATATAGCCAGAGGCATGTTGTCTTTCACCCGTTTCACCTCTTCCGACATGTTGACCATATCCTCAAAACCAATGAAGGCATAGAAGGCGAGAAACGCCCCTCCCAAAACTCCCATGATCGGTGTAATCTCAAAGGGTGGCACATACTGGGTCCAATTATTAGCCGCATCTGCTAGGATATCAGTTGTATTCCACAAAATGAAAGCAAGGGCACCGACTTCGATAATCGTAATAACGACGATCACACTCATAGAAAGGCGAATCCCTATACCCGCTACGGCGGCAAGACCTACAGCGACAAGCAAAATGCCCACGAATGGGCTAAGCCCAGCCATATCTTGAATAAAACCACCACTCGCCACCACAAGTGTCGCTGAGGAAATGACACCTGTGGTGACCACTAACCAACCAATGATTTTAGTAATCCATACATTGTGGTAGGCATTTTCTACATAGCGTGCTTCACCCGCAGCATAAGGATAACGAGAGGATAGTTCAGCATAGGAACAAGCACTGAAGAGAGCAACAATGCCGGCGACAAGAAAACTAAAAGGTGTGTAGATACCAGCAGTCCCGGCTATCTTTCCAAGCAGTGCGTAGAATCCTCCGCCAACAATGGTTCCCAGACCAAAAAGGAAAAGCTGAGGAAATGATAAGGTACGATTAAGAGTAGGGATTTCTTGTTGTTTCATGACTTTTATCCTTTGAATATGCGAAAAGGTCAGAAAATGTAAAGCTTCTAAGCAGCCAACTGCATCTGCTCTTCTTCCAAAGGTGCAAGTGCGTCAAGCAAAGACCGCACCTCGTTGTTATTAAAGTCAGACACAGCCCATTCCAGTTGGTGCAGCGCACGCTGGAACATGGGAAAGTCGTCAACGGGTTCAAGATTGACCTGATTGGAAAGGGCATGCAGATACTGAGCTAAGGTCGCTTCAACATCATCTTGCTCAAGCACCAGAATACGAGTGGGGTGATTGGCGGACACACCCTGCAAACCCAAGCAATAACGGTGAACAATTGCTAAACACTGCTGTGCAGTCTGAGAGGAGGTAGATGTCGGTAAAAGCAGTGCCAATTCAGGGACACCATGCTTACGGGCTGACTCAACCCAATCGATGGCATCAACTACATTCATACGTGAGACATAAGAAGGGTTTTGATCCAGGATTGCCCCATGGGTTTCGAAAGCTCCGTATAAAATGACTTCAGGCTTAAAAGATTCAAAAATATGCTGAATCTGCACACGGTGATCAGATGTTTTTAAAAATGGGGTGACCTTCACACGGGGAAATTTTTCCCGAATAAGCTCGAAAGTTTCATTGAGCCTATCCACGTGATCATCCACAAGAATCATATGGGTAGGATGGAAAGAAGCCAGTTTTAATGTCAATTCATACCGCCCTGCACCAGTGATCAAAATCGTTTTGTTCTTAAAATGCTTTTCTAAACTTTCATTCAGAGGGTCCATAGGCTCTTCAACAACAGTCCTCTGCACATCAACCTTTGGTTCTGCTTTGACTTGCCGTGCAGGCTTAAGCTGCTGCACATGTTGCATTTGACTGAGGTAGGGCTTAAGGAAATCAAAAATCTCGGTAAACGCAAATGCTAGAATTCCTACTGTGGCTGTGAATAAAAAGCCTCCCTTAAGAATCATGGCGAAAGCTGGAATAGCAACGACCATAAAAGCCGAAGCCTTCATCAAATGGAACGCACGGTGACGCTTGAAACGCTCGGTAAATTGAGGAAGCAATTCGATACCTTGGTCCACAGCTAATGCAAGCAGAAGTCCTGTGAGAAATATATGGCCAGAAGCAGAATTAAATAGTTCCCAATAGATCTGGGAAAAAAGAAGACTGAGACTTACAGAAAAAAGCCAAGTGATGATGGATGAATACTGCCTTAAACTGTAAAGTCTTTCCATGTGCGATCGCCTTCAAAATGTAAACCTGAAGGCAATCTAGAAGATTTGTTTCAGCTTGTCAGCAACAAATGTGGTATCTGGGTGACATCAAAGAAATATTTTCCCTCTACCCTCATCAGAATGGCATGACCGTATTCCAAAGCTGCTGACCCCAAGCAGGTTGTTGCAGATCCTGACTTTGGCCCCTCCCGCCATACGAAATCCGAGCTTCAGCAATTTTCTGATAGGGAATAGTATTTTCTGAAGTGATATCTGCTCGACGAACAACCCCGGTCAATACAACTTCGCGGACATCAAAGTTTACACGCGTTTCCTGGCGTCCCATAATGACCAAGTTTCCATTTGGTAAAACCTGGGTGACCGTAACCGTGAGACGCGTTTCAATTTTTTCAGTCCTATCGATCTGGCTTTTACCCGTAGAGTCAGTTACTGATTTACCTTTGGCTATATTGCCAGGATCACTGAAGATTTTACCTTGAATCCCAAGAAAAGCAGTAAGTCCTGTATTAACATTACTCGTCCTATCCTGTTTCCCTTCATTCTTCATAGAAGCTTTATCATCAATAACAATAATCACTTCCAGCAGATCACCTACTCGTTTGGCTGTTTGATCTTTAAAAAAGCCTTTAGCGCCAGTCTGCCACAATGAATTTGAGGCTCCCGCTGGAACAGGTGGCTCCGTAGGACGAGGCATAGGCATAGTTACAGGCTGGTAGTGAGGGACAGCCGTGGGGTCTTGTGTGCGAGTGAGTGGTGGCTCACCTCCAACATCCATAGCCCGGTCCAGCACGTAGCACCCACTCAGGAGACTGGGTAAAAGAGAAATAGCTATGATCTTTGTACAGTTCATCAATCTTCTCCTAGGAGGCAGCAACGCCCACCTCCACTTTGCCAGGACCTGTAACTAGCCCCTGCACTACTTTACGACTTTCAGTATTCATGATGCGCACTACCTCTCCCATAGAACCATTTTGAAGAGCCTGACCCGTGCCTGCTATAGATAGAGTGCCACTCTTAAAAGTCATCTTCACAGAGCTTCCTCGCTCGATTAGTAGTGGTTTTTGCACATCAGCAAACCGAATGAGCTTACCTGGAAGAATGGGACCATTGCGTGGGGTTGTACCAATTAAATCTGCACGCTGTAGAATCACCCGCCCACGAACATCCGACTCGGTAGCTTCTGCCATTTCGATATCATCATCCAAAATGGTCTCTCCGGGATTGACCGCACGGACCAACGTTGGAACTTCAACCAGAGATTGAATACGGCCACTGATCATGACCGTTCGGTTAACATTGGGAGAGAACCGAGCTTGAAAGCGCTTATTCTTGATTTTCACTTCTTCAACCACCAAATCATCTTCAAAGTCTATGGGCACCACGATCTGAGATGTATTGCGATCAAGGCTCAACAAATGGTTATAATCACTGGACAAAGTCGGCATGATCTTCTCTTCAATAGCGGCAAGAATTTCTTCCTCAGTAAAAATACGACTAGCTCGTTCTACGGAAATCTCAAGTTTCTCGCTTGATGAATGCCAGTCTAGGCCATGATTTAACGCTAGAAAACGCAGCTGATCCACGTTGATCGTCAAATTCTTTCCAGGCTCAGGGGCAGCACACACCACCTCATCCGCTTTTTCGTCAAGCCCTTCAAATACATCCCCCAAACGGACGACATCCCCATTCACAGTCACATCTGTCTTAACACGCACAGTGGCAAGAGCCGAGCCCACCATAAAAGAGGCCAAAATGAAAATCACAGAAATGAGATTAGAAGATGTCATAACTAGGCCGCCAATTGTGCATCAATTTCATCAGTACGGTTACCCGCTTTCACAGCTGTGGCACTAGCTTCATAAAGTCGCTGTGCTTGCAGGAGTCCCATCATTTCAATGGGCATTGAGATATTGGAGCTTTCCAGATAGCCTTGCATTAACTCACCAAATCCATCCTGATTAGGAGCTCCTGTAACAGGGCCACCAGACGGTGAGGTTTCAATATAGAGGTTGCCACCAATGGCCTCAAGACCTGCAGGGTTTGGGAAAGATGCGAGTTCTATTGTACCAATCACTGCTGGATCCACCTGCCCTGAAATTTGAGCTGATACCTCTCCTGAAGAACTAATATTTACACTGAGGGCATTCTGCGGAACAGTTAGCCCTGGCTGCAACACACGCCCTTCTAAATCGACAATTTGGCGGTCAGCATCAAGGCTGAAATGTCCATCACGGGTATAAGCGACTCCATCCTCAGTTTGGACTTGAAAATAGCCCTTTCCAATAATAGCCAAATCGTAGGTACCATCAGTTTGTTGAGGCACACCATCAGTCATAATGCGAGTTGTCGCAGCCACACGAGCTCCCAGCCCCGCTTGCAGGCCGGTGGGTAATTCATTCCCACCCTCAGTCGGAGATCCCGGAGCACGCAAAGTGATATACGGATTGTCTACCACAGCCGCGGCAATGGCCTTCGCACCATTAACGCCAGAGTTGGCAATGTTTTGTGCCCGCATGGACAATAGAAAGTCAGCTACTAACATTCCAGTTGCGCCGACACTTGCTGCACTAGGTGCTGCCATAAGCCTTCTCCTTCTCTATTACATCGCGACGAGCAAGCTGATAGATTCAAGCTCACTCTCGTTGTTTTCTCTCATTAAAGCTGCCTCTTGCTGGTAGGCTGCCAAAGCCGATTGCAGATCTACCATAGCCAAAGCCGTAGAAACGTTGGAACCCTCAATATACCCTTGCAGCACTTGTGGCCGTTCCGAGGGAATAGGCTCCTGTTCTGTCTCGTAAAGGTTATCCCCAATCTTCATCATGATCTGTTCATCTTCAAAATCGAATACACCCAGCTTGGCTACAAAATTTTTCTCACTATCCGTAATGGTGCCATCTATAGCGATGGTGATTTCGCTTTCAATAGGAATCTCACCGCCACCCTCATCTAGGACCGGCATACCCTGAAGTGTGACCAAATTTCCGGTATCTGCATTGATAGAAAATTGTCCATCTCGGGTGTAAGCTTGCCCGTTAGGGCCTTGCACCGAGAGATAGCCTGAACTTGCAAGAGCAACATCCAAAGGGTTTTCCGTAATGCGAGGAACTCCTGGAGTGGTATCCCGAAACGTTCCTCCGTCAGTGGCAAAAAATATGCCCCCCATTCCCACAGGTACAGGCTGGCCCTTGACCACAGGAATATCTTGCTTAAAGCTCGTGGTTGCTCCATTGGCAATGTTATTGGCATCAATCTGGATACGTTCTTTCAAGGTGATCATATTACCTGTCAAAAGGTAATTCGATGTCACTGGGGAAGCACTAATCATTGAGGTCATACCTGAAACTCCGCATAATTTTATACTTGTTGATAGTGAATATGCACTCTGCGTGCCAACTTCTAAGGAGCTGAACTAAGCGATCAGTGGAGAGGTGCGATAGTGAGCGTGACAGATGGCAACAGCCAATGCATCAGCAGAGTCTTTCGTCGCATCTTTGCAGGTGGGCAGAAGCATCTTTACCATCATCTCCACTTGAGATTTATCCGCGTGACCTGCCCCTACCACTGACTTCTTGATCTTATTAGCAGAATACTCCGCCACTGAAAGCCCCTGATTAGCAGGCGCTAAAAGAATCACCCCACGAGCAGCCCCCAACTTCAATGCAGAAGCGGGATTCTTATTCACAAATGTTTCTTCAACTGCTGCTTCATCAGGTTGGTACTCCGTCAGCAACGTTGCCAACTGATGGTAAAGACAAGCTAAACGCTCGGCCATAGATTGGTCTGAAGGCACTTTCACGATGCCATGGGCAATATGTTTCAGACTAGATCCATGGGACTCAATAATTCCCCAGCCTGTAAATCGTAGGCCTGGATCTAACCCAATAATTCGTGTGGAGGTTAAAGTTTGCATACAACTTTTGTAGCACAGCTCAGCTAAGGGTGGAAATTAGAAATCAATAAACCCCTATCTATCCAAAAATACTATCAATCAATCGATCAAGCATATTCTTCTTTGACCCTGCCCCATCCTTATCCTTAGCAATGGCTGATGGTGGAGGTGCAATTCCCGTATCGAGAGCCAAGTGTGGCTTTCCTTTATGAGCATCCTCCATAAATGAATGCCAGAGACGTGTAGCCATGCTGCCACCTTTGAGATAATTCATTGAGCGATTATCATCATTACCGGCCCAAACCCCAGTGACCAACTGTGGAGTATAACCAACGACTAGGGCATCCCTGTCCTTTTGGCTAGTACCTGTCTTTCCTGCACAAGGCCGTGCAATAGCTGCATTACGTCCAGTTCCATAGGACATCACAGCTGATAACATCTTGTTCATACTCTGAACCACATGTCGATCCAGCAGAGGTGCGTGCCCTCCTTCATGACGCTTATAGAGAACCTTACCTTCAGGGGACTTGATGTTCGTAATACCATAAGGCATTACACTGTAGCCACCGTTGGGAAGGGTAGAAAACGCTGTGGTTAACTGAAGCAACGTCGCATCACCTGTACCCAATGCCAAACTCAGATCTTTTGGCTGCTCACCCATAACTCCCAAACGATGAGCCATATTCTCGATAGTTCGAGCACCTAGTTGTTTAGCTAAACGCACCGTAACCGTATTCACAGAAAAGGCTAACGCATCTTGCAAGGGGATGTCACCTTTGGATGTATATTTGAAATTCTTTGGCTTCCAGGACCCGATGCGAATAGCACGGTCACTGACCTTAGTCGTTGGGTTGTATCCATTTTCCAGGGCCGCCAGGTAGACGAATAATTTGAACGTAGATCCTGATTGACGGAGTGCCTGAGTCGCACGATTAAATTGGCTCTTGCCATAATTAGCCCCACCAACCATAGCCCGTATAGCACCAGTGGGCGCCATAGACACCAAAGCCATTTGCGAGCAATTGTAGTTCTCTCCTTGGCTCTCCATAAGCTGCTGCATCTGGTCTTCAGCCACACGCTGTAGCTTAGCATCCAAAGTTGATGTAATAATAAGATCAGTATCCTCGAGCCCTACATAATCTTCTAGTGAACTAATTATCCAGTCACAGAAGTAACGAACAGAAGCCCCTGTTGGCGACTCTTGGGCGACAGAGGCCATAAGCAGTGCCACATCTCTTTGGTCAGGCTTGATGTATCCTGCATCTACCATTGCTTCCAAAACTTGGCGAGCCCGGCTATCAGCCTGATCTGGGTTATTAGCAGGAGAATAGCGGG
>CAJQNC010000108.1 GCA_905479605.1 uncultured Alphaproteobacteria bacterium | reverse complement strand
AGGTTTCACACACGTCTTTGCGAGACTTTCCAGAATCCAGGAAAGACATCGCCCGAGCTCTTAGCTCAATGGAGTATCCGTAGGTCATGCCTACTTTTATAGCATATATTCTGTAATTAGTATACTAAAATGCTATATCTAATGAGATCATATTTAAGTGAGTCCACTATACGTTCCCCGGAAATTTATGAGCTTTGCTCATGAATTATCCGGGGCCTATGGTGCCCTCAAAGGCAGCATCACTTGTGATTCAAGTTGGGCCCCGGCTCGGAGGCCGGGGAACGTTTGATATGGGAAATGATTAAATCAAAGTCTAATGAATCCAAAGGTCCTTACATGCAAGCTATGAGTTGGGCACGTCTAGATAGCATCTTCTGGTTGGCTTGACACTACTAAAGTCAAGCCTCGAGGCTGAACGGGTGATGGGCGTTTTTTCAGTAGCCACAAATTCATGAGAGGACCCCCCACAGAATTGCCTATTGTAATTTACTGAAGCATACCTATATATACAGTAAGAGATATGACCGAAACAAAATTGTACTCATGATGAAACTGCGCCCTTATGCGCTGGTCCCGATTTTAATGATTTTAGCAATTGCTGTATCTGAAATGGCAACGGACATCTACGTGCCCAGTCTCCCCTATCTCACCGAGTATTTTTCCACCACACCCGAAACGATTGCGGCCACTTTGGGCTGGAACCTGTGGGGTTTGGGAATTGCATCAGCCTTTTATGGTCCGCTTTCTGATGCCTATGGCCGTAAGGTGACTCTTATCAGTGGTCTTTCCATATTTACCGTGGCATCTTTTGCCTGTGGGCTTGTTCCATCGGTTGAATGGTTGCTTTTTGCTCGTGTTCTGCAAGGCATCGGAGCAGGGGTCAGTATCGTTGTGGGCAGTGCTGTGGTGAAAGACCTCTTCGATGGTTCTGACTTTGCTCGTATCATGTCAAGTATGGGTGTTGCCATTGCGATCTCACCTGCAATGGCTCCGGTTATTGGTGGCTATGTGGCTGAGCACTATAGCTGGCACTGGGTTTTCTTTATAGTCGGAGCAGCATGCGCTGCTGTTTTGTTATTAATTTTGATCTTTCTTCCGGAAACCTTGAAGAAGGAAGACAGACACCCGTTCTCCTTTGGTGGTTCAATTTCCAACTATTTCAAGCTCTTCAGCAGCCTGCGCTTTGTCTGCTATTCGATGATCAGCGCTCTCACTTTTGCAGGGCTTTGGGCCTATATTTCGTCGACTCCTTTCTACATCATCAGTGTTTTGGGTTATAGCAAGGTAGAATACGGCTACTTTCAAGCTGTGCTGGTGCTAACCTACATTTTTGGATCCATGTATAATCGTCGCTTATTGTTCCGGTTTGATTTAGATACAGTTTTAGAATGGGGCTTGTGGCTACTCGTCACCAGCGCAGTCGGTTTGGTAGCAGCGTCTTATCTCTTCCCCGATTCGGCCTATGCTTTGTGTTTGGCGATGAGCATCAACTGTTTTGCTATGGGGATTGTCTTTCCTAATGCCGTGACCCATGCCTTGGAAATCTTCGATGAGTTAAAAGGAATTTCCTCAGCCCTTATCACTGTCTTGGAAATGGCAGCCGCAGGAGCCATGATATGGCTAACGGGTCTGGTTTATCACAGTGCAATGCTTCCTGTTGCTATCCTGATCTGTTTGACGGCGATTCTGGGTGGGTTTTGCTTTCGTATTGGTCGCTATCGGGATCAAGTCGCACCTCGCAGTACCTAGAAAAAATCGTTCAAGATTGCCTTGTAGAGAGTTGTTAGCTGCTCAATATGAGCCAAGGGTACATGCTCATCAATTTGGTGCATGGTCTTTTCGGTCATTCCCAGCTCAATGACAGGGCAATGTTTAATTAAAAAACGTCCATCACTCGTTCCACCCCGAGTACTGAGAATCGGTTTATTTCCCGTGCTTGTTTCGATGGCCCGGCTGATCCTCTCCATACCCTCAGAATCTGTGTTAAGAAAAGCTTCCCCACTGATTCGGATCTCAAGCTTATGTTCCCCCGCAAACTGCTGGCATATCTCATGAAGACGTGCTTCGAGGTCGGCTCCATTCTGCAGAGTATTGAACCTTACGCCAAACCGAGCAGAAGCTTCTTGGGGGATAATATTGTTCGCAGGGTTATCCACATCAATGCTGGTAATCTCTAAGTTAGAGGCTTGAAAGAGGTCATCTCCATTATCAAGGGGCATTTGTTCCAGTGCTTCCAAAGTCTTCACCAAACGTGGGATCGGATTATCCGCCAAATGAGGATAGGCAATATGACCTTGCTTACCATAGCAAGTTAAGGTGCCGGTGAGGCTACCTCTGCGGCCGACCTTTATTTGGTCGCCAGGAACCTCAGCACATGCTGGCTCACCAATCAGACATAAGTCAGGGATATGGTTATGTTTGACCATCCACTTCAGCATATGCTGAGTGCCATGAATAGCCGGTCCTTCTTCATCACCAGTAATGATGAAGCTCAAAGACCCCTTCAACGGTTGTGACTCTAAATATCCCTCCACGGCGGTCACAAAGCAGGCGATGGCCGCCTTCATATCGGCAGCACCGCGGCCCCAGAGATTGTAATCCTTGATGAGTCCTTCAAACGGAGGCACAGACCACGCCCCCTCATTACCCACTGGAACCACATCCGTATGACCTGCAAAGCCGAGATGGGGGCCACCTTCACCCCGCCGTGCATAGAGATTAGATACGTCACCACAATCCAAGCGTGTGCACTGAAAACCCAGCCCTGTCAGTTTTTCTTCCAACAGTTGCAGGGCTCCTGCTTCTGCAGGTGTGACAGAAGGACAGCGAATCAGTTTCTGAGCAAGGAGCAGGGCGTCCATTACCGCAACAGCTCATTGATTGATGTTTTGGAACGAGTCTTCTCGTCCACTTGCTTGATGATCACTGCGCAAGCAAGGGACGGTCCTGGGTCTCCATTGGGAAGTGCTTTTCCGGGCAAGCTTCCTGGCACCACAACTGAATAGGGTGGGACTCGACCATATATAATCTCACCCGTATCCCGGTTCACGATTTTAGTTGAAGAACCCAGCATCACATTCATACCAATCACCGACCCTTCCCCGACGATAACCCCTTCTGCAATCTCCGAGTTTGCACCGATAAAGCAGTTGTCTTCGATGATCACAGGGTTGGCTTGTAGTGGCTCAAGTACGCCTCCTAGCCCAACCCCACCAGAGATGTGACAGTTGGCCCCCACTTGAGCACAAGACCCAATGCGTGCGCCTGTATCGACCATTGTTCCATCATCGATAAATGCACCCACATTGGTAAAGGACGGCATCATCACCACATTCTTGCCAATGTAGGCTGAGTGGCGAACAATGGCCCCAGGCACAATACGGAAATGAGCCCCTGCAAAAAAGTCTTCATTCCACTCGTCAAACTTCAACGGGATCTTATCAAATGAAGGGCTCTGGGGATCATTGATCATAAAGCAGTCATTAACCTTGAAGGAAAGCAAAATCGCTTTTTTCGCCCATTCATTAACGGTCCAATTGCCGTTAACCTTCTCTGCAACACGAATTTTACCCGAATCCATCTGCACCATAATTGATCGAATAGCCTCTACCAATTCCCCGGTAGAGCTTGAAGAAAGCTGATCTTTCTTCTCCCAAGCTTGATTGATAAAAGTCTCTAATTGCATTCTGTCTTTGATCATTGGGTACCATTTCTGTTATGCTTTTTGAGCAATGTGACCGGCAACAGGGAGGCTGTCAAGTGCTTGAAGTTTATCAAATCGAAGCTTTTGATGATAACTACATCTATGTGCTGAAAAGCGAGGGAGTGGTAGCGGTTGTGGATCCAGGTGATGCAGCTCCCGTGTTATCTTTCCTGCACGAAATGGAATGGCAGCTGGATATGGTTCTGGTGACTCACCATCACCATGACCATGTCGCGGGCATTTTAAAATTACAGAATGAATTTGACTGTCATGTTGTGGGCTTTGAAAGCGATCAACAACGCATCCCTGGCTTTACGGTGTGGGTACAAGAAGGCGATGAAATTGAGGTAGGCTCTTCAGTCGCCGAAATCATCGAAATCCCAGGACACACAACCGGCCATATCGCTTACTATTTCAAAGAGGACGGCCTTTTATTCTGTGGAGACACACTTTTTTCCCTCGGATGTGGTCGGCTTTTCGAAGGCACGCCTGAGCAAATGTGGACATCTCTGCAAAAGATCAAAACCTTGCCTGACGATACCCAGGTCTTCTGTGCCCATGAGTACACCCAGTCCAATGGCCGTTTTGCCTTAAAGGTCGACCCCGATAACCAAGCCCTCCATCAACGCTGTGAAGAGGTGGATGATCTACGAGACGATGATCTCCCAACGGTGCCCAGCTTTCTAAGCGTAGAAAAACAGTCCAACCCGTTCTTACGCGCTGACGATGCAAGTCTGATGCAGCGTATGGAAGCCACTACTCCGCTGGAGTGTTTTACCAAGCTGCGGCTAGCTAAGGATAAATTTTAGTCCTATAGCCATTTACACTTCACTCACAGGAGAGGGTTTCTAATGGCCAAGTCCCTAGTTACCCTCACCACCCGACAATTTTAAAAGAGTCTATTCAGAGTCTTCACCCCACCACTGGAAACAAGGGGGAAAATTTAAATTATATCATTTATTCAATAAGTTACGCTTCCCGCACTTGATGCGGGATCCAACTTACCGTCAAAGAGACATTCGTAATGATTCAAGATGGACACCGCATCAAGTGCGAGGAACGTAATTGTTTTGTTAAGGGAGATACCTAAAAGTCTATCATGGCTTTCAGAAATCCAACTTATGGCTTATTTCATGAACCTTCGTCGAGTTGCCACATCGGTTCTAGTCCTCATATAGTGATTATGTGAGGGGATTTCAAAGGGGGTAGGAATCAGGACCTTCCCCAAAAAATTCAATCAATCTTTCTAACGCTGTTCCCCGGGACTTAGGTGAGCGCGAGCGGAGCGAGCCATGCGAACCCTAGTACTCGGGGTCTAGGATGCCTCAAAACCTCGATTTGTCAGGATTCGAGATGGATCTCGGATAGCCTATTTGCCATATTCTCACTGCGTTTACAGGCTCATATGGATTCCGGGAAACATATTCATTTGGAATAAAAGGGAGACAGCTCGCATTCACTTTGTGGTCTCTTGCAAGACTTTCCCTAGCTTATATTTTAGAAGCATGATCCACAATTATGGGGAATGTTCTGGGGTAGGAATAGATTTTTCTAACCTCTACCTATCCGACCTTCTCATCAGGGTAAACACCCCAGAGCTGTGAACCTGGTAGCCATCCCTCAAACTTATCCAGAGTCACGTAACACCAATCATTGCGACATTTTTTGATCTTCACAATCACTCCTTGGGTGAGTTTTACCACTCCAGAGCTACCTTCAGAGTTGGAACGGTGGACAATTGCCACGGAATCACTGATAACTCCATAGCGTTGGGATTTGAGCATACTCTGATGGAACCAACCTTCGGTTCCCTCAAAATCTCTGACTCGCCGCCAAGTGTCAAATTCAGCGGTGATTTCCACAGGAATGTTATTCTTCACAAAGACCCAATCCACGGGATAATCTGATCCAGGCCCTACCCGTAGGTTGGATTCGGTTGAGCGCGTCGACACAAACCGCGGTATAGGGCGTTTCGTCTTAGCCCAACCAGGGTCGGTAAATAGACAGATGAAGAGTAAAGCTATCCAAAAACGCATGTGTGCCTCAGGCTGTTTTGGTATAGACACCACTGGAACCAAATCCGCCTCCACGATTGGTGGGATTGAATTCCTCGAGGTTTTTGGTTTCATGCCAGGTGACCTGGCTATAGGGAGCGATGACCATCTGGGCAATGCGCATGCCTTGCTCGATCACAAAGGATTCATCCCCATGATTAATAAGCAGGACTTGAATCTCACCGCGATAGTCAGCATCAATTGTACCGGGAGCATTGAGCACGGTAATGCCATGCTTAAAGGCTAAACCTGACCGAGGGCGAATCTGTGCTTCGTACCCTTCTGGCAAAGCCAGAGAAATCCCACAGGGAATCAGCTTGCGCTGGCCTGGCTTGAGCTCTACAGGCTCAGACATAGCTGCGATTAAATCCAGCCCAGCACTTTGCTCTGAGGCATACTCTGGCAGGGGAAGGTTGGCTCCGTTGGGAAGTTTCTTAATGGGAATGCGCATGGCTGACTCCTTGAATGGTCTAAATTTTTATAGCTCATAGTAAGGCTCACTATTGCCACAACATAGCCCTATCCTATTGAAATGGGAAGACAGAAAGTGATTCCTGTGTTAGAGATAATAAGCTAAGTACAGGAGATTCTAGTGTGGCTCTAGATTGGGATAAATTGCGAGTATTTCACACGGTTGCTGTGGCCGGTAGTTTTACGCGCGCCACCGATATCCTCAATATCAGCCAATCAGCCATTAGCCGTCAAGTGAGCATCCTTGAATACGAGTTAGGGATGTCGCTGTTCGAGCGACTGGCCCGTGGCTTGCGCTTGACTGAAGCAGGTCATAAGTTAAACGTCGTTGTCACCAGTGTTTTTGCTAAATTAGCGATGGTGGAAACGGCAATCACTGAGGAAAAGAATTTACATAGAGGTAAACTGACCCTCATGGCTCCCACATCCGTTGGAGCGCTGTTGGTTGCCCCTTATTTGAAAGGTTTCCTGCAAACCTATCCAGATATGCGCATTCATCTGCGTTTGGTCAGTGAAGCCGTGCTCTGCCCCACAGGAGATGTGGACATGGCGGTGGTTACTGTGCCCTTTGAAAATGCCGAGTACATTACTTCAGAACCTATAGATTTCAAGGCTCGTATTTATACAAGCCAAAAGTACATAGAGAAGCACGGACGTCCGCAAACAATACAAGAATTGGATGACCATAATCTCATTGTTTCCAGCCAAGGTTCCCTGGGAAATCTAGAGAATAACTGGCTGCTTAACTTGGGGTCCAAAATTCCCCGCGACCCCTTTATGGTGGTGGAAAGTTCCATGGGCATTGCAGAGGCGGTCAAGAATGGCCTGGGGATAGGGTGTTTATATGAGTATGTCGTTGAAGAAGGTGATGATTTGGTTGAGCTGAACTTCGACGGTGCCCAACATATTCAACAGCGATATATCGTTTATCCCAAGCACTTGGGTGATTTGAAACGTGTCCAGCTATTTGCTCAATTCTTGACTGATATTATGAAAAATGTGGGGGCTAAGGCATTATGAAGGCACTTACAGGCGCGTCGGCCCTCATGCCCATTGTTTTATTCTTGGTCTTGTTTATCGGCAGTGGCGTGTATTTCACCATCCAGGGTGTTGATTACGCCTTTTACAAAGTTTCCCCAACAGTAGCTATTTTCCCAGCCGCGGTTCTGGCCATCGCTATGGGTGGTAAGAAAACCCTCGAGAATATAGAGACGTTCATCACTGGTGTTCGTGACCATAATATCATTACGATGTGCGTGATCTACTTGTTGGCAGGGGCCTACACGGCTGTGCTCAAGGGTATCGGTGGAGTGGATGCCACTGTGTTCTTCTCCCTGGACTTGATTCCAGTAGAGCTCACCGTTCCTGGCATATTTGTCATCGCAGCTCTTGTCTCCACCGCGATGGGTACCTCCATGGGGACCGTAGCAGCTGTTTGTCCAGTCGCTTTAGGAATGGCGCAAGCCACGGGCATCGATACATCGGTAATGGTAGGCGCCGTTGTGGGTGGAGCGATGTTTGGTGATAACCTTTCTATGATCTCTGACACCACCATTGCAGC
This sequence comes from uncultured Alphaproteobacteria bacterium, assembly GCA_905479605.1. GTDB lineage: Bacteria > Pseudomonadota > Alphaproteobacteria > UBA9655 > UBA9655 > CAJQNC01. The sequence continues at coordinate 21,205 of CAJQNC010000108.1, read as the reverse complement.
AACCCAGATTCATCCGTGTTCTCTGAAGGACAAGTTTATCATGAATGGAAAGATTGCTTTCCCGGCCTTTATCCTGACGATCATAACTCTCCTATTTTTTATTGATGGGGGAGGGCATCAGGATTATGTCATTCCCGATTACAACGTGTGGCTATGCTTGCCCTATTTCGCAGTTCTGGTCTTGGCGCTCATGGGTATAAACGTGTTTCTCGTGTTGACCTTGGGAATTATTCTCGCTGCTTTCACAGGGTTCGTCATGGTGGATGGATTCACACTGGTGAACTTATCTGAACTTATGTTTGATGGTTACAAGAGTATGACTGAAATCCTCATCCTCTCTTTGCTTATCGGCGGTCTCAGCTATCTCGCAAAAGCGCAAAAAGGATTTGATTTCATCATAAATTTGACTGATCGATTTGTGAAAAAGTTTGCCACTCATGCCCAAGGTTCCCGTGTGGCTGAGGGTGCTATCGCAGTCCTCGCCAGCCTATGTGACGTGTTCACGGCAAATAACGTCGTGGCTATCATCTTATCCGGTGAGGCGACCCAAGAGATTGCGGATCGTTATAAAGTGACCAAGCTACGGGCGGCAGTGTTGGTGGATATGTTCTCCAGTGTATTCCAAGGAATTTTGCCCTACAGCGCTCAGATTCTCCTGGCAGGCTCTATAGCCGGTCTCTCGCCATTGGCCATTATTTTCAATGTGCATTACTGTTTTTATCTTGGATTTTCTGGCATTGTTGCCATATGTCTGCGATGGCCAAAAGAGAAAGCCTAAGAGCTTTAGACCACCCTTTTATCCGGCTTTGACAAGTGCGATTTGGCTTGTTGGAATACGTATGATCAATGTATTAAAGGAAGTGGCGTATGTCCTTCAGGTGAAAAATGCTGTCCAAATGGATATTGTTATATGCAATGCACAATGGATATACGTATGATGCCTCACACGCACCATTAATTTAGTGACAGGAAGCTACTTACTTCACATGCTGCTTCCAGAAACCATCCAGTAGAGAGGCTAACAGAACTGGCGTCTCCTGCATGGGATAGTGGCTGGAATCGTAGATGGTGGCAAAGCTCGCATTCTCATAACTTCCATAGCCCTGCAAAATATCTGCAGGCTGAAACCCATCCATGTCTTGTTCACAAGCCACAACAAGCATGGGTGTTTGTGGGTTAGATAGCTCATCAGAGAAATCTTCTGATCCAAACATATCCAAATATCCTTGCGCGGCTTCGGTGGTGCACTGACTAAGCCAGCGGTCGACCTTGAAATTGAGCCATTCTTCACTCAATCGATCCCCCCACATGGTGGATAACATTTGCACGCGTCCTTCACGGGTTTCGAGAGCCCCTTTGATTCCAGCAATCATCTCTGCCGGCATGTTGGCACTGGTAACTGGGACAGGTGCAACAGCCACAAAACTTTGTATCCGATCTTCTATCTTGCTGATCATCTTCAATCCTACTTGCCCTGTCATGGAATGACCTACCAGATGAAACTCAGTCCATCCCAAATCATCAGCGACTTCGATAACGTCATGGGCAGATTGCTCTGCCGTAAAAGGCCCGTTAATATGCTTGGAGAGGCCATATCCCCGTAGATCAACAAAAGCATACTGAAACGTATCTGTATCCATATAGTTCAGCATTGGGTCATAGTTGTCATGACAACCCAGCCAATCGTGTAATATAATGACCTTTTGGTCTCCTGAACCAAGTATCTCATAGCCTAGCATTTCAATAAGTCCTTTTATGTTTAGAAAATATTTGATATAAATTTAACGTAATTCTAATTAACAACAAGAGGAAAAAACAAATGAAAAAATATATTCTTGCTACAGCTTTGATAGGTGGAATCTTTGCTACCTATGGCTTTGTGAAGACAAGTGATGCCACAACTGGTGAAAAGGCTAGTCAAAATACCCTACTAACTCCAGGGCAAGAAAAAGAAGTTGAGAACATCATTCACACCTACTTGCAAGAAAATCCAAAAGTCGTCATGCAAGCGGTTGAAGCTGCAATGACTTTGACTCAGTTGGAAGAGCAACAAAAGGCTCAGCAAGCTGTTGTTGATAACCAAGATAAGCTTTTCAAAGACACGCGTTCACCTGTCGGTGGAAATCCACAAGGTAAAGAAGAGATGGTAGTCTTCATGGATCCCTATTGCGGATTCTGTAAGAAGTTCCACAGTGAGTTGGATAAAGCCCTTCAAACCAATACTGATCTCAAGGTCGTGTTCAAGGACATTGCCATTATGGGGCCTGGTTCGAACATTGCTGTCCTCGCCATGTTAGCGGCTGCTAAACAAGGTAAGTACAAAGAAATGCAAGAGAAAATCTTTGAAGCGAGTAATCGCCTTAGCAAGAAAGAGCTTCTTCGCGAAGCGACGGCAGCTGGTTTAAATGCGAAGACCCTCGAGCAAGATATGGATTCTGATGATGTTCGTAAGTTGGCTGAAGACACCATGAGTCTCGCAAAAGATTTGGGTGTAAATGGTACGCCAACTTTCATTATTGGTGAAACGCTCCACCCAGGCTTTGTTCCTGCAGATCAGTTGATTCAATTGCTGAAAGGCCAAGGGCAGACCTCAGCTCAACAGGGCTAAACCGAGCTTTAAACTTCTAGGAACCTTCATCTATGATGAGGGTTCCTTGTTCTAATGTCGTTGTATAATTGGCACATGGGGTGCCTAAATCCTTTAGACTTAACCCATCCTGGGTTCATTTCCCTCCATGAGGGTGTAAAATTTAATAAGAAAAACCACTTTTGCTGTGAGATAAAACGTCCCAATGAACAGCTTTGAAATCAATAAAATCGCTGCGGCTATTCTGGTGGCCTTGTTGCTTGTGAAGGCTTCAGACTTGGTATCCGAAGGCCTGGTTGAGCCTAAAATGCTCGAAAAACAAGCTTTTGAAATCGAAGGTGTCGAAGTGAAGATGGCCGACAAAAGTGGAACTGGTACCCCGGTTATTGAATCCATTACTCCTTTGTTGGCGGCTGCTAACATTGAGAACGGTAAGAAGGTCTTCAAGAAATGCACTGTTTGTCACAGTATTGATAAGGGTGGCCCCAACAAAGTTGGCCCCAATCTCTATGGAGTTGTTGGTGCCAATATTGCAGGAGTGTCAGGGTTTGCGTATTCCGCGGCTATGTCGTCCCATGGTGGAAACTGGGATTATAAGGCTCTCAATGATTATCTTTACAAGCCTCGTGATGCAGTGAAAGGCACAAAGATGGCTTTCGCTGGTTTGAAAAAAGTTCAAGATCGTGCTGATGTCATTGCTTATATGCGTCAAGAGAGTGATTCGCCGCAACCTCTGCCAGTTGCAGGTGCCCCAGAGCCAGCTTCGGCTCCAGAGGCTGCACCCGCATCAGCTCCAGCACCCACTTCAGAGGCTTCACCCGCGCCAGCCCCAGCCCCAGCATCAGATCCAAAGGTTGCACCCGCATCCGATCCGGTGGTGACCACTCCAGTTGAATCAAAATATTAATAATACATTGAATTGAAAGGGTTTTATGATTACTTCACATCCTCGTCGTTTTTGTAAAGGACTGGCTTTGGCTTTAGTCCTTTTTTCGTATTCTGCTCTTGCGGAAAGTGCAACTCATGGTATAGCGACTCACGGGCAGCTTAAATATCCCGATGGGTTTACGCATTTTGACTATGTGAATCCCGATGCTCCAAAGGGCGGAGAAGTCACTTTGAGCAGTTTGGGGGGCTTTGACAGTTTTAACCCGTATATTATCAAAGGTTCTGCCGCGCCAGGTTCAGGTATGCTCCATTGTTCATTAATGCAAGAAAGTGGAGATGAACCTTCAAGCCTCTACGGCTATTTAGCCACAAAGATTGAAGTTTCTGAGGGCCGTGATTCAGTGGCATTTACCCTCAATCCTGACGCTCAGTTTTCTGATGGTTCCCCGGTAACGGCTGAGGATGTCCTGTTTTCTTTTAATGCCCTCGTTAAGAAAGGGGCTCCTTTGTTTGGGCTTTATTACCGTGATGTGAATGATGCCAAAGTCCTTGATAAGCATAAAATTCAGTTTAGTTTCAAGGATGGAACAAATCGTGAGCTGCCGATGATATTGGGGCAAATGCCTATTTTTTCTAAGGCTTATTATGAAAAAAATAAATTCGAAGCAGCTGACTTAACGGTGCCTATCGGCTGTGGACCTTACACTGTTGCAGAAGTGATTCCCGGGAGTGCAGTTAAATACAAGCGCAAGGAAAATTGGTGGGGCCAAAAGGTACCCAGCCAAGTTGGCCTCTATAATTTTGATATTACCTATAAAAATTTCCGTGATCAGACAGTCATGTTTGAGGCTTTCAAATCGGGTGAATATGACTTTCGTTCGGAAAATATCGCAAAAAATTGGGCGAATGGTTATAAATTTCATGCAGTAAAAGATGGAAGAGTGATTGTCGAAGAGGTTGATCATGATTTACCCGTAGGTATGCAGTCTTTTACCATGAATTTACGGAAACCATTGTTTGAGGACCTCCGTGTTCGTAAGGCTTTGAATTATGCATTTGATTATGAATGGGCCAATGAAAACTTGTTCCATAGTGCCTATGCTCGGACCCAAAGTTATTTTGAAAATTCAGATTTAGCTGGCAATGGCACGCTTGATGATGATGAATTTCAGTACTTGGTTAATTTCCGATATCATAAAGATGTTCCTGATGAATTATTCTCAGAAAGTTTTTCAAGCCCACAAACTGATGGTACGGGGAATAACCGTAATAATCTGAAAAAAGCTGATAAATTGTTACGTGAGGCGGGTTGGATCGTCAAAAATGGTAAGCGCGTCAATGAGAAAACAGGGCAGCCCTTCCAGTTTGAATTCATGACCGCTGATCCAGCCTATGAACGGATCATTCTGGCTTTCAGGCGTAACCTTGATCGTTTGGGTGTTGATGTGGCGGTCCGCACTGTCAACCCTTCCCAATATATGGAGAGGATTGAAAGCCATGACTTTGATATGATCATGCACGTTATCCCCCAGTCTGAGACGCCAGGAAATGAGCAGCGGGATTTCTGGGGATCAGGCAAGGCTGACACAAAGGGAAGCCGTAATGTTGCAGGTATAAAGAATCCCGTAGTTGACGAGATCATCGAAGATATTATCGATGCGCAGACCCGTGAAGATCTGAAAGTTCGCACCCATGCTTTGGATAGGATTCTGTTATGGAATCACTATATGATTCCTGGCTGGCACTTGGGTAAATCGCGGGTTGCGTATTGGGACAAATTCCAGATGCCTGCGATTAAACCCAAGGATGGAATTGGATTTACCACATGGTGGATTGACCCCAATAAGGAAAAAGCGCTAAACAATTAACATGATAAGTTATTTAATACGCCGCTTACTTTTGGTGATCCCCACTTTGTTGGGCATAATGGTGATTAACTTTGCCATTATCCAAGCTGGTCCTGGCGGACCCGTGGAGCAAATGATCGCCAAGATTCGTGGTGCAGATGTAGACCCCACCGCTCGCATCAGTGGTGGTGGCATGGAAGTCGGAGCCGATAGTTTTGGTTTTGAGGATTTCGGTGATGTCTCTTCCAAATACCGTGGTGCTCAAGGGCTGGACCCGGAATTTATCGCAGAACTTGAGAAGATGTATGGTTTTGATAAACCACCTCTCGAGCGTTTCCTTATCATGATGAAGAACTACCTGACCTTTGATTTTGGGGATAGCTACTTCAAAGACCGGACAGTATTGCAGCTGATCATAGAGAAAATGCCGGTCTCTATCAGCATTGGTCTGTGGACCACACTGTTTGTTTACCTTATCTCAATACCTTTAGGAATCCGCAAGGCCGTCCATGATGGCTCACACTTTGATGTGTGGACCAGCGCAGTGGTGATCATTGGTTATGCGATCCCTAGCTTTCTGTTTGCCATTTTGTTGGTTATTTTGTTTGCCGGAGGAAGTTTCTGGTCCATATTTCCACTGCAGGGGATTGTCTCGGATGATTGGCATGATCTCACTTTAATGGGTAAGATCCTTGACTATTTCTGGCATATGGCTCTACCCATTGCTGCCCTTGTTATCAGTGGGTTCGCAACTCTTACCTTACTGACCAAGAATATGTTTTTGGAGGAAATCAATAAGCAGTACGTAGTTACGGCTCGCGCCAAAGGCTTGACCGAACATGCTGTGCTCTTTGGGCATATCTTCCGCAATGCCATGTTGTTGATCGTAGCAGGACTTCCTGCGGCTATGATCAGCATCTTCTTTACAGGTTCTCTCCTTATCGAGGTGATCTTCTCTTTGGATGGGCTTGGCTTGCTTGGTTTCGAATCAGCTATCAACCGGGATTATCCTGTAGTATTTGGAGCCCTTTACATATTCACATTGTTAGGGCTTTTCCTGCATATAGCCAGTGATATAGCGTATACGTTTATTGATCCGCGTATCGATTTTGAGAGGCGAGCTGGCTGATGACCCCTGTGACTCGCCGCCGACTGCAGCAGTTCAAAGCCAATAAGCGAGGCTACTGGTCCTTTTGGATTTTCATGTTTATCTTCCTTTTGACTTTATGTGCCGAGTTTATCTCCAACGACAAACCCCTGCTGGTGAAATTCGACGATCAATATTATGTGCCGATCTTTAAGAACTACCCCGAGACTACGTTTGGGGGAGACTTTGAGACAGAGACCAACTATCGTGATCATTATGTGGACGATCTGATCAATGAGAAAGGCTGGATGATTTGGCCCCCCATTCCCTATAGTTATAACACTGTAAACTATGACCTACCGACGCCTGCGCCCTCTGCGCCTTCCACTGAAAACTGGCTTGGTACCGATGATCAGGGCAGGGATGTGCTAGCTCGTGTGATATACGGATTTCGTATATCCGTGCTGTTTGGCCTCACTCTTACTTTATTCAGCTCTCTCATCGGGGTGGTTGCCGGAGCAATCCAAGGCTATTTTGGGGGGCTTACCGATCTCATTTTCCAGCGCTTCATTGAAATATGGTCAGGTTTACCGGTCCTTTACCTTCTGATTATCTTGGCCAGTATCGTCCAGCCTACTTTCTGGTGGTTGCTGGGCCTCATGCTCCTCTTCAGTTGGATGAGTTTAGTCAGTGTGGTCCGTGCTGAGTTCCTGCGGGCTCGCAACTATGACTATGTGAAAGCCGCTAAGGCGTTAGGGCTTTCGACTCCACTTATTCTCTACCGCCACGTATTACCTAACGCGGCAGTGGCCACCCTCACTATGATGCCGTTTATTCTGAACGCCTCCATTGGCACACTCACATCCCTAGACTTTCTTGGATTTGGTCTGCCAGCCGGGTCAGCGTCTCTGGGTGAAATGCTCAACCAAGGAAAAAACAACCTGCATGCCCCATGGTTGGGGATTACGACCTTTATGGTTTTAGCAACCATGCTGACTCTGCTTATTTTTGTGGGTGAGGCTGTGCGTGATGCCTTTGACCCCAGGAAGACGAAGTTATGAGTTTGTTATCCATCAAAAACTTGTCTACATCTTTCCATGTCGGTGACAGGGTCGTCGAAGCTGTCAAAGACGTCAGTTTAGATGTGAATGAGGGTGAGACTCTAGCAATTGTTGGCGAGAGTGGCTCTGGAAAGTCTGTCACAGCTCTTTCCACATTAAAGCTCTTGCCATATCCCAAAGCATTCCATCCAGGCGGTCAGATTCTCTTTGAAGGAGAGGATTTGCTCACCGCTCCTGAAAAACGATTACGAGAAGTTCGTGGCAATCACATTGGCATGATCTTCCAAGAACCCATGACGTCTCTCAATCCATTGCATACGGTAGAAAAACAGATTGGCGAAAGCTTAGCTTTGCACAAAGGCCTAACGGGTAATCGTGCTCGGGATCGTATTGTTCAAGTTCTTGAGATGGCGGGATTCTCCAATGGAGCTGAGCGCCTGAAGGCATTCCCTCATCAACTTTCTGGTGGTCAGCGGCAGCGGGTAATGATTGCCATGGCTCTGGCCTGTGAGCCGCGTGTGCTGATTGCTGATGAGCCAACCACCGCATTGGATGTGACCATTCAAGCTCAGCTATTAGATCTCCTTGCTAAACTGCAACGTGAACTCAACATGGCCATGATTCTTGTCTCCCATGATCTGGGGATTGTGAAGAAAGTGTCAGATCGTGTGGCAGTGATGCGCAATAGCCAAGTTGTGGAAGTGGGGAAAACTCAGACAATCTTTAAGTCTCCTAAAAAGGCATACACCAAGCACCTTCTTAATTCTGAGCCACGCGGTCACGCTGTCAAAACCAACCCTGGGGCACCTGTGATTCTCAAAACTGAGGGGTTGCACGTGGGCTTTCCCATCACCAGTGGTGTGATGCGACGCCAAGTGGGCGAGATTACCGCAGTGGCCCATGCTAATATTGAGCTAAAGCAAGGACACACTTTGGGGATTGTGGGCGAAAGTGGTTCAGGAAAAACAACATTGGCCATGGCCATTTTGAAGCTGCAGAATTCCGATGGAGCCATTTGGTTTGAAGATCATAAAATTTCAGCCTTCAGACGTAAGCAGCTACGGCCTTTACGGCGGGAAATGCAGGTTGTATTCCAGGATCCCTTTGGGTCTCTGAGTCCTCGCATGAGCGTGGATCAGATTGTCGCAGAAGGCATTGATATCCATAAGCTCGCTAAGACTCCCCAAGAGAGAGACCAAATGGTCATTGAGGCTCTTGAGGACGTGGGGTTGGACCCAGAGAGCCGCCACCGTTATCCCCATGAATTCTCTGGGGGCCAGCGTCAGCGCATCTGTATTGCTCGTGCCCTTGTTCTGAAGCCAAAGCTTATTGTACTGGACGAGCCGACCTCGGCTCTGGACCGTTCTGTCCAATCGGAAGTGATTGATCTGTTGAAGGATCTGCAGCTTAAACATAATCTCTCCTATGTTTTTATTAGCCATGATTTGGCGGTGGTGAAGGCGATTAGCCATGACGTGATTGTGATGAAGGATGGGGAAATCGTGGAGCAGAACACCGCGGAAGAGCTCTTTAAAAATCCCCATCAGCCCTATACTCAAAAGCTGTTGAAGGCGGCCTTCGAGCTGGAAGTCTCGTGAGCGAGAAGATAGTTTCGCCCTTTCAATTCACATCTGATTTCTCCCCTGCGGGGGATCAACCGCAAGCCATCGAGAAACTTGTTCAGGGCTTAGAATCTGGAGAACGTGATCAAGTCCTGTTGGGTGTAACAGGCTCTGGTAAGACCTACACCATTGCCCAGGCTATTGCTCGCCATGGTAAGTCCGCATTGGTGCTCGCGCCTAATAAAACCTTGGCAGCTCAACTCTATGGTGAGATGAAGGAATTTTTCCCCAACAACTCGGTGGAATATTTTGTCTCCTACTACGACTATTATCAGCCTGAGGCCTATGTGGCTCGTACGGATACTTATATCGAAAAAGAAGCCACCATTAACGAGCAGATCGACCGTATGCGCCATTCGGCCACTCGGTCACTCCTCGAGCGAAAAGATGTCATTATCGTAGCCAGTGTGTCCTGTATTTATGGCATCGGTTCAGTAGAGACCTATTCTCAAATGATCATCAAGCTGACTCAAGGCCAGACATTGAACATAGATGATCTGAAACGCCAGTTGGTGCAGCTGCAGTATCAGCGCAACGACATCAGTTTTCATCGTGGTACTTTCCGGGTACAGGGAGATATCTTAGAGATCTTTCCTTGTCACTATGAGGACCGATCCTGGCGCCTGTCTTTCTTTGGGGATGAATTGGAACAAATCATAGAGGTGGATCCTTTAACTGGAGAAAAAATAGCGTCTTTAGAAACAATTAAGGTGTATGCAAACAGTCACTATGTGACCCCTGGACCTACCATACAGCAAGCAATTTCAGGTATTAAAGCTGAGTTGAAGTCCCACCTCTCGGTTCTTGAGGAACAAGGAAAGCTTTTAGAGGCTCAACGCTTAGAGCAGCGCACCCGCTTTGATTTAGAGATGCTCGCTGCGACAGGCATGTGTTCAGGCATTGAGAACTATTCTCGTTATCTCACGTGGCGCAATGCTGGTGACCCACCGCCTACATTGTTCGAGTATATTCCCGAAGATGCTGTGGTGATTGTCGATGAATCCCACGTCACCGTGCCTCAGTTGGGAGGAATGTACAAAGGTGACCAGTCTCGAAAATCGACTTTGGCTGAGCACGGTTTCCGCCTACCATCCTGTCGTGATAACCGCCCCCTCAAGTTTGAGGAGTGGGATGCCATGCGACCACAAACCATATTTGTGTCAGCCACACCGGGTCCTTGGGAAATGGAACAAACCCAGGGGGAATTTACGGAACAGCTCATTCGTCCCACAGGCCTGATTGATCCTGTGTGTATTATCCGTCCCGTTGAGAACCAAGTAGAAGACCTTATCCACGAATGCAAAGAAACCGTGAAGAAGGGATTGCGAGTCCTGGTCACGACCCTCACCAAAAAGATGGCTGAAGCCCTCACCGAGTACCTTCATGATGCAGGCATCAAGGTGCGCTATGTGCACTCAGATATCGAGACCCTTGAGCGCATAGAAATCATCCGTGATCTGCGCCTGGGTGTGTTCGAAGTTCTTATAGGAATCAACCTTTTGCGTGAAGGTTTAGATATCCCCGAATGTGGCCTCGTCGCTATTTTGGACGCCGATAAAGAAGGCTTCTTGCGCTCCAAAACCTCCCTCATCCAGACCATTGGCCGTGCGGCTCGTAATGTGGATGGTCGAGCCATCCTCTATGCCGATCGTATGACCAAATCCATCGACGCTGCGCTTCAAGAAACCAACCGTCGCCGTGAGAAGCAAAAAGCTTATAACGATGAGCACGGCATCACACCAGAGAGCATTCGCAAATCCATTGGTGATATTCTTCAGAGTGTTTACGAACAGGACCACGTCACAGTGGCCCTAGACGAAGATGACGAGTTACAGAAGCTGGGCCCCAAGAAACTTGAGAAGTACAAAAAAGATCTGGAAAAGACCATGTTGGAAGCCGCTACCAACCTGGACTTTGAAGAAGCCGCCCGCCTGCGTGACCGCCTCCATGAGATTGAAGCGAAAGAATTAGGTATGGAAGCCTCGACCTTTAAAGTTCAAGGCCGTTCATGGAAACCCAAGTCCAAAGGAAAACGATAGATTATCTGGGCTTTTGAGCCTTGGGAAGCCCCTATACTTTTTACTATTAGTAACTGTGAAATATCCAAAGAAAGAGGCCATTACAGCCCCTTTCTTACCAAAATCATTTGATATTATTAGATTTTAAAACATCTTGATTCGCGAGCTTCCTGTAGGCTTCGGCTCTTTTCTTCAATAACCTTTTTTTAGCATCTTCTCCAAGAAGAAAATTACCATTGTCATCTCGCAGATCCAGTACCGCGGTGTAATCGGCTATAGCTGGTTCCCATTGGCTTTGACGTGCATAAGCAGCCCCTCTGTTATGAAGGGTCCCAGCTCTGTTTTGTCCCGTCCATACAGCCTGTCCATTGTCATCTCGCAGATCCAGTGCCGCGGTGAAATCGGCTATAGCTTTTTTCGCTCGAGCGTCTCGTGTTAGGGCTGGATTTTCAAGCTCATTCTGAGCCTGTAAGGAGCTTTCTGTCCTTGATTTGATTCTTTTAACTTCCCGTTCGTCGTCTTTCGCAGCCGATAAAGCTTTGCTAGGTGTTGAATCAGAACGGCCCCTTTTCTTCTGTGGTAATGTTTGCTTAGGTGATCCAAATTCAGGATCATCTCCGTCTTCTGAGTGTGCTTGCAAAGATGTTGTGAGGCAGGAAGACAGCATCAGTCCTGCAACTAAAAGTGTGTATGCTTTTGGATACAATCGGTTTGCAGTTGTTTGTTGAAAACTAATAAAAGGAAAAATGTTATTAATCATGATATACTCCAAAATAAATATTCGTTGCATATCAAAAGGTTATTTTCAGATAATATAACTTTTTAATATGCTCAATAATAAATATGGGAGTTAATCTTAATAAATCAAGACATTTCTAAAGGCCGTTGTAAAACAGCGCTGAAGAGTAAGAAAATCGAAACTGAAATCTTCAAATTCCGCTGATTCAAAGACTTGATCTGGGGACCCATAGGGTTGCAATTCTAATATATAGCTACGAAAATGGCCTCCAAGATTAAGCTTCGCTAATGTCCGCTAAAGTGGTTTCGACGCTAGTCTTGGGGAGAGATGTTTACAAAAGATATACCCACACCATATCTCAGCGTGGTGAGCCAAAATCGGTCCAAAACTATTATACCTGAATTTACATCTTTGAAACTTTAGAGTGCTGATATAACTCGCTATTCTTAATAGGTGTATTTTCTTTTCCAATGTGTCTTTTAGCTCTAGATTGAGCGTGTGGCTTAGACTGTTCAGCGAAACTTTCAATCAGATCTTTTAGATATTTATCTTCATCAGCATCATATACCTTGGTGTTTGTTCGAGAGGCCAAAAGGTCTTGGCGCTGAGCCTTTGCTTGTTCCCACTCAACTACATTCATGCTCATCAGATACATAAATACACCTGATTGGATCTGCTCTTCATCTCGAATCTTTGAGTCGTAGAAGAGGCGATCCAAAACGCGTTGAGCAGCGTCAGAGCTGGAAGATTCGGCTAATTGCAAAATGTGATCGGTCGAAATGAACCCTGAGGCTTGAGCCATTTTCTTCATTTGGTGTAATATTGGGCGTGCATAATGCAATGCATTCTCTCTAGTCTCGTCAGGCAGGTAGTGACCTATATAATCCTTCAAACGCTTAAGACTCAACCGGCTAATGAAATAGTTCCGATCCAGGTGTTGCATATAGCCAAATGTTTTTGCATCCAGTTGAAACCCTGCGTTGAGGTAATAGCTCAGGCGATAAGGAACCTTTCCGAGCTGCTCGCCAGATGCGGTCTCATCAGCACACTGCAGTTGAAGGTAAGTGTATTCCTGATCTTGTGCTGCCAGAGCTTGTGAGAATGTAATTACCTCTTTCAAAGCTTTCGAACCAAACCCTTTTCCTTGATGGCCATCAGAAATTTCAATAAGATCCAAAGCAAAGTACCCCAAAATGGGATCTTGCTCTTTAAAGTCAACCAGCTTGACTCGTCCCACGGACATGAGGTCCGCTGAATCAGGTTGGGTTGCCAGAATTGAAAAATAATGTGTTCGCCGTCCCCGTTCAGTCTCTTCCATTGAAGATTGATGCTGAAGCCCAAGCGTCTGTTTAGGGTTTGAATAATATCTGTTTAGACAGGAGTCAAAGTCACTTTGATCCAGATAAGAAAAAGCAGGTGCGGTAACCAACAAAAAGCAAATTACAATACGATTTAACATAACCAAAAAACTTAACAAGATATTACATGCTGTATATAATCACTATTAAGTTATAAATCAATGGGTTATTTTTGGTCGATGGGCATGCGATGGAATGTAGCAACCTGATGTTATGCGGGGTACTCCTTTATGAATATTTTACCCAGTTACGTTAAGCCGAAACCACCTCATCCACGATTTGCTGATACTGTTTGCGATGGGATTCAATTGTTTGATTGATCTCATCGGGCGGCATGCCAATTTTGTTCAGGACAGAAGTAGCCAGCTGCAGGCTCGGCTCCAGGGTCTCTGGAGTCACAAGGTAAGCACCAGAATTAAGTAGTTTCTCGTTGTGCTTCCCATCCCGGATACGCACACAAACAGGTAGGTCAGGGAAGTGACGCCTTAAGGTTTGTACCGTCCCCACGGAAGCTGTCATTTGGTTCAGTGTTATCACTGCAGCGCGAGCATCTTCAGCGCCGATCGCTCTCAGCAGCTCTAATTTGCGAGCATCGCCGTAATAGACGGGCAGGCCCTTTTTGCGTCCCTCAGTCACCCGGCGCATGTCATTATCAATAGCCACATAAGGAATGAATTTCTCAGCCAAGATGTCGGTGACCAGTTGGCCCACGTGGCCATAGCCCGCCAAAATAACATGGTTGCGGAGTTCACCGACCTGGGCTTGGGTGGCGGTGAGGGAGGCATCTTCTTCTTTATCAACAAACCACGAGGATATTTTTCCGCCAACAAACGCCATAAGAGGTGTAAGCGCCATGGACAGCGTAATAATAACAAACAGCAAATCCACCATGCCATCGGGAAGGAATTGATGAGCGACTTGCGGCGTAAAAATCACGAAGACGAATTCTCCGCCACCAGCTAGCAAAAGAGCGAGGCTAATTGAAGTCGCTAGACGTAAATGGAAGGCACGAGCCAGGCCAAATAGAATGGCGGCTTTAATGGTCAGTAATAATGATAGGAAAAAGAATGCAGTATACCATTGCGAAATCAACACATGAAGATCAATCCGCATGCCTACAGACATAAAGAATACACCCAGCAGTAGACCGCGGAATGGCTCAATGTCTGCTTCGATTTGGTGGCGGTATTCGGTTTCTGCGAGTAACATTCCAGCCAGGAATGCTCCTAATTCCATAGAAAGTCCAAAAACTTCAGTAATGAAGCTGGTGCCAAGCACCACCAAAAATGATGTTGCCATAAACAACTCGTGACTGTCGGTGGCGGCCATAACGCGATATATGGGGCGTAGAACGAGACGTCCTATTCCAATAATAGCTGTAAATGCAATGAGAGCTTTCAGGCCCGCGTAGGCTAGTTCGGCATAGACAGACGTTCCTTCCATGCCAATGGTGGTGGTGAGTACGAGGATAAGTACCACGGCCAAGTCTTGTAATAACAACACTGAGAAAGAAGCTCGGCCATAGCTGGCAGCCATTTCCTTTCTCTCGTTCAAGACCTGCAATACCACGGCAGTCGAGGACAATGCTAAGGCCCCTCCAAGAAGGATTGATGTTTCGATGCTAAAGCCAAAAAGGAACACAGCCATGGACGTGATGACAATGCAGGTAATGACTACCTGGGCGACACCTAATCCAAAGACAAACTTTCCCAAAGCCATCAGTCGTTGCACGGGAAGTTCTAGGCCAATGGTAAAGAGTAAGAACACAACGCCCAGTTCACCCAAAAATTGAGTGTCAGCAGGGTCACTAACGAACCCCGTCATGTGAGGCCCGACAAGGATACCTGCCACCAAATAACCCAGCACAGAGCTCACGCGAATGCTACGGAAGGCGAAAACGATCACCACCGCTGTAACTAAAAAAACCAAAATGTTGTCTAAATAACCTGGATGTTCCACTGCTTCCCTATCTTTTCCTGTAAGGAATATACTACCTGGAGTGTATCCAAATGACTAGCTGAAAATGATACACAGAATTGATTACGCGGAGTTATCCTCCATACTGCTTTGTTAAGCTTTAGCGTAGCTTTGAAACATCTTTAATTAAGTTATTTTTTCGGATATTTTTAGTTTGTGCTAAAGGATGTTTTGTATGAATTATATCCCGTTTGATTTGCTTTATACCCTTTAATAATTACATCAACCTTACCAGATTCGCCTCCACCGGTGAATGTTACCTGTAGATATCCTCCAATTTGAAACTTAGTATCATTCCGTGCTCCCAAGTTTATTTCTGTAGTCCTCGCTTTGCCGCTGGAGTCAAAAAACTTCACTTTGAGTTTGGTAAGATAATATAGGGCTGTATTTTCAATCTTATTGTTATAATGCTTTGCAATGTTCTTAAAGTTCCAGCAGCAATTTGAGCAAAGATTGTCTTTTTGACTTGATTGACCTGGGTATAAGCGGAATGGCCTAACTTTTAGGTCCGAGTATGATTTGATGTAGGGTGGATACAGTTTATTGGCATGAGCTTCGGAAATAACCACGGTGCTTTTAGAGTTATTTTCAAAGTAAAGGCAAAAGGCATGAGCGCTGTTATGTGCAAAAAGTATTGCCATTATAATGCATAGAAAAAACAGGAATTCATATTTCTTGGCTTTATAATATTTTTTTATTTTCATCATTGCTCTAGTCAGTTTTGATTTTAGCGAAGTTACCTTTTGAATCGTTAACATTGAGAACACCTGAGTTGCCACTTCCTGTGAATGTAATGTTTAGAGTCTCATCAGCTTTAAATTTGGTATTTGCATTTTTAAGGTCAACTTTATCAGTTTTCGTATTTCCAGCTTTATTAAAGAAAGTAATTTTAAGTTCAGTCATTTGACAATGAGGAGACGCTGATTTGTCTGTTGGGGAGGTGCTAATTTTTATACAATTCTTTATGCCTCGGCCTGGAGTGATTCTATGCCTTTTTGTTTTGTAGCTGCTGGGGGAAACTCTCGGATAGCCATGCCCAGAAATCGTTACTGAATTTTCTCCGCTGACATTTACTATAGCCTCTTCTACAACAAATCTAATATCACTTTTGTTTAGGAAGTTAAGGCAACAACTATAAGCTGAACTTGTGGATTCAGTTAGTAGAAGGAACATTGAAAAAGAATAGAAAATGTTTTTCATGAGTTCTCATTTGTGTCATTTTGATTAAAACTAGCAACAAATATTTAATAAGTCCTTAACAAGCTGCTCGATATATTCTGTCATTTATTGCCAATCCTAGGCCATGGTGGGGGATGGGGGTGATAGCTATACCAGAATGTTGAGGGTGGTCAAGTTGTCGCAACATGGTAAATAAGTTGGCGGCAGCTTCGACAAGGTCCCCTGAAACACTGAGGTTTAATGTGGCATTCTTCACATCCCCAAAACCTAAGAGGGCTTCTCCAGGTCCAGCATTTTGGGCGTTGAGGCGCACAGGTAACCCTGGGGCGTAGTGGCTCTTTAGCATGCCAGGTGACCGAATCTCGGTGCCCTTATAGTTGTGGATTTTCCCAAGTAATACCTCTAATTCCTCATTTGGAACTCCCCCAGGTCTCAGGAGTACCGCCTTTTCGGTGGTTAGATCCACAATGGTTGATTCCAAACCCACTGTGCAAGACCCACCATCGAGTACGCAGCCTAGTTGGTCGCCGAAAGCGTCATCGACATGTTGTGCTCGCGTAGGACTCACCTGACCTGATAGATTTGCGCTCGGTGCAGCCAGAGGTTTTCCGTAAGCTTGCAGTAATTTTAATGCTACAGGATGCTGTGGAATACGCACTGCTACCGTATCAAGGCCGGCAGAGACCAACAGTGAGAGGTTTGAATCAGGCTTCCTTGGTAAGACCAGTGTCAGCGGCCCTGGCCAAAACTTCTCAGCAAGCAGGCGAGCTCTTTCATCAAGTTCTGCATACTCAGCGAGGCTTTCAACACTATGGCCATGAATAATTAGCGGGTTAAACTGCGGCCGTCCTTTTACTTCAAAAATAGAAGCAACCGCCTCATCATGAGTGGCATCAGCAGCGAGGCCGTAGACCGTTTCAGTGGGTAGGCCGATCAGCTGGCCATTCCTAAGGGACGCTACAGCTTGAGAGATTTCTTCAGGACCAATTGAAATTATCATCACAGATCACAACAAAACTAGAGTTTAACAAGTTTTCTTTGCCATAGGTGAGGGGGGTCTTGTCAAGGTTTAATACGTGCCCCCCGCAGGCTTCGACAATGGCTTGACCTGCTGCTGTATCCCATTCGTAAGATTCCTGCAGTCGGAGATAGATGTCAGCCTCACCCTTAGCTAATGCACAGAACTTGATGGCGCTGCCCATCTGGCGGATGGATGCTAAGGGGAACTGTTGTAAAAACAGGTTTTGTTTATCATCGCTGTTGCGGGAATAATGACCAACCAGAGCACGATAGCCCTCGTTGGGGATACCCGGTTGGCGCAATGGATGTTTTTGCCCAACGTTATCCACCCAAAATCCTTGGGATTGACCATATCCTAAACAGGTTTCACCCGTGAGAGGAGTATGGATACATCCCAATATGGGGTGATTCTTATGAATCAAAGCCACATTGACACAAAACTCACCGGTGTGTCGGAGAAACCCTTTGGTGCCATCCAATGGATCCACCAACCAGAACGTATCTCCGTGAGGTTTGTGGATATCACCTTCTTCAGAAATAACCTGCACATCTGGTAGGAGATGTTTTAATCCTGCCTCTAGGATATCATGGCTGGCTTGGTCTGCAATGGTGACTGGTGAACCATCGGGTTTGGTGATTATCGTTACATCCGTTTGATAAAGACTGCACAAAGTTTGCCCTGCGGTTTTTACCAACGGGGCCAGGTCGTGGGCTAGTTTTTCAAGTTCACTCATAGACAAATCACTCATGTGCGCTATGCTTGCATTTAAAATAACAGAAGAAAAGAGAAAACATGGATTTTGACAAAAGAATCGAAGTATTGGGCCTTGTTTTGCCTGAACCTTCTCCTCCGGCCGCAAATTATGTTCCATTTCTGCAGTCGGGGTCATTGCTGTTCATCTCAGGGCAAATCACCCTTCTAAACGGTGATCTTCAATATTTGGGTAAAGTGGGCCAAGATTTTGAACTCGGAGAAGCCCAAGCCGCAGCTCAGCTCTGTGCCATGAATATATTAGCTCAGGTGAAGGTAGCTTGCGGAGGAACTCTCAACCAAGTGAAGCAATGTGTGCGTTTGGGTGGTTTCGTGAACTGCGTCGATGATTACACCGACCAACACAAAGTCATCAATGGTGCATCTCAGCTCATGGTGGATGTTTTTGGCGAGCGGGGCAAGCATGTCCGTGCCGCCGTAGGAGTGAATACCCTTCCTTTGGGTGTGGCGGTGGAAGTCGAAGCCACCTTCCAAATTTAGAATAAGCTATCTTCTTTAGGGTAGGCTACTTCTGGCATGGGGTAGGTGCGAGGGTATGTTTTCTCAACACCCTCTGGTGGGAGAGGTGGCCCCCGGTAACCACATGCCGCAACAGCCAGACCTAAAGCAAAAAGCATGCACAACGATAGACATTTTTTTATAATCATGTGAGTATCCCAAAACTAATTTATTTGAGTCCATTATATATCAGGGCTTTAAGGAGAGTCGAATGTCTTTTTTTAAAAAACGTGAAAATATTATCCTGTCTAGTTTAGTGCTAGTCTTTTTTGTAGTGGTTGCCCTTTGGCATGATGTAGCTGGAATTCGGTCAGGACTGTTCTCATCAGCTAATGGTGCCAACGTGATGGACGTTGTTTTTGTGGATGGAGATAACCAACCGCGCACACTTGGCGAATTTAAGGGTAAGCCTTTGATAGTGAATTTCTGGGCCACCTGGTGTCCGGTGTGTGTGAAAAAGATGGATACCCTCAACAAGTTCGCGGCTCAGTTCGAAGCAGCAGGTGGTCAGGTTTTGGCTATTTCTAATGACCAGACAGGCATTGGCAGTGTGAAAGCATTTTACATCCGCAATGGCTATGAAAATCTTCCCATTTATATGGACCCCCGCGGCCAGTTAATGCATGACTTTGGAGCTCGTGGCTTGCCTACGGCAGCTCTCATTAGCGCTAATGGTGAAGTTCTTGGCCTGATTGAAGGAGGCTTCGATTGGACTTCTTCTCAGGCCTATGACATTATCAAAGACAAATTTGGATTAAACCTAAACTAGAAAGGAAACCTTATGGCTTTCAAACTTCCTCCCCTTCCTTATAAAGAAGACGCGCTTGAACCCCATATCTCAGCAAATACTATGGGCTTCCATTATGGCAAGCACCACCAGACTTATGTGGATAAGCTGAATGATTTGGTAAAAGGCACAGAATTCGAAAAGCAAGCCTTAGAAGAGATCATCAAGGCCACAGCAGGTAAAGCTGATAAGCTAGGGATTTTCAACAATGCCGCGCAAACTTGGAACCATACTTTCTTCTGGAACAGCATGGCACCAAAGGGTGGTGGAAAGCCCAAAGGTAGCTTGAAGGACAAGATCGAGAAAGACCTCGGTGGGTTAGACAAGTTTAAAGAATCCTTCACTCAAGCCGCTCTCACTCAGTTCGGCAGTGGTTGGGCTTGGCTTGTCGTTGACCCCAGTGGTGCTTTGAAAGTTGGTAAGTCTTCCAATGCGGACCTGCCTATTGTGCATAATCACGTCCCACTACTGACTTGTGACGTGTGGGAGCATGCTTACTATCTGGACTATCAAAACCGTCGTCCTGACTTCGTAGCTGCGTTCTTAGAAAAGTTGGTAAACTGGGACTTTGCGCAGAAGAATCTGGATGAGGCGTTGAAAGCTATCGCGGCTTAAATTAGAGACTTAATTAATTCTCCAAAACAACCTCTCCCCTTGTGGGAGAGGTCAGCGCGCAGCGATGGGTGAGGGGAATATCAACTCGCCCAAGCGAAGCTTGGGCTAAGTTTTCAAATAGACTTTCTCCTGCAATAAGCTAATTTTGTGGCTTGTCACTATCCAATTCATTAAGTTGCTCAAGCTCCGCTTGCGCAAAGTTATCATACCCCTCACCCACCTCTTCGGGGATGACCTCTCCCACAAGGGGAGAGGTTTGGTTTTATACACAAAAAATAAATCTACCTTTAAAATTTTCATGAGGTGGCCCTGGGTAATACACAGGGCTGTCCCATTAAAATTGTTCTTAAGAAAAGAGTGCCAACATACCAGGAATACTTTAAAAAAACTCGTCATGCCGGAACGTAGGTGAGTCCAAACAGGACCTGTTTGGTTAACAAACCTCGTATCCGGTATCTTTTGAGTCGAATTTAAACCTCCTTGGGAACAGATCCCGGGTAGCCGATTCGCTAACCAATCGCTGCGCTCTTGGGCTCATCTGGCTCATGGGATGACGATCAACAAAGTACACTTTTTTAATGGGACAGCCCTGGAGGTTGGGCTAGTATAGAGTCTACGCATGAGAAGGAGGTCAATATATGCGACAGAAGACCTTGTTAGGGTCCTCCAGCTTAGCTTGAGGTTTACGTTCATTTGTACAGTGTTGGTATGCGGGGCCTACCAGCACGTCTTCTTTTCAGGGCAACATTTATGAGGGTCACAATATTGAGCACAAAACGTAAGAAGTCCTGTGCAATCTATCATGCAAGTACATACTGTGCCGCAGTTTACAGTTTTACAAATATCCCCCTCAAGCTTATGAATAGAATTCTGAGAATGACCTAGCGTGGGACTTGAATTCAAGAAACAGAACAGAGAGGTTACTGCAAAAAAGTATTTCATCGCAAAATTCCTTATTTATTTTATTTGTTAATAATTCCATATACCATTTATTGGTAACAATAATATGTTAAGAAACCTCTGCAAAAGTCCCCCATCCGGTCTAATTAGTGTGTAACTTTCTCTGTCATCAGGTTATAATTTTTTCAATGATAGACTTACATTGGAGGAACAATGAGCAGCTTTGCAGATATACTGGTGACTCAATCGA
>CAJQNC010000107.1 GCA_905479605.1 uncultured Alphaproteobacteria bacterium | reverse complement strand
GAAGGTTTCACACACGTCTTTGCGAGACTTTCCAGAATCCAGGAAAGACATCGCCCGAGCTCTTAGCTCAATGGAGTATCCGTAGGTCATGCCTACTTTTATAGCATATATTCTGTAATTAGTATACTAAAATGCTATAACTACCCTGACGAGTTTGAGAAAAATCAATTATTCAAATTTTTCCTGATGATTGTTATATATGCATGCTGATTTTGGAATTCAAGTTTGGTTATGTATTTTTTTAATATCAAACACTCGATGAGCAGTTTGTGACTAAAGACTTACCCTGCTCGATCCTGTCGTGCCGTGCTGAGCGCCACGGGAAATACTACATTCTGATAAGCCCGGCCAACTTTCGTCTGGCCTGTCACCTCTATATACACTTCTTGACTACCAGCGTTAAATCGAATCACCTTTGCTATGACCCTTGCCAAGCGAGGTTCTACAGTTTCAATAGCAGTCTTTAGGTAAAGTTGAATTTCTTTCCACTGAGAGTTATTTTGAGCATCAAAATAGCTGAAGTCTACCAAGCCCAAATAGTCAGGGGCTCCGTAGATGGGGATATTACCAACGTGGTCATCATATTCTACCTTTCGGATGGCGACTCTAGAATCCATCATAATGGAAAGTTCTTGTTGCAGTGAATTCAGCAACCCATCCATATCAAGAAGTTGGTGATGGTTCTCGCCAGCATCTAGCTTCTTGATGCGATCAAAAAGCGGTGGTTTGATGCCCCATTGGGGTTTGGTAATGTTCTTCATTGTGTTCTCCCGTTAAAGCCATTGTACATAAGGAGAAGTAAAATTTCAATGAATCAACCATTGGAAGCTTTTTTTAATGTGCCATTGGCCACTAATCCGCGAGCTATATTTATGACATCTTCAGCTGCAGGGGGCATTAGGATAGCGGGTCAGAAAGCAGGCTTGTGCCCGTATGGCATCCTTCACTCGGCTATCTTTACGGATATAGCCAGCCAGTGGAGGTGAAAACTTCAGGAAGGTTTCGCATGATTTCTGAATGGTTTGGTAAGCTTGTTTGCCATGGACTTCATTTTCCACCCAGTTGACGACAATCTGATGATGCATGGAAGGAATGCGCTTACGCATCACCTTGATGAAAGCATAGGCATCAGTCAATGCGGTAGGCTCATCATTGAGGACGACCAGGCACTCTCGGCCGGTTTCGCTTAAGCCTCTGACAGTGCCGCCCACACCAGCCCCTAGGTCAACAAGAACGAGATCATATTGTGGTGCAAGGCGGCGGAGCTCTTCCCGCAAAAAAGCGAGGCGCTGTGGGGAGAGGGACGCCAGTTGTCCTCCGCCAGAGCGGCCAGCAAGAATATGCAAGTTCCCTGGCTCATACTCAACGATGGCTTCTTCCATGGTGCACCGGCTGGTGAGGACTGTATTCAAGTCATTTTTTGGCATGAGCCCCAGTTGTATATCTACGTTAGCCAGCCCTAAGTCACCATCAAAAAGTAAAACCTTTTTTCCCATTTGGGCAAAAGCTTGTGCAAGGGTAATTGAGAACCATGTTTTACCCACGCCACCCTTACCTGAGGCAACCAGAAGGAGGTTGGGTATTTGCTTGGAAACAGTATGTTCAGTCATAGGTATCAATCCTTCTAGGCCGCAAGTTCACGTGCTGTGTGATGCTTATTATCAAGTAAAAGTAATGCTAATTCTTTGGGTCCTACATTATGTAACGGCTGCGCCACGAGGGGCGAGTCTCCATACCCTATCAATTGAACCTGGGTTTTGTGGAGAGCATCTAAAAGTCCGCCTATGCGTCGAGAGAAATCCATTTTCGTAAGGATGACTCGGTTTGCTCCCAGTGTGGCAAAGCTATCGATCATCTCTCTTTGCTCAATGGCATCACCGCCTGCAGGAAGAGTGAGGATCGGCGAGACCCTTACCGCTAGTATGATCTGTCCTAGTTTGCGAATTTCATCGGGTTGGTAGGGGTTGATGCCAGGTGTATCGATCAGTAATGATGTGCCTGGAGGGGTGTTTTTAATAATTTTGGTGAGTTCATCCTGGGTGGAGGCAACTGATACTTCTAACGATAGGGCCTTGGCAAATGATGATATCTGGGAGATGGCCCCAGCCTTTTGAGCATCAGCCGTAACTACATGTACGGGAAGGTTCTGTAAGGTGGCGAGGCAAGCAAGGCGAGCAATAGTGATGGTTTTTCCCACACCCGGTGGGCCCACTAAGATCGTCGGTGTGGTCGTGTCCTGGAAGGAGGGAAGGGGGGCAAACTGGAAATGTGACGCCAGGCTCTTGACTAAGCTTTCTCCTGGATTGTTTGCTGAATAGTGAGAGCAGCTTTCAATGAGTTTTTCAGATAGTTCCATGGGGATATTGTGAAACTCTAGACGCTCACAGATTAAGTCAAGTCCAGGGTTCTGGTTCAACGGCGCTGTACTTAGATTATCCAATTCTACGTCATTATCTTCAAGTGCTGCAGTGACACGTATTTCATTAGGCGATTCCAAAGTGGAGACGATAACCGCTTCTGGGCCAAGCTCTTTTCGGATCATGTGCATGGCCTCATTGAGGCTTGGGGCTGTGTATGTTTTTATCCGCATTCTTTAATCACCACTCACTTCAATTATATTTGTCCCAGGGTTGAAATCTTCGCTTTGGGGTGAATCTCACTTTGAGACATAACCACTGTTGAAGATCGGAAACGCTCAATAATAGAGCGCACATGGTAACGTATATTCGGGGATGTCAGAATCACCGGAACTTCTCCCTGGCGAGCTTTTTCATCCAATACCTCCCGGATACGCGCAATAAATACCTGCATTTTACTAGGAGGCAGGGCCAGCTGTTTCATTTCTCCTTCGCCGACTAAGGCACCTTGAAACACATCTTCCCATTCAGGAGATAGGCTTACGATAGGTAATATGCCTGCTGCGTTGCTATTGGCTGCACAGAGCTGACGTGCTAAGCGTGCACGGACTTGCTCTGTAATAGCGTCGACATTGCGCATTTGCCCGCAGACCTCACTAATACCTTCTATAATGGTGCCCAGGTCACGGATAGAAACGCGTTCTGACAGCAGGTTCTGTAATATACGCTGGATGGAGCTGTTGGAAATCTGGGTCGGTACAATATCTTTGAGAAGCTTTTGGTGCGCGCTGTCCAAGCTTTCCAAGAGTTTCTCAGTTTCGGAGAATGACAGCAGGTCTGGCATATTATCTTTGATGATTTCGGTGAGATGAGTGGTTATTACTACAGGTACATCCACCACAGTATAGCCCTCTTTTTCAGCATCCTCTTTCAGATCTCGGCTTATCCATTTGGCTGGAAGGCCGAATGTGGGTTCTTTGGTTTCCTCACCAGGAAGAGGAATGTGCTGGCCTGCTGGATCCATGACAAGCAGCATGTTGGGACGGAGCTCACCGCGACCAGCTTCGATCTCTTTAATGCGGATCATGTACTCGTTATTCTTCAATTGTAAATTGTCTAAGATGCGGACGGAGGGTAGAACAAAACCAATTTCCGAGGCGAGCTGCTTTCTGAGAACTTTAATTTGATCCATGAGTCGTTGTTCACCTACTCCTGTTTCATTCACTAAGGGGAGCAACGCGTACCCTAATTCCAGACGAATGTGATCAAGTTGGAGAGTTTCCGCGATGGATTGTTCAGGAGTTTTAGCGGCTTCTTGGGCGGCTTCTATAAGCTGTGCATCCGATTCCTGAGGTTCAGTTTTCACTTGGTTGAGTTTCCAAGCGGCGACACCCGTGGCTAATGCGAGTAGAAGAAATGGAAACATAGGCATTCCTGGCATAATAGCGATAACTGTCATGAGAAATGAACTAAGGCCAAGAGCGGCTGGATACGCACTTAATTGAGAAAATAAGAGCTTATCGGTTGATCCAACTTGCCCAACTTTGGAGACCAGCAAACCTGCCGCCGTAGAGACTATCAAGGCAGGAATTTGTGTGACTAGACCATCTCCCACAGTGAGAAGGGTGTAAGTGCGAAGAGCTTCAGAGAAGGGCATGCCACTTTGTCCGACACCGATGAGAATTCCGCCAACGATGTTGATGAAGGTGATCAATAGTCCAGCCACTGCGTCACCGCGTACATACTTGGCAGCACCATCCATGGCGCCGAAGAAGTTAGTTTCTTCTTCAAGTTCTCGGCGGCGGGCTTTGGCTTCTTCCTCATTAACCAGGCCTGATGAGAGGTCAGCGTCAATAGCCATTTGCTTGCCGGGCAATGCGTCCAAGCTAAAACGGGCACTGACTTCGGCAATACGTCCGGAACCTTTGGTGATGACGACAAAGTTGATGATTACCAGAATGGCGAATATGATGCCACCAATAACATAGTTGCCACTGACCATGAAGGCTCCGAAGGCGCGGATAACCTCACCAGCAGCGCCCGGTCCTTCAGCTCCATGGCCTAAAATCAACCGTGTGCTGGCCACGTTTAAGGCTAGTCTGAGAATAGTTGCGACCAGTAGTATTGTAGGAAAGGAACTGAATTCCAGCGGCTTGTGGATAAAAAGTGACGTCATCAAGATCATAACAGAAAAAGTAATGGACAGAGCTAAGCTGATATCAAGCAGCATTTTGGGTAAGGGCATGATTAGCACAACCAAAATAGACATCAAGCCCAACGCAAAAGCCACATCACCTCTACGAATGATAAGGCTAAGCCTATCCATTTGGCTTCCTGTAATTGCTGCGCTTTGACCGTTAGCCACGGGCTGTTGTGCTCCCTTATCCCTTGTTTGGGAATAAGTTAGCAAGATTTCGTCTCCTTGTCATTAAGGATTGCTTACAGAGTTTACTGACCTATCTTTGAATCAATGCGTTTAATCGTGGTGAGGGCTTACGAGAGCTTCTTGACACAGCATTGAAGGTTTGTCAGGGTTTGATGCTGTGCAGCTATAGCCTCTTGGAACATCAAACGTGGCATAAATTTTGTTGCCCGATGGTGTTGTGATTTGATAGCTACAACCATTAATACTGTAAGTACCTGATTGTTTGGGTCCAGTTAATTGATGAAAATGCATTGTGGTGCCGTGTTGTATATCCGTATTAAAAGGAGAGCTGCAAATCCAATTTACGCTCCCAACAGCGAGGTGGCAGTGATATTTTGAAAAATGTTTTCCTCAAACAATATACCTTGCATCAGGGCATGTGACTTCAACCCCAGAATCATCTTTAGCAGTTGAAGTCGCGAGTGAAAGAATAGCTACTGTGAGCATGGTTGAGTTCTTTATGATAGATCTACCTTCTTAATGTTTTTGTAGTCTATTATGCGTTGGTTAAGTTTAGATTAACGGAGTGAAGCTGTTTTATTTTTATCTACAGCAACTCCTTCACTCCATAGGGTGCAAATAACTTAGGAACATCTAATCCTTCGTCATAAAAATCAGAAGGTAGTTCTATTCCTGACTCAAGAAGGGTTTGGTTGAATTTGATGACCCCTGCCTCGATTAACTTTTTGTCATTCAAGGCTGTATA
The DNA here is from genome assembly GCA_905479605.1 of uncultured Alphaproteobacteria bacterium. GTDB lineage: Bacteria > Pseudomonadota > Alphaproteobacteria > UBA9655 > UBA9655 > CAJQNC01. The sequence goes on along the minus strand of CAJQNC010000107.1, from coordinate 19,516 downwards.
GGGAAAAGTTCCCCCCTTAGGCATAATGGGTCGGAGAACAGCGAGTCCTTTTAAAAAATGTTCCGGAAAGCCTTCTATTCTACGGTTTCTAATGAGAAGCGTGAGGATGTTGTTCATTTGCTGAGCATAGCTCCAGGTGAAGTTCTTTCTATCGTTTAGCTTTTCTCGTAAGGCGGAGGCTGCAAGCCCGAGTTGTTCTACTTGGCTGTCTTGGTCATCTTGCCATACACCATGGAACCCCTGTAAATAGCGTGCAAACCAGTAAAGTAGGGTGTTTTCTTCACGAACTGAGCTTAAACACTTATCTTCCAGCACCAGCTTTGCTGTCTCATATGGATAATCAGCCAGCCTGAGAGGGACTTCCGAGGGGTAGATGCGCAACTTCCACGCATTGATTCGTTGTGGGGTTTGGCAATACTCAACGTAACTCGCAAAATTTGTTAAAGCACGCTTTGCTTTTGGGTATTGGACTTCACGAAAATCCGTTGACCATCCCTTATTCTCTGCTGTTCTTAATAAACTGGCCAACTGGTAGCTCGAAATCTCGACCAATTTGATCAGAGGTTCAACACGGCATTTTTTGACGAAGCGTGGGCCTGAGTGTTGGTGGGTTTTAAACTGGCCAATTCCGTACAGCTTGTTAAATTCATCCACCCCAACGGTCAACGTATTCATCCATGATCCAATTCCAATGCGGTAGGGAGCTGCTTCCATGCCAAAAGATATGTAGGGCTTCTCTCTTAAGATATCAGTAAATATATTGGGGTCGTAGACATTCACTTCGCCTAACATCGCTTTGACTGTGTAAGGGTTTTCTTCTTCCGAAAGCGGCACTGGAATAATGCGTTGTTGAGTATGTTCATCGATAAAGTTATCAACTGCTGGTAGTAATTTGCCTGTATAAGTTAGAACTTTCAACTTTCCCCAGTCGAAATCTTCGGGGCAGGGGGCGCTTTCGGGAACCATCAAAACTGCGCCTTTGAGTTGGCGGAGGTCCAACTTAGCCGTCCATACGCATGTTTCCAATGGTGAAAGGTGAGCAACGTCAGGTAATAGTACAGGGGCAGGAATAAGAACGGCTGCTGGGAAAGAGGAAGGGGTCGTCTCCATTAGGCAATTTAACGAAAAACGGAGAAAGGGGTCTAAGCCGTCGGGGTTTGGCTCTAAAGTTACAATTTGTGCCTTCATATTCTTCATGCCAGCAAGTTGTGCTTTCATCCTTGCTAGCTCTTCTTGGGTGGAGGCTTCCTGAGCCTTTGCTATAAGCCTATCGAATTCCTCATCCTCAGCTGTAATTTCCCGTATAAATTCAGCGCGAGGCAGGGGGTGCAGGGTAAGATGTTCTTCTTGGAATTCATGAGAAGTATCTTTTCCCTCCTGTTTGAAAAGGGCTTCAATAATTGGATAAACAAAATAGCCATTTTGCAGAAGTTCGCGTCCTATAGCAGGCAGATCACTCGGCTCAGCTTTGCTTTTGGAGGTTGACTGCGGCACTGCACGGGTCTTGTCAGACGTTGTTGTTTTATCTTCCCCATCCGCATCCGCCGATCCACCGAATTTCAGCATAGCTTCTGCTGGTTGAGCTGAAAGGAGTATAAGATTAAGAAGTACAATGCTGAGTGGTTTTGTCATGAATGCCCCCGGAAGTGTTTTTATAAAAAATGAGGATACTGGGGATTCATGAGTATGGCAATAAGTTGTCTATAGGGCTAACCTAAATTGTCTGAGATACACCCTTCAAACTTCTCTCCCTCAAAGAAAGAACCGTAAATCCAACAACTCCGATGATTAGGCCGATGGGGATAATACTTAAGGCCATGGTGTAAGCATAAGAGCCATAGAAAGGCACACCTTCACGAGTTGCCCCGTCCCAGAAAAATGTCATGATGCCACCGATGGAGCTATGGAATAGGTAGCCAAAAATCATGATGATCATATTGGCGCAGGCGGTGGTCAGGCCGACGACTTTCTCTTTTACATAAGTGCTAGCGAGGTAGATCACTAAGATCTGGTAAGCTGAGAAGATACCTACCAGGGTAAACACAATCATCATCGTGGTTTTGTCCAGCGCACCCATGAGAAGTAATACAAAACCCAAGGCCATTCCCACGGCACTCATGATGGTCATACCATAGTAAGCGCGAGTCTTATCTGCCATATAGGTGAGGGCTGAAGCACCAAAACACATTCCAAAGAAGATAAATGAGGGCAGGGTAGATCCCCAGTCATCGCTGAAGTGATAGACGGTCTTTAAGTATTCAGTACCCCACACATCTGCAAAGCCTTCTAAAGGGCCAACCATCAAGCCACCTAATAAGCAAATGGCTAAGACCATGGGATTGGACAGGACTGACCAAATGTCGTTCTTGATTTCATTGGCGTTCGTTGATTCAGGAGTATGAGCCGGAATCATGACGTAAGTTAATACAGCTAAGAGGAGTCCCGCTGCGAAAAGGGCCATGACAACAGTTTGCCAGCTAAATAGGTTCATAAAGTAGTTCACTGGCTCGCCACCCCAGATTGCGCCAACTAGACCAATAGTGACCGAAATGCCGAGCATGCGGGTAAATTTGGATTCATCATAGGCCATGCGTACAATCTTAAATACACCTAAGATGGCGCCAGTTGAGCCCATGCCGATCAGGGCTCGGCCAATGACTGGATAAATCCAGACATCAGAGAAGATGAGTGGCAACAGCCCCGCGGCTGTAAGAATCATGAGAAGCGGCATGATAATGCGGGGCCCCACACGGTCGAGGAGGATGCCCACAGGGATGTGCATGGCTGCATAGCCTATATAGTAAACACCGGAGAATTGTCCAAAGATGCTGGCGTCAATTTGGAATTTCTCGATGACATTAGGCATGATCAGGTTGGGTAGAACTCGGATAACATATTGATAGGCATAAAAGATGGATGCCAAGAACCACATGGTAAAAGCGCTTAAACGGGTCATTTGAACAGTCATTACTCTCTCCGTAGGGAAAACGTCATTGAAATTACATAAATTTAGTGAAGTGTCAAAGAAGAATTATGAGTAGCGGTGGTTGTAAAGTCCCAGGGGGGTGAATAATTTGTGAATGCCGCGGTTTTCTATGAGGAGGGGCACTGCAACCATATAATTCATAGAGTTCTGTTTGACTTCCCTGTGTTAGCCAAATATAATTGCTAAATTAATATTATTTTACCAATATACGTTCATAATCGAATAATTTTCAGAAAGGAATATGCAAGTGTTTAACAATGGAAATCTAACAGTGAGTGCCCCTAAAGTGATAGCAGCTCTCGCTTTATGTGCTACCTTGACAGCCTGTGGTTCAACGGGGAATCAGAGAATTGGTGAAATGAATAAGAGCTAAATTAACAGTATGATTTGTTCACAAATTAAAACAAAGCAGCATGCGATGCACGAACTAGGTGAACCCGATGATATTGACTTTACCGACAGTGGACAAGAAAAATGGATCTATAAGCACACTCGGGCAACATCTAAACCCCAGAACTTCATTCCCATTGTAAGTCTTTTTTCTCAAGGAACAGACGATATACACAAGAAAGTAGTCCTTATTTTTGATCAACATGGGCATATGGTTAACTCAGCGACTACCGAGTCTAGTGGCGAAACTAGGTTAGGTATTGCAGAGTAAGGGGTAATTAAAACTCGGCGCATTGTAAGACAGAACTCTTTTGTCAAAGATGCTCCCCTGACCTGATAAAAATCCTTGTTATTCCCGAAGCACACCGCCTTTTAAGACTCATAAAATTCTTGAGAATTAGGCGGGGGGATAACAAGGCACTGCGCAATGAACCCTAGAATTTTAGATAGTATTTCATATGTTCTTGAATAATATATAAATAAACAATACAAATAATTTTGAAGTATTTGTAAGTTGTGTTAGCTTAAAATGTCTCTTAAGGTAGTATTAACTATATAAGAGGCTCATCAACATCAAACAACGGAGGTGATTATGTCTGTATATCAATGTTTATTCAGAAACTATAGCACTGGCAGCAATGGACAATTTCCATAAACTGCTCCGTAGTGTGTTCAAAAACTCCTGATAGAAGCTTGAGGTTCTATGAATGAGGGGCCTAGCAGGGGGCTCTATACTTGAATAAAGCTTAGCCTTCTGTCTGGTCTTTCTGTGTTTCTGATAAATCTCAAATATTCTTATGTAAGTTCAATGGCATGATCCATTGCATCTCACTGGTCTCTTTGTTAAGCCTATCTTTTTGAAAGCACAGACTGTTGCTAAGCGTCTCCTGCTGATATAAAGGAGAAAACCCCATGCAGAAAAAAATTATTGTAGCAGCACTTGCCTGTGCTTTATTTAACGTTCAGCTTAATGCAGTGCAGCTTGAGAGTTCATCCTCCGATGAGGCTTTTTAAAGGTCTATCCTGCCGCGCAAAAACCTTATCGTGACCGGATGGCAGCCTATCATATTGATGAGTTATCTATGCAGCAGCGTCGAAACGGCAGAAATAACCATGCGACTTGCTTAGTTTATTGCACATTTTGCTGTTTTGCAGGTGGTTGGGGGCATACACTATATTCTCTATCATTTGTACTAAGAGAACAAACAAAGAAAGCCCCGCGGGGGGCGGGGTTTCATTTAGTATGATGGGGGTTATTTGTTAGATTGAAGACCTGCCATGACTTTGGTGTAAGGTTCTTCTACTTTCATTTCGAAAGCATCACTCTCAGATATAATACCTTGTTTAACAGCTTCTCTGATTTGACCTAGCGTTAGTTCGTTCAAGTCGTCATGTAATTCACCATCGTTCTGTGAAGGGCTTTGTGATGAGGAAGGAGTTGAAGCTTTCAGTTCGGCGCTATCAGCTTCCTGAATTAGCTTCAAGGTTCCTAGAAGGAGTGGTGTAGTCATTACATAAGGTTCAGGATAGTAATTACATTCGTCGCAACCACCGCATCCATCACCGCATCCACAAAAACTGCCTCCAATGCCCATCATGCCATCCTCCCCATCCTCCTGTTTCGGTGAGAGCAAGCCCAGATCTATGGATGTGGTTTTTGTGAAGGTGAACTTAAAGTCAAAGTCATTGGAATCGTGGAGACTGCGTTCTCTAATATTCATAATTGAGTTATCATCTACCTCTAATGACCGAAACATCGAAGGAGGCTGCCAGTTTGGTGGTGTCATCGTGAACTTTGCAGAAAAACGACGCCCATCAGGAGGTTCCAGAACTTTATCCGGATGATTGTATGCGTTGCGTAACTCACCTGCAGACAGGCGTAGCGATCCAGGTTTGGATTCCTCATTCTGATTGTTACCCCCTCCAGCGTGGCTTATGGATCAAGTGGCTATTGTTCCTGCAAGTAATAGACTTGCAAATGATAAACTGATATTCATAATAAATAATCCTTTGTTTATAATAAGCGATTCTCTTTAAATATGAGCTTGATATCAGTAACCTAGACTCCTTATGCACATAAATAGGGGGAGATGAAATTTTTTCAAGTAAAAAATAATTGTATGCAAGGGCTACCTTAACTTCTTAGCAAGGAATGGGGGGTATACTTCTCGTATGAATAATCAAAAGCGCATCGTGTCCCTTGAGGATATACAACAAGCTGCAAACCTTTTGCAGGGTTCTGTTGTGGATACGCCGTGTATCTATTCACCGCGGTTGTCCCATTACACAGGGGCGGATGTTTACCTGAAACTGGAGAGTTTCCAGAATACCGGTTCCTTTAAGGAGCGTGGGGCCTATGTGAAGATGAAAAGCCTTTCACAGGAAAAGCTCGAGCATGGAGTGATCGCCATGTCTGCAGGTAATCATGCCCAAGCGGTGGCGTTCCATGCCTATAAGTTGGGTATACCTGCGACTATTGTCATGCCGTTGCATACTGCCAATACTAAGGTGTCTAATACCGAAAAGTGGGGGGCTGAGGTTGTGCTTGTGGGCAAGACGCTGGATGAGGCTCGCGATGTGGCAAATGGATTGGCTGCTGAGCGCGGTCTGAGCTTTATACACCCTTATGATGATCCTCAAATTATTGCAGGGCAGGGGACAATTGGGTTGGAGCTATTGGGGGCCGCGCCGCAACTGGATGTGCTAATCGTTCCTGTGGGAGGTGGTGGATTAGCCGCAGGTATCGCTATAGCAGCAAAAGCTTTGAAACCTGATATTCAAATCTATGGTGTGGAGATTGAAGGCTACACCAGCATGAAGAATAAGCTATATAATCTTAATGATGAGCAAACGACAGCCTCTACGTTGGCAGATGGGATAGCCGTAAAATCCCCTGGAGAGCTTACCTCACAGATCCTTAAAGAACATATCGAGGATATCTTGGTAGTTGATGAGGCTGCTACCGAACAAGCCATCGACATCCTGATGCGAAAGCAAAACATTGTGGCTGAAGGGGCTGGAGCTGTTGGAGTTGCCGCGTTGTTGAAGAACCCACAGCTGTTCAAAGGAAAAGCTGTGGCGACAGTCATTTGTGGAGGTAATATTGATTCCCGTATTCTTTCAGCCATTGCCATTCGAGGGCGCATCCGTGATGGTCGCATTGCTGAGTTGCGCATTGAGGTGAATGATGTGCCGGGCATGCTGGCCCTAGTATCACAGACTATGGCTGATCATGGTGCTAATATCATCGAGCTTAAGCACCAGCGCATGATGCATGAAACTCCTATAAAAATGGCGAATCTTGATGTGACCATTGAGACCCGTAATAAGGTTCATGTTCAAGCAATTATGGATAAGTTTGAGGAGTTGGGGCTGAAGGTGAGCCGGCTGACGAATATAGTGAGTTAAATAGTATCTCTATCGCAACTTCTTCGTACCCTTATATTCACTCAGATGCCGCACCAGCGGTTCATTCTGTTCTTCACAACGGATCAGGTCTGTTACTTTTCCTACAATAACTGTGTGATCTCCACCTTTGTGGACATCTGCCACTTTGCAAATAATATGAGCCATGCATTCATCTAACAGCATACACGCGGAATTTTTGTGGGTTTGACAAGAGAGCTTCTCCCAGTCCGTTGGCACACCACTTGCAAAATGATTAGAAAGTTCAGCTTGGTGAGAGGAGAGGACATTGACAGCAAAAGGCTGTCCTGGCTGAAAAAAATTTACAACACTTGAACCATTGGTTAGGCAAAACAGAATTTGCGGGGGTTCCAAGGAGACAGATGTAAATGAGCTGATGGTCAAGCCAATATTAGCCCCATCTGGACTGTGTGTGGTAATGACAGTTACGCCTGTTGGAAAGGCGCTGAGAGTCTTGCGAAAGTTTTTTGAACATATATTCATGTCACTTTTGTAAGAGATTATGAAAAAAAAGAGAAGATTTAATTTTTATTAAGGATTTTCCATGATAAAAATATAAAAAAACAGGGATAAAAAATATGCTTTTTGCCGTCGGTGCTGTCGTCGTTTTAGTTTGTGTGCTAGGAGGTTTCTACCTGCACGGGGGTAATTTGGCTGTTCTTTGGCAGCCAACTGAATTTTTGGTGATTGGCGGCGCTGCTATTGGGGCCTTTATTATATCTAACCCGAAACAAGTAATCATTGGCACAGGTGCAGGGGTCAAAGCTATGCTATCTGGGCCTAAATATAATAAAGAAAGCTACATCGAATTGCTCAGCCTTCTTTACCAAATCTTTAAGCTTATTAAGAGTAAGGGGATGCTGGTCATTGAACAGCATGTAGAGAATCCTCATGAGAGTGAGCTATTTGCTCAATTTCCCAATTTCACCAAAAATCATCATAACCTAGAGTTTGTCTGTGATTATTTGCGCATGATGACGCTGGGGGCTGAAACACCCAATGAAATGGAAGATCTCATGAATGATGAACTGGATACCCATCACGAGGAAATGGAAGCTATCCCAACGGCTATTCAAACGACGGCTGATGCTTTGCCTGCGCTGGGAATTGTGGCCGCGGTTTTGGGTGTGATCAACACCATGGGGTCCTTGACGGAGCCTCCCGAGGTATTAGGTTATCTCATTGGTGCGGCACTTGTGGGTACCTTCCTCGGTGTTTTTGCCTCTTATGGTTTTGTGGCACCGATTGCTAACTCGGTGAAATCAGTTTATGCGGCAGATGCAAAATACCTGCAATGCATTAAGGTAGGATTGCTAGCTCACTTAAATGGTTCTCCTCCAGCCGTCTCAATTGAATTTGCTCGAAAGACATTAATGTCTGATATTCGCCCTACTTTTTATGAAGTAGAAGATGCTGTATCCCTACTCCCAGCTGCGGCCTAGGTGAGGTGAGTCGTGGCTGAACCCGCCCCCAAACCGGAACCGATCCGCCCGATAATCATCAAGAAGATTAAGAAGGGCGGCCATGGTGGTCACCACGGTGGTGCATGGAAAGTGGCTTATGCGGACTTCGTGACTGCGATGATGGCATTCTTTCTTCTCATGTGGCTTTTGAACGCGACATCTGATGAGCAGAAGATGGGTATTTCTAACTACTTTGACCCTATTGGTGTCTCTCAAGGTGCTACCGGCGCCGGTGGTGTATTGGGTGGTTTATCCGTTAAGTCAGATGGTGTGCTGCAGGATGTAACCGCATCGCCTACTCTAGGTCCTCCATTAGGTTCTGAGGGTGAATCAGCTGAAGAGGGTGAGGGTGCGTCCGCTGGGCACTTTGCTTCTGGTCTGGGGTATGGTGAGGACGAACAAGGAGATCCCTCGTCCAAGCCTGGTGTTGCTTTGAAGGAAGGTAAAACTACCCCTATAGATGAGAGTGAATCCTCATCTCAAGAAATTGCAGAAATGCGTAAGAAAGTTGAAGCCTTTGAGGCTAAACAGCTTGAACGCACAGAATTGAAGATCAAGCAGGCTATTCAGAACGTCCCAGAATTGAAAGAGTTCTCTGAGCATCTCCTGGTGGAGCAAACCCCAGAAGGGCTGCGTATTCAAATCTTAGACCAGGCGAAGAAATCCATGTTCCCCTTGGGGTCGAGCCGTATGTATGCCTATACAACAAAGATCATAGAAAATGTGGCTAGAGTTGTTGCCAGCTTACCCAACAGGATTGCAGTAACGGGGCATACAGATGCAAAGCAATATACGCAACGTTCCTCGTATACTAACTGGGAGCTATCAACAGATCGAGCCAATGCAAGTCGCCGGGTATTATTAGGGGCGGGTATTCCTATCCAACGTATCTTCAGCGTAGTTGGCAAGGCGGATACCGACTTACTGGTGGAAGATCAGCCGTTTTCTCCTGCCAACCGACGCATCAGCATCACTCTCTTGAAGAAATCTATCACTGCTCCAAAGGATAAAGATGGTAAGGCTCAGGGACCTGCACCTGATTCTTTGGCGGCCGAGTTGGCTTACTATGAAGAGCAGGAGAAGAAAGCTACTGAAATGGAAGCTAAAGGGCCACCCCCACCGCCATCTCCTGCGGAGATTGAGGCCAAGAAGCAAGAGAAAAAATACAAGCGAGCTGTTGAAATTCCCATCACAGGCGGTGTAGGCGCTGGGATTTAGTATATGATAAAATACCTACTTCACCTTTTGCTGTAATTACTCCCTGTTCTGGCTTCTTGTGCATCAACTTTTTCATGATTTATAAATTGAAAATTCACCAAATCGTAGTGGACGTACCTGCTTTCCCAAGCTAAGGTTATGCATCTTTAATCATCATTTTATGGAGAGAACTATGTCTATTCGCCCTATTTCCTTTATCCTTATCGGTTTGTCTATTGCTGTAGGTCCTGCAGCTGCGGGTTTCTTTATTTACAAAGGCCTCACTGAATCCCGCAAAGCAGATCGCTTTGTGACGGTGAAGGGTTTGGTAGAACGTGTTGAAAAGGCGGATTATGGGGTGGCAAGTTTGTCTTATAAACTGGCAGGCAACGATTTGGTGCAGCTAAATAATGAGCTTGCTGACCAGTCTAAGTTGGTAGAAAACTTCTTTCGGGATGCAGGGTTCGAGTCTGCTGAAGTGAGAACATCCTCTCCACGGGTTACAGATACTCAAGCTCGCGACTATGGGAGTGCACCCTCTCCATTTCGCTATATCCTTGATATTTCTACCTCAGTGTTCTCTGATAAAGTTGACACTTTGGAAAAGTTAGCCAGCCAAACAGGGGCTTTGGTTAATCAAGGTATTAATATGTCGCAGTTTAATACCAACTACCAGTTGAAGAAATTCAATGATTTGCGACCAGAGATGGTTGCAGATGCCACAAAGAATGCGCAAGAGCTGGCAGAACAGTTTGCTGAAAGCTCAGGCAGCGAGGTGGGCAGCATCCGCCGCGCTAATCAAGGTGTGATGCGTATTATGTCAGCCGATGCCTCTCCCAATAACGAATGGGATACTGGCGATGCTTCTATCATGAAGAAGGTTCGAGTGGTCTCTACGTTAGAATTTTACCTAAAGAACTAGGTGGTAGTAACCTATGAAAGTTTGTGCATTTTTGCATGCTCCCTTTGAAAAGCCAGGGGTATTTAAGGACTGGGCTTTATCTAAGGGGTTTCAATTTGATGAGGTCCACGCATATGATGGGGAACCAATTCCATCTGTAGATGACTATGATTTCTTTCTTTTTATGGGAGGGCCTCACAGTCCATCTCAGGTAGAGAAATACCCTTACCTAGGTACAGAAATCCATTTGGCTCAAGCCGCTATGGCTAAGAATAAATATGTAGTCGGTGTCTGCTTAGGAGCACAAATCATGGGTGAGGCTCTCGGTGCGGCTGTTGAGAAGAGCCCACATAAGGAGGTGGGAGTTTTCCCCATCACGCTGACGCCTGATGGGGAGTCAGACCCCTTATTCAATGGACTTCCATCTGTATATCCTGTGGCCCATTGGCATTGTGATATGCCTGGCCTTTCTGCTGGAGCTGTTGTGCTTGCAACTAGTGAGGGGTGTCCCCGACAGATTGTCCGCTACGGTGAAAGCGCCCTGGCTTTACAGTGTCATCTAGAGATGACCCGTGACATGGTTGAGGGCATGATCCAAAATTGCCCTGAAGATATCCATCCTGGAACATATATCCAGTCTGCTGAGGAGCTGCTTGCTCAAGACTATTTACCTGCTAATCGGTTGTTGTGCCAGCTCATGGATCGATTATTGCTGGATGATACTGCAACACGGAATGCCCGCTAGAGTCGATCATGAAGAAGGTTCGAGTGGTCTCAACGCTGGAATTTTACTTGAAAATCAGTTGCAATCGACTCTATGTGAAAAAATTGGGCAAGAAGTTTAGCTTCCTGCCCCACGATCAAATAGGTAGGGGGTAAGTAGGCTTACTTGCTATCCCCCAAAGATTCCATCTTAGCTTTGAACTTCTCGGCAGCTTCTTTTATCTTTTCGCCTTGAGCCTTCATTCTTTCTACCAGTGCTTGGCCTCTGTGTTGGCCTGCATACCTTATTAAGCTAGCAAGCACATCGGTCAAGGTGGAGAACGAAGCGGGCCTTGATGGATGTGATTGCTAGTCTAACTTTTGCGTGCCTAAATTAAGACGGCTTTATTTTTTAAAAACATAGTTGATGACGATAATATACTGATTTTAAATCAAAAACATCATTCCGGAACGTAGGCGGGCCCAGGAATTCCCTGGGTTGCGAACCCCGTATCCGGGACCTCAGGAAGCATGGCTAACTTTTGTATAGAGTTCTAAAAGTAAAAAAATGGTTAACAAAGAGTGAAAAAAGCCTAAATACTTTCGTGTTCAAGTAAAAATTATTGACATCTAAGAGGAGATATTGTTTTTTATTCTTTACTTTAAGTAAAAATTGTAATATGTTGTTTTTTAATGAAAGAAAAATCATCAGTTTTTCTGGAAATTTTGGCCAAAAAATGGTAATAATAGGTAGTGCAAGGACTTCCGCAGTCCGAACAAAAAAACAGCTGCCGCTGTATTTATTTTGAAACAAAGAAAGGTGGTAAATTATGGCAGATTCGAAGTTTTCAAATGGCGATTTCGTTGTGTATCCTTCCCATGGTGTGGGTAAAGTTGAAGGTGTTGAGACCCAAGAAATAGCAGGTCACTCTCTTGAGGTGATTGTTATTAATTTCGATAAGGATCGTATGACTCTTCGTCTTCCGATCGCAAAAGCTAAGTCCGCAGGCTTGCGTAACGTCAGTTCTAAGCCTCAGATGACTAATGCCATTGATGTTCTTAAATCAAAAGGTCGTGTGAAGCGCATGATGTGGAGCCGTCGTGCCCAAGAGTATGAGGACAAGATAAATTCAGGAAATCCTAACTCTGTTGCTGAGGTTGTACGTGAGTTGCACCGCAACGTCAATCAGCCTGATCAATCTTATAGTGAACGTCAGGTTTACCAAAACGCTATGGGCCGTCTTGTTGGCGAGCTGGCTATCGTTGAAAAGATTGATGAAGAAAAAGCGACAAAGAAGATTGAAAAAATCTTAGAAGCCGCTTAAAAGTTATCTACCAAGTTTCATTTATAAGGAGAACCTTGTGGTAGATTATCTCCATCAGACAGATGTTGCCGTAATAGGAGCAGGCCCAGTGGGCCTGTTCACTGTTTTTGAATGTGGTATGATGAAATTAAAGTGTCATGTGATTGATACTTTGGATATAGTGGGTGGTCAGTGTGCTGCTCTCTACCCTGAAAAGCCCATTTATGACATTCCTGGATTCCCTAAGGTTATGGGGCAAGAGCTTATTGACAATCTTAAGGAGCAAGCGGACCCTTTTGAGCCAGTCTATCATTTGGGGCAGCAGGTCATCGAGTTGCAACGCACAAGTACTGACCGCTGGCGCTTGACCACATCTACGGGTACCACCATTGTAGCCAAGATCATTATTATTGCTGCCGGGGCTGGGGCCTTTGGACCCAACCGCCCACCCCTTGATGGCCTTGAGGCTTTTGAAGGTAAGTCCATTTTTTACTATGTAAAAAGTCGTGAAGATTTTCGAGGCAAGCGTATTGTCATCGCTGGTGGTGGTGATTCGGCTGTGGACTGGGCTTTGTCATTGTCTGAAATTGCTGACCATGTCTCGGTCGTTCACCGTCGGGCGAAGTTTCGGGCTGCGCCTGAAAGTATCAACCAACTGACAGCACTGGCTAATGCAGGTAAAATCGACCTCATCACTCCCTACCAGCTTCATAGTTTGGAAGGTGTAGGTGGTCGGATATCAGCCGTAAATGTTGCGACATTAGAAGGTGAGATTAAATCTCTGCCTGCTGATATGTTGCTGCCATTTTATGGGTTGGCTATGGATTTAGGACCTATTGCCACTTGGGGATTAGGTATTGATAACAAGCATATATCTGTGGACTCCACGACTATGGCGACGAATCAACCGGGCATTTTTGCCGTAGGTGACATTGGGTCTTACCCTCATAAGATGAAGCTGATTTTAACTGGATTCTCTGAGGCTGCCCAAGCGGCTCATCAAGCTCGCGCTTTGGTTTACCCTGATGAAGCTTATCACTTCGAGTACTCCACAACCAGTGGCTTGCCTGCATCGTCTTGATTGGCTACCACGCTATTACCCTCGACGCTCTTTGGTAATAGGCAAGTCACTTTGGTACCTTTGTTAGTTTCCGACTTGATCTCCACTGTTCCTCCATGCAATTCCATAAGCCTCTTCACTAGAGACAGGCCTAGGCCTGCGCCGTCCTCAGATTCAGCCCCACGGACAAATTTATTGAACACCCGTGTTTGATCTTTCTTTGGTATACCTACGCCTGTATCGGTAATTGTGATGCGAAGCTGATCATCCTTTACGCTCGCATTGAGTGATACTTTTCCTCCGCTGGGAGTGAATTGGATGGCGTTGCAGAGTAAGTTGAAAATGGCTTGCTTGATCCGCTTTTCATCTAAGAGCCAGTCTCCCACTGTCCGAGGACACTTGACCGAAATCTCAATATTCTTCTCTTTTGCTCGGTTGAGGAGCAATTCATTTACATCTTCCAAAATCGCCCTCACCGGTATGAGTGTAGGTTGGAGAGTTAGGTAGCCTGCTTCAATGGAGCCCAAATCGAGGAGGTTGTTAACCAAGTAGAGCAGCTTATCTGATGAGTTCAGGATGCCGCTGATATACTCCTTCTGTTTCTCGTTGAGGTCACCATAGTATTCTTGGGTTAACATCTCCGAGAATCCAGATATTGTGTTGAGTGGGGCGCGCAGTTCGTAGGAGACGTTGGCGATAAACTCAGTTTTCAATCGATCGGCTGCTTTCAGAGCTTCGTTTCTTTCCTTTAAAGCCTCTTCTACTCGTGAGTTATCAGTATTATCGATATAACTAAGTAAGTTATCGCCATTGGGAAGGGGAATGTAAAGGAACCGTAAAGCGCTCTTATCCTTTCTGTGAATTTGCCCCGTCATGGGGATGCGATCTGTTGTGTTTTCGACGATCCGTGCTTTAAGGTGTTGCCATTCACCCTCGTATTCGAAGAAAGGTTCAATCTTGTCGATAACTCGTGATAAATGCATCCCAGCTCTAATATCCTGGGTGCTGAGGTTCCACAAACGACAGAAGCTGGGGTTGAAAAGCTTTATTTTGTTATCACTGCCAAAAACCACAATACCCTCGTAGAGGTTTTCCAAGGTTGTTTCCTGGACCTCCATCAGCGCCTTGTTCTTACTTTCTAGTTTCAGGTGGTCAGTTACATCTTCAAGCATGAACAGCAGTCCACCCGTGGGGTGAGGGGTGGTAATCGACCGTAGGGTGCGACCGTTGGGTAAGTGAATCAGCTCTTCTTCAGGCTGTAATTGCTCCTGCAAGGCTTGCAGCATGCGTTTCTTATAAGCAGGGAAGTCGGCTGTCTCGGGCAGGAGGCGCCGTTGTTGTAGCTCATCAAGCATTTCATCCAGGCCAGGCTCAGATTTAAGCCACTCTTCATCCATGCTATTAAGAGTTTGATAAGCCTTGTTAAAATATTTCAACTTCCTATCTGTTCCATAGATAGCAATGGCTGTAGATTGGTGGTCTAAGATGTCACTGAACGAGTCAATAATCTTTCCTAATGTAGATTTTGTTTCCTCAACTTCAGTTTGGTCGATGGCATAGCCGATGGTGCCATCACCCAAGGGGTTGGGTTGTTCGAAGGCTTGAATCTTTTTCCGTTCACCAAAAATGATGGCAGAGCATTCGATGCTTTGTGGTTGTAAAGTGTTCAGCGCTTGCCTTGCCAAAGCTCGTGCCCGGCTTGCGGTAATCAACTCTGTGGAATTCTTGATGACTTCTCTTTGAGAAAGTTGGACAGCCTCACTGTAATACTTATTACAGTAATTAATTTTTTGCTCCTCATCCCGGTGCCATACCAAAAAGGGAAGGGTGTCCAAAAGGCTACGAAGAGTATTCACCATAGTCTCGTGGTTGTGGCGTTCAGACTCTTGTTCTTGATTGCGGGCAATATCCTCGGTGATATCTTTAATCCAGAGACTCCATTGTCCGGGGTCACTTAATACTTTACCTTCGACTCTTACCCACCGGCTGTCGTCCTGGACTTTGCAGCGGATTTGGAATTCAGTGCCCTGAGTCATCAGTTCCCTGATAGCATGCTCTATTTCTCCCCAATACTGTTGGGAGAAGATTGCAGAGAGCCCATGGTAGGTGGCAAGTGTACTGTTGGAGTCTTTAAGGTAATCTTCAAGCTGAGGAGTGGCGATTAAGCACTTGTCTCCTCGGAAGAGACAGCAAACGTCTGAGGGTAAACTGGCTAAGTAATTAAGAAGAGCTGTCTGCTGCTTTTCACGAATCCATAGCCAAAGAAATCCACCACAAAGAAGCCCAAAGGTCAATGAGATTCCAGTGAGTATCATATCACCCGCCCTTGTTATTTATTGTTATTATTGCTTAATTGTATGCCTGTTTCCTTGTGGAAGCAAGGTGCGCGATAACCTAATCAGGGCTGGCGGATGAAACTCTGTGAATAAGTATAGCGACTATGCCTCTCCCACGGAGGGGAGAGACAAGCTGTTTACTAAATATGAGCTCTGGAAACGTAACTTCTAGACTTCATTAAGAAGGCTTTCATCCTTCTCATCATCCGTCTTATGATACTGTGAAAGAGATTGGGAAGGCCGTATCGAGGGTAATTCCCTATTATTTGTTGGCGGCATAGCTTTGAGTATCTGGATGATAACACAACTCGATTTTCAAATAATAAGGTATTTAAAGGAGTGCTTGTACACCTTTTGTGGCCAATGATTGGATCAAAGACATTGAACTATTTTCATCAAATGAATGAAGCGTTGAAGACGCATAGCGAGAATTGAAGGGCCCTAAGCCCTTTGCGACTACCGTCCAAATCTAGCTGAAAATGGTGGGCGTAACTGGATTTGAACCAGTGACCCCTACGATGTCAACGTAGTGCTCTCCCACTGAGCTATACGCCCATTTTCATGATGGTTTGTATATACAATGCTCCCCTTTGGGATGCAAGGAGAGAATTGCATTTCTTAGATGTGTCGGAAGCTGGCACGTAGGTAATCGAAGCCTGTTATCAAAGTTAAAACTGCAGCAATCCATAGTCCTCCTAACCCGATTTCATGCAAGGGGAGAGGGAGAGCCGGAATATTCCCAATTATTAGAATGCTGAGAGCGGTCATTTGTATGGAGGTCTTCCACTTGGCGAGCTGACTCACTGGAACGGTGACCCGTACCTCAGCGAGATATTCACGTAGGCCTGAGACCAGGAGCTCCCGGCAAAGAATAATCACAGCAGCGATAAGGTGGATGCTCTCGATACGGTTCATCCCGACCAGCATAAGGATAGTGGCTGCTACTAATAATTTATCAGCCATGGGGTCGAGGAAAATGCCCAAATTCGAGGTTTGTTTTAGGGTGCGGGCAAAATAGCCATCGAGGTAGTCAGTGATGCAGGCCACGATAAAGATGAAGGCGGCTAGCCAGTTGCCGAGGGGGCTATCTAAGAAGAATAACCCAACCACCACAGGAACTAATAGGATCCGTGATATGGTCAAGAGATTAGGTACAGTGGTTTGTTGAACCATTGCAATCATTGTGTTTTCCTGCTTCCCATACAGTTAATATTTACAATGGGATACTAACTTAATTGGAGGTATAAAAAAAGTCATAAATTTTTTGTGCTAACTCGCGACTGATTCCTTCGACAGAAGCGAGGTCTTCAACACCGGCGGTTTGTACTGACTTAGCAGACCCAAAGTGTTGCAGGAGAGACTTTTTACGTTTGGCCCCTACACCTGGGATGCTGTCGAGAGACGAGGTTCCCAGGGCTTTTTGCCGTTTGCTGCGATGGGTGCCGATGGCAAAACGGTGAGCTTCATCTCGGAGACGCTGAATATAATAGAGGACAGGGTCATTGGGCTTGAGTTGAAAGGGGTTACGATTGGGTAGGTAAAAATCCTCCCGGCCTGCATTGCGCTGTGGGCCTTTGGCGATGGCTACCAGGCCTACATCCGTAATGCCAAGGTCATTAAACACTTGTTGTACTGCAGAAAGTTGCCCAGCACCGCCATCGATGACAACCAGGTTAGGCCAGGTTGAAGTCTCGTCCTTGTCCTCTGCCAGAGCACGCTTGAAGCGTCGTGTTAGGACTTCCCGCATCATACCATAATCATCGCCAGGGGTGATGGTTGTGGATTTGATGTTGAACTTGCGGTAGGCGTTTTTTACAAACCCTTCTGGCCCTGCGACAATCATGGCCCCGACGGCATTAGCGCCTTGAATGTGGCTGTTGTCATAGACCTCAATGCGCAGTGGCGGCAGGGGCAGGCTGAATGTGCTAGCCATACCTTCCAGCAATTTTCTCTGACTCGCATCTTCCGCCAGCTTTCGCTCAAGCGCTTGGGTGGCATTGAGCTGTGCTTGATTGACGAGTTTGGCTTTCTCTCCCGACTTTGGATGATGAACCTTGACCAACCGGTCTGCTTTTTGGGTCAGCGCTTCTTCGAGGAGGGCCTGATTTGGCAGAGCCTTGTTAATCAAAATTTGACCGGGTGGAGGGGCATCTTGATAAAATTGCGCGAGGTAGGCTTCTAACACATCCTCCTCAGCTCGGTCCTCAGTGTGGGTTGGAAATGAAGCCAGGGAGCCAAAGTTGGATCCATTACGAAATAGAAACAGTTGTACACACATACGCCCTTCAACTTGAGAGATTGCAAACAGGTCGGCGTCCTTCAGCACAGTTGTATTCACATTTTGTTTAGACTGAATTTGGGTAAGGGCTTTGATACGGTCTCGGTATTCAGCAGCCTTCTCATATTCCATAGCTTGACTTGCAGCTTCCATTTCTTTGGCAAGTTGCTTTTGAATTTGTGCCGTTTTTCCTTCAAGAAAGTTTTTACTCTCCTTTACCAGATGCATGTAATCTTGTTGACTAATCTTACCGACGCAAGGAGCGCTGCATCGTTTGATTTGATATTGCAAGCAAGGCCGACTGCGGTTGGCAAAAACTGTATCGGGGCATGAACGCAGTAAGAATGCTCGATGAAGAGTTGTCAGGGTCATATTAACGGCATGTGTTGAGGCAAAGGGACCAAAGTAATCCCCCGATTTATTACGGGGGCCTCGGTGTTTAGTCAGTAAGGGGTAGTCATGATCACCCGTGATACGAATATAACTGAAAGACTTTCCATCCTTCATCAGGATGTTGTAACGAGGTTCCAACCGCTTAATGAGGTTGGCCTCTAGTAGGAGAGCCTCTGCTTCGGTATGGGTATTGACGAACTCCATATGGGTCGTCTCAGCGATCATCCGCTGCAGCCGTAAGGGCAGGGCATCGGGTCTGGTATAGCTTACGACTCGCTTCTTAAGACTTTTAGCCTTGCCTACATACAGCACTTGGTTGCGTGCATTCAGCATGCGATAGACCCCCGGCGTATTGGGGAGGGTTTTCACATAGTTTTGAATGACACTTACGCCATTTGCCAAGGATGAAGTTGGTTTGCTGATCATAAAAGGACTATGCCGACCATTGCCGAATAAATCAAGGGGATGAGATTTGTAAAATCGATCTACTCGTATACACGAAATATGGGGGCTTGCAAACAAAAAAGTAATCCACTGAATCTGTGGATAACTCTGTGGGAAGTTTGCTTGAGGTCGAGCAAAAGGGAGCGCAAACCTGGGTTCTATACTTGATGCCTAAAAAATAGGCAGCACTTGTGCTGGGGTAGGAAAACTGCGGCTTGTAAGCCACTGCAAATATTTTTTAGTAAATATTTAATTGGGGTATTGACGGCTTTGCAGAAAGTATTGCAGTGCTGAAAATGGGTTGTGTAAAAAGTGGAATTTAAAGCAACTTTTCTCGTCTCGACGGGTTCTATAAATCACTTATTTTAACTTCAAGAATACTTATAAGGGTGCTGTTCTTAGATTTTGGTTCATCCAAACGTATGCTCTTCTATTACTCATCTACAGCTTCTACGGGCTTGGTGTAGGAGGCAAACAACACTTGATAGGACATACGTTTGGTGTGTGAGAAATTATCTAGAATCTTACGCATCAGGGGCAATGGTACAGGCTTATGAGAAGGGTGAGGCTGCCCTGCACCCATACTTTTTAGACTTTGGAAATATCTCACTGGGTCGTCGATTTCTTGTGCAATCC
>CAJQNC010000106.1 GCA_905479605.1 uncultured Alphaproteobacteria bacterium | reverse complement strand
TGATATTTTAAGTCATACAGGCTATGAGATCCATGACGATATTCCATAGAAAACACTATACTAAAGTGTTCGCCTAAAGGCGAGGGTGTTAACCCTATCCCACTCAACTACATAAAATCTCTCGTGATGACCTGATCCAATTTACACTTCACCTCACCCACATGGAATCAGCCGGCCTGCCTTTATTGCAGAGTCTGCATGGCTTCTCCCAGCAGTATCCCAAATTCCAGCTTGTGATAAAGTCTATCATTCATTCCTTGGAATCAGGAAGCACGCTCTCCCAAGCTCTGGCAAAGCATCGGAATATTTTTGATCCCTTCTTCATTCAGTTTATACGCCCTGGAGAGCATACAGGTCAGCTAGCTGAGAGCTTTTTCCAACTGCATCAGCATCTTCTTTGGACCCAATCCCTTCAAGATCAAATTCAAAAAGCCGTTCGCTATCCCTGTATTATGCTGATCGTGTTCCTGCCATCGATGGCCATCCTCATTGTGTGCATGGTCCCTCCCTTTGTAAACTTTATGAATACCTTACATCTGGAGATCCCATGGGTTACTCATTCTCTCTTCGTAACTGCTGGCCTTTTAAATGACTATTGGCCGTTTGTTACGGGAGCCCTCTTAAGTATTGCTTTTCTCGTAAAGTGGGGACTGAAAAAATGGCAGACATTCCAAAAGTGGTTAGAGGTCACGCCGCTGCTGGGGAAACTCCTCCGGAGCTTAGCTATGGTCCGTTTCTTTCATTCCCTCAATCGATTGTGTTCCAACCATGTCAACCTTCTTGAGGCATTAAAAGCCAGCCTGTTGCTTACACATTCTCCACAACTGAACCTGCATCTTGCCTATGTTATTCGCCAAGTGGAATACGGGAAATCCCTTTCTCAAGCCATGGAATGTTCTGGATTCTTTCCAAATTCCATAACCTCCATGATCGCAACGGGCGAGCAGGCTGGAACCCTACCCAATGCCTTAGGCAGCATAGAACTTCACTTGCATCGCCAGGTCAAAAAACAGCTGGAATCCTGTATTGCCCTGACTGAGCCAGTTCTAATTCTCATCATGGGTTTGTTCTTGCTGTTGATAGTGTATGCTGTATTCTGGCCTCTATATGATACACTGACTTACGTAAACCTATGACACAGCGCGACCAATTTATACTATCCATCCATAATTCAAACGCTCGGTTATATCTCTTTCATAACGGTGAGCTATCTCAAAACTGGTTACTTGAGGCACCACACACACCTACTCTCTCATTGACGAAGTACCCAAAATCTCCTATCCACATCTTAGTGGATAGCCCTTCATTTCATAAAGAAAGCAAACATCTCCCCCGCATTAATCCTCTTGATTTGTTGCAATGGTTCAGATCTAAATCCCGTCAATGGTCTCAATCTCATTCCTTAGCAGCCACTCAACTCCAGCGCCACAAGGGTCGGTGGCAACTGTTTAAACTGGGGATTGGAACAGAAGTCATCCCTTGGATCCAGTGGTTGAAAAACCAGGAAAACCCGGTGGGCCGCATCGGGCTAATGGCATGTGAATCTCATGCATTGTTGCAGAAGCTGCAGAACAATTCCCAATGGCAAATGTTACTAACCCTTCATGAAGCTGGACACATGAACCTGACGCTTTACAATCAAGGGCAGTTAGAACACGCTGATCAGGTTGCCCTTAACCTGACATTACCCCCTGAAGAAGTCGCCACGGAAATCCTGAAAGGATTGGAAGCATGCCTCCATAACCTGTGCGTTCATACGCCAGATCTACTCGAAAAAGTGAATGTATTTGCAGTCATCGACGAGGAAACGCAACGCTTTCTAAAGCCCCCCTGGCTTGCTCCCCACCAATTTCATAGTCTCACCCCTTATCAACTTGCGACACGAATTGGCTTGCCTGGAAAAGTTCCCTTCCGGTTTAGTGATAACCTCATCATTCGTCATTGGGTGCGCCGCTGGAAAACCGAGTGCTCCCTCAAGTCCTCCCTGTTGCCACAAAGATCTTTCTTAGCTAACCCAAAAATTCTCGGGGCCTCAATGGCTGTACTGGCAGCCCTTGGGTATATGACCCTGTTTCAGGGAAGTTCATCGAATATTCCGGCTCAGAAAACAGCTCTTGCTGGTGATTTATCCCATAATACGAGTGCTCAGAAACAGCCAGATATCTACCTGTCGTCGCTCATTTATATCGATGATGCCCACTGGACAGTTTGGGTGAACGACGAACCCTTGCGGGCCACTCAGGGCCCCCATTCTCTAAAAGTTGTCACCGTAAAGCACAACTCCCTGACTTTCAATCATGACGGGCAAACGATCACCCTTGCCCCTCATCAAACCTATTGGCCTGAGGAAAACCAGATTGTTACTGGTGATCAACGGAGGAACGAAACACCAGCTGACTAACCCAGTAGACTTGGTCTTCCCCACCTTCTTGGTACTCCGGCTGACCATCGATGTTACGGCGTTTGACAAGAGATGCTTCGGTCAAGAGGGGTAAGCGCTCACCTGATGGCGCGAAAGCTCCTTCCCCCGAAGGCCCATGACTAATTAATAAAAAGGTCACAAAGTTGCCCTCCACTTTGGAATCCAGAACCGGGTGCCCCTCCGAATTGAAGACTTGGATATGCCCTCCTTTAATGGTAGCAAAATCATCCATTGGCCGTGTCACATTATGTTCCACGGCATAGGTAAAGTAGTGCTGATAACCGTCTTGGGCCACTCGCTCGGGGAGCCCTAATGTTCTATGTGGAACAATTCCTTCGTGATTTCGCATGGCACAATTGGCGAGACCCCGCTTTTTTCCCAACGCCTTAGGATCCGCTGGGCAGGGTAATGTGTGGTTGCGTTGGGTCTGCTGGTAGATCTTGAGCGCACCATGAATCAAATGCTGATGATCACGAGTCACCTTAATCATAGCCCGCTGTGTATGCGCCTGCAGCATGGGTAGTGCTAACCCCATCAGCAACCCTGCAATGACGAGGGCTACAGACAATTCCACCAGAGAAAAACCGGCCTCCGCATGATCCATAGATCTAGATTTGGAAGTACAAGACACAGGCTGGCTTCTCATGATGTATATTCCACTTTCCTTTGCTGGTCACACAGGATGCCGCAGGCACGTCCACCCCATCGCGAGCTTGCACCGTGCCCGCCAACGGTTGGGATGAGTCAATTTTGGACATAATTCGCATAGCTTGCTGAGGCGTAAATAAGGCGCCTTTGCCGCTGTTTCCTGCGGTATTCCCGATAATGAACCACTGGCCTTGCAACCCTTTTTCTGGGCTCGTTTCAACCGTGACACCTCCTCCCAGATCCGTAGTGGGTGCTCCCTTACCAAATTCGCCTATTCCCAAGTCCTCTGGTTTTCCTGGAGGGGGCAATAAGCCAGCCACAACTAAGTGCGCCCAAAAGTTCAAAGCGCTAGAACCTTTCTGCAGACCTTGACCTGACAATCGCCCCTTTCCTTCGCCATCTTGCAAGCGTCGATCAATCATGGTTGAAGCCTTTGAAAAGTCACCCGGCAGCGCCCCATAGCGCTCCCAAAAACTAGTGGTAGCAATTCGGTACTGCTGAATCTGCGCCACCAAGCGATTCAGCCGCGCGCTCTCAATGAGCTCAGTTCCTTTCAAAACACCAGCGATCAGGATACCAGTGATCACCAATGCGACAGCCATTTCAACGAGGCTAAACCCTGCCTCGGGATGATCATTTCTTTTCATGTTATTTCTCCACCCACTCCCGACCCACTCTCCAGTAAAATTCTGCTCCTGGAAAAATGATTCTGCAACCCTGAAATGACAGTCATAGTCTAAGGTTTTGTATTAAGGGGAAAGAAATTTAGGTGGTTGTCCTTACCACCTGACAATTTTAAACACAGTGGATTTATAGCTTTCACTCGGAAACAAAGGGGGAAAGACTTAAAATACACCATTAGTTCGATATGTTACGCTTCCCGCACTTGATGCGGTATCCAACGTACCAGCAAAAGGACATTCGTAATGGTTCAAGCTGGACCCCGCATCAAGTGCGGGGAACGTATCCCTGGTCTAAATTAACAATGTTTACCAACCCCAATAATACTTTTACCGGACACCAGTGAGTTCAAGCCTTGGCAAAGGCATTAGATTGAGAAAGATAGTTTCTTTGTGACGTCGAGCAGAAAAAAGAATAGTTCCATAACCCACTATTTTTAATGAATTTCTTAACTTTTTCTTAACCTTTTCCTTTGAAAATAGCAGAACAGGTTAGACGTAGGGTCAACCGATTAGACCAAATACAGGAAGGTTTCATCATGAAGAAAACATTATTAGTAACAGCAGTAGCTGCATGCGCAGCATTTTCAACAGGGGCAAAGGCTGACATGCCAAACCTTGGTTTGTGTAGCAAAGCCAAAGACAGTATGCTGAGCTCATGTGATGCAGAACACACAGGTTTAACAGCCACTGTTCAAAAATACCAATGTAAAGCTGGTGCTTATATGGTCTTTGGTCTTTGCAAGACAATCACTGGTGGACTTGGAGCTACTGCGGGTACCTCTGCTCACGAAGAGGTTGTCAATGCTTGTAAAACGGCCAAAGATTCTGAGGCTTGCCAAACTAAATTGGCATCATTAATCAATAAGTATTCAACAACCGTTATCAAAGATATGGTTGATAAAGAAAGTGATTTTAACACTGATTTAAGTAATGACTTTAAGAAAGCTGTTACTGAAGCACAGTCGGCAAAATAGCTAATAGACTTAACTATTTAAGGAGCCCCACTACGGGGTTCCTTTTTTTATTGCCCCACTCTTTTCCTTTAAAGACCCACCGAAGCTTGGTGAGATCTTGTTATGTTCATATTCACCCAAGGAACTCGACCCATGAAACTATCCACTAAACTCGGAATTATATTCCTCGCAACCCTCAGCCCTATCGCCACATCCCATGCTGATTCTGTGAAATCAGAAATGAGCTTCCAGAACATACAGCAGTTCAATCTAGGCAACTTTGTTGGGAATAAGTAGGTTGGATTCTTATATGAATATGAACTCCTTACCAGATGGCCCATCATCCGGAAAAGTTCAGGTTTCCCCAGCCTATACTTTTTTAGTCCTTTACTAGGCTTACCCTAGAAGCAAAAAGATGTACGATATTTTCATCCTACTCTTCCTTGGACCTGTCGAGACGCTTACGAACATTCGGATCCAGGTGCATTTTGCGGAGACGGATGGATTCAGGAGTCACTTCGACCATTTCATCTTCTTCAATATAAGCAACGGCTTGCTCGAGCGTCATGGTGCGAGGGGTTGTGAGGCGGACGGCTTCATCTTTACCAGAGGCACGCACGTTAGTGAGTTGCTTGCCCTTGAGAGGGTTTACCACCAAGTCATTTTCGCGATTGTGCTCACCGATGATCATACCTTCATAGGCAGCCATACCCGGCTCAACAAACATGATACCGCGATCTTCCAGATTAAAGAGGGCATAGGCCACGATACTGCCGGTCCCGTTACAGATAAGCACGCCATTCCGGCGACCACCAATGGGTCCTTTATATGGTTGGTAGGAATGGAAAATCCGGCTCATGATGCCTGTACCGCGGGTATCAGAAAGGAACTCACCCTGATAGCCAATTAAACCGCGAGAAGGAGCTAGAAATGTGAGGCGTGTTTTACCGCCACCGGAGGAACGTATATCGATCATCTCGCCCTTGCGTAGGCCAATTTTTTCGACCACCACACCAGAAAACTCTTCGTCTACATCGACCTGAACTTCTTCAACAGGCTCTAATCGTTTCCCATTATCATCTTCTTGATAAAGCACACGAGGACGACCGATAGACAGCTCAAATCCTTCACGCCGCATCGTTTCAATGAGCACACCCAGCTGCAATTCACCACGGCCTGCTACCTCGTAAGCATCTTTATTCTCAGTCTCACTGACCGAAATCGACACGTTGGATTCTGCCTCTTTCATCAAGCGATCACGAATCATACGCGAGGTAACTTTCTTACCTTCACGTCCTGCGAAAGGTGAGTCGTTAACAGCAAAAGTCATTGATAGTGTCGGTGGATCAATGGGTTGGGCAGGAATGGGATCCATAACCGCCTCATCACAAATGGTGTCAGCCACAGTGGCATTCTCAAGGCCAGCAACAGCAATTATATCACCGGCTTGTGCAGATGTCACAGGGACTCGCTCCAAGCCGCGGAAAGCCAAGATCTTGGTCAGGCGCCCTTTTTCTAGCACCTTGCCTTCCCGGCTGAGGACCTTCACCGGCATATTTTGCTGCAATGTTCCAGAAAGAATACGGCCTGTCAGAATACGACCCAAATAAGGATCTGATTCTAATGTCGTCACAAGCATGGAAAATGGTGCGCCCACATCGCCTTCTGCCTTTGGCACATACTTAACAATCTCTTCAAAGAGTGGTTCGAGGGATTTGCGTTCATCATCCATGGAACGTACCGCCCAGCCCTCTTTCGCTGAAGCATATAGCACGGGAAAGTCAAGCTGATCATTCTTAGCTTCCAAAGCCACGAACAAGTCGAACACTTCCTCATAGACCGCATCCACCCGCTGGTCCGGCTTGTCAGCTTTGTTGATAACAACAATGGGACGCAAGCCCAAACGCAGGGCTTTCGCAGTGACGAACTTGGTTTGTGGCATGGGGCCTTCGGAAGCATCTACCAAAATCAATACGCCATCGACCATAGAAAGGATACGCTCCACCTCACCTCCAAAATCGGCGTGGCCTGGGGTATCGACGATATTCAAGCGATTGCCTCGCCAATCGAGGGACGTACATTTAGCCAGGATGGTAATTCCGCGCTCTTGCTCGAGTTCACCGGAATCCATGGCACGCTCTTGGACACGTTGGTTATCACGGAACACACCGCTTTGTTGAAACAGCGTGTCCACGAGGGTTGTTTTCCCGTGGTCAACGTGGGCGATAATAGCAAGGTTGCGTATGACTGACATTTTCTAGCTTTCTAGGGTTAGGAACCATTATTTACAAAACTTGCGGAAACATAGCCTAGTTCAAAGAAAATGGGAATAATTAATTATACTTTCAGAATATTTAGCCGAATAGAAAGACCATTACCAAACAAATATATAAAACTGGGAATGCAACTCTTGAAATCTGGTCAACGCGTTTACCGGTAAAGATTCCTTCTCGACTTTTTACAAGAGCCAACCACAACGGCAACTAATGCCAACAAAACAAGTAAAGTGGCCCCCACCGAGAAAAAGTCGAGTCTGGTCATGTAAGGAAGTTTTGGAAGGAGTGTAGAAATGACAAACCGGTTGGCGATTAGGGTCAGAATTGAACTTGTCGCGACACCAATACGAATGCCTAAGTTCTCTCTTCCAACCCAAAAAGCAGCCCAGGACATGACGATCACAACTGAGAAAGGAAGCAAGACTTGCCAAATATAGTATGCAAACAGCCTGCTGGCTTCAAATTGTAAAACAAATCCCGCCGATGAAACACCTTTCACGGGTTCATAGGGTGACGCTTTGGCTTTGAATGACAGAACATTCCAATCGGGTAGGGAGAGATCATCAGCCATACTTCCTGCTTTGAATCCACGCACCTCATCAGGTAAGAATTTCATTTCCTCAGAACTGTATCCTGCTGCCGCAAATTGAATAGTGAACAAATGCCTATCAAGGGGAAAATTGGATAAATCCAGGGGTTGTGAAACCTTACCTGTGTACCGTTGCCGGTAAATAACCTCCCCTTCAGGAGAGACAATAGCGACACGAGGCAGACCTGTATAGGCACGACCTTGTAAATTCGTTATCAATAAACGGGGGTTCCATATATCATCAATATCAACTTGTCGCGTTGTACCGTCAGGATCAGCCAGACGCTTATCAAGCCATCGCAGTTGGATATAAACATTCATTTCAAAATTCTGATCGGTATCATTTACACTATCAATATCAACAATAAAGCCAAAAAAATTAATCTCAGTAGGCCGAGCCCATTCATGTGGACGAATAGATTTGGCCTCTGCTTCCTCTTTGTCCATCGCTTGCACTTGATTTTTGAGGTGTTTAACAACATCCTCTACAACGGTCTGTGAAGATGTTTCTGCCAACACGAAGGGAGGAAGGAATACAAGAAAACTTAAGACTATGAATAGTCTCAAAAACATTGAGTTTATGTTTTGGTTTAAATATATCATATAACTATAATCCTTTGATTATATTTATTATTTTATATTAATAAGGTTTAATATCCCTTAACAGGGAGAGATATTCATACATAGACTCTCGACATCCATTCTGATATTAAGAATAAATTAGATTATTTTTGATTAATCACAGAGGCAATGTTGATGAAAAATTATTTATTGAATAGAGTCTGTTTTATATTCTGCGGGCTTATATTAACAGCTTGCTCCTCCCCTCCTTATCAGAAAGCTACACCTGACGGGTTACATACCCTTGGGGTGGGTTACCACGATGAAAAGATCGGCCCAAATACGTATAAAGTGCAATATACGGGCAGTATGGATGATGATCAAAGTAAAGTTTCAGAATTGCTTTGTCAGCGGGTAAAAGAAGTTGCCAAAGAAAATTGTGAGGATGGCTATATGATCTCTGATAATAATGCATTCATATGGAATTTAACTCGCGGTCCTGCGACCTTGGGAACTTGCTGGAGAGAAACGGCGATTGTCACCTGTGATAATGTCGGAGAATCACACACCTGGAAAGAGGCCTTGAAAACTGCATTTCCAGGTGCGTACTGAGTCACTTAATTTTAGGGCGAGCATCACAAAACCATATCTACACATTTGACTCTTTCCTCGCGCATGCCTGATATCTCCAAAATTAAGGGTTGATCCAGATTAGGGAAAAGATCCAAGCTATCCGAACGGTAAAGTTCTTTGAGTATATGATCAACGAGAACTCGAAACTCAGGGTCTTCATCATCAGAAAGATGATCTGGACTCTGCTCATCGAGAGGTAAGAATGCGATGATATCTATGGAATTTACAGCCTCTCTTATATCATCTAAATAATCATGAAGAATGCTGTCGGCTATAGGAACCTCGTCCAGACTTTCCCAAGCCAGTATGTAGCCTGCAAGATCAACGGGACATCGGTCAAACACTACATTCTCATTTGATGTAGATTGAAGAAGCTTCAGGCTATGTTCCAGTTGCTCTATAAATGATTCTAGAGAGAGTTCCTCCTCAAATTCTGTACCTTCTTCTGTTAGCTGATGGTAAGGCTCTTGTTGAAAACTATACTCTGGGTGAGCTTCAATGAAATCTTGTCCGAGAGTTGTTTTCCCCGTAAAATGGGTTCCTGAAATGGCGATTCGCATATTTACTTACTAGCTCGTTTTCATCTCATAATTACAGACATCACGCACAACACAATGATCACACTTGGGTTTGCGAGCCACACATGTGTAACGGCCTAATAGGATCAGCCAATGATGACCATCGTGGAGCCAACGCTTGGGCACACGCTTAAGCAGGTCTTTTTCAACAGCCTCTGGGGTTTTACCTTTGGCCAAGCCTGTACGGTTGCTAATGCGAAAGATATGAGTATCCACGGCCATGGTGGGGTGGCCGAAGGCTACATTAAGAACCACATTCGCTGTTTTGCGACCTACTCCTGGTAATGCCTCTAGGGAAGCTCGGTTGTCAGGGACTTGTGAGCCATGCTTATCAACAAGGATCTGACTGAGTAGCAGTATATTCTTGGCCTTTGAGTTAAACAGACCGATGGATTTGATATAATCTTTTAAGCCATCCTCGCCTAATGCCAGGATCTCTTCGGGCGTGCTGATTTTCTCGAACAACGAACCCGTTGCTTTATTAACTCCTTTGTCCGTAGCTTGAGCAGAAAGCACGACGGCCAACAATAACGTGAAGTTATTCGTATAGTTAAGCTCTCCCTGTGGTGAAGGATTGGCTGCGTGTAACTTTTCAAAAAAAGTTTCAATCTGAGCTTTCGTCAGAGCCTTGGTCACGATCCAATCACATCTTCCATGCTGTATAGACCTGGTTCTTTGTCTTGTAACCACAGGGCGGCCCGCAGGGCTCCCTGTGCAAATAGGCTTCGATCTAACGCTCGATGAGACAGGGTAAGAACCTCCTTCTCACCAGCATAGATAACGCTGTGATCGCCTGGAACACCACCCCCACGTGCCACTGCAAACTCAATGGCACCCTTTTCTCGAGGACCTGATCGATCAGTATGATCATTGAGGTGAAATCCCGGCACCTGGGCGAGTGACTGCCCCAAGCTGATTGCTGTGCCCGAGGGGGCATCTACCTTACCGCGATGATGCATTTCGAAAATATCGATGTCATAATCAGCCCCAAAGGCCTGAGCCATTTCTTTACAGACC
Organism: uncultured Alphaproteobacteria bacterium; assembly: GCA_905479605.1. GTDB lineage: Bacteria > Pseudomonadota > Alphaproteobacteria > UBA9655 > UBA9655 > CAJQNC01. The sequence goes on along the minus strand of CAJQNC010000106.1, from coordinate 10,745 downwards.
TTTTTCATGACAGCAACGCCCACACTTGTATTGGATGTCAATACAATAGGAATTGAGAGTGCAGCCTGAGTAATTTGCTCTCGTTGCTCCTGGGTAAATCCTGAAGTCCCAATCATGAGCGGTGTTCCTGAGTTTTCTTTAAGCAGCTTGAGTGTCGCCTCGGGCCGGGAAAAATCGATCACCACATCTGATACTCGGAGGACATGAGAAATATCATCGGAAAGTTCCAGGCCAAAAGGGGGAAGGTCAACAAGACTACCGACGTCCTGACCTGCGAGAGGGTTGCCTGGTCGAACCAGGGCCGCTGATAGCTCACAATGAGGGCTTTGACTGATTTCTCGGATAAGTCGCTGGCCCATACGGCCAGTGGCTCCTGTGATAGCGATTTTGTTGATCTTGCTCATCTGCGGTCACTCACGTTCCATTAATCTTTAGCCAGATTGGGGAGCCCGGCCTGCTGGGGCTTCTTCCACTTGCTTACCTCGAGTCACGGCCCAATACCCAGCGATACTACCCACAATGATAAACACTGCTGGTGCTGCACTCATACCAAAGGCCTGAGCAAGTGCGGTCATGATGAATGAGATTAAGCCGCCAAATATCGCATGCCCGAGAGCATAACCAATGGCGATGCCACTATAGCGACGATTGGCTGGGAAGAGTTCGACCAGAAACGCAGATGTGGGAGCTGCGTAGAACATGCCAGATCCTACAAGGACAAACTGGGTTACGATAATCATTTCAACAGATGGAAACTCACTGATAAAATAAAAGAGCGGATAGGCACATATTCCACCTACCAAAACCGCCAGGCTCATCACCTTTTCACGCCCATATTTCTGAGCCACTACCCCACCGATGTTTAACAAGACGAGCGCGAAAACAATGAGGAAAGAGTTCAATGTCATCATTGTTGAAGCCGACCACCCATGGTCTTTCACCAATAATCCTGGCAGATACACAAAAACAATAAAGTACGGGGGTACAATGCCACAAGCGACACATGCTGATTGCAATAGACGCATCTTTTCCTTTTTAATGAGAGTTTTAAGGGGAACATTCAAAATTTTACCAGCTTGCTGAGTTTTGGTAAAAGCTTTACTTTCACCAAGTTTACGGCGCACCACATAACCTACTAGAGCAATGAGAGAACCAATACCAAAAGTTATGCGCCAACCCCATTCTGGCATAAAAGAAAGTGTAAAAAAGGCACCTAACAGGGTGCTTACCAAAACTCCGATATAGCATGAGCTTACAATCCAAGAACTGTATTTGTCCTTTTCATCATGACCTGCATTTTCAATCATATAAGTCATGGCCCCACTGGTTTCTCCGCCTAAACAGAAACCCTGCATAAATCTGAAAAACATCAGTAAGAAGGGTGCCCACAAGCCTATGACGGCATAAGTTGGCAATAGGGCAATGCCCATCGTTGGCAACGCCAATAATAACAAAGTCAGCGAAAAAGTATTTTTCCGCCCCAAACGATCACCAAAGTGACCAAAAACGGCCCCACCAAGAGGTCTGGCTAGGAACATAATTCCATAGGTTCCAATGGCAGCAATAAAGGAAATCGTGGGATCGTCATTGGGAAAAAATAAGGGAGCTAAGCTCGCCGCAAACATCCCATAAAGCATGGCATCATAGTACTCAAGAGAATTACCAATGAGTATTGTGGCGTTTTTCTTATAATTAGACTTTGACATAGAGGCCTCACAATGGCTTATCTAATAGCAGCTACATTTCTTTGGTCTAGCATATTTTGAAATGTTTGTAAAAGGAAGTCTTCTAATAGTTGCATTCTTCTCAGTTTTTTTGTACTCGCCGAGTGAATAAAATAAGCATCCAAAGGGGGACTCATTATATCTGGAAGGATTTCCACTAAATTTGTAGCCGGAAGGCTGGGCTGATCGTCAGACAAGCTGATAATACCCACACCTCGAATAGCCATATTGATCAGTCCAGGAGCCGAATTCACTGTGGCATATGGCTGCCGAACCTCACCCTTCATCAGACCAACACCTAAGTGCCAATTGGCTAAGTTGAAAGGATGGGAGGTTTCATTGCTTCCATAACCTAATAGGCGATGTTGGTTGAGATCAGCAACTGCTTTCGGAATCCCAAATTCTTCTAGGTATTCAGGACTGGCAAAGAGCTTCATATGAAAACGATTGATGAAAGTCTGAATCAATTGATCATCATCCTCCAAACGAGGGGAAATAATCACATCCGCTTCTCCATTACGAATATCAGGAAGAACATCGCTACCATCGATAGAAATATTGATGCGAGGATAAAGCTTGAGAAAATCAGGAATCATGGCTGCAATGTACAGGGATGCGATTCCTGTAGGGGCACCTATTTTAATGGAACCCACTGGTTCAGCTTCTTCTTCTTCTAATTGGGCCTGAGCTTCGTCTAGCTGATTGACGATTTTTTGAGTAGCCTGAAAAATAATCTCGCCCTGACGGGTCAAACCCAAACCGCGAGAACGCCGCTCAAATAATTGTATATTAAGGTATTCTTCGAGAAGACCAATACTGCGGCTCAAAGCAGGTTGACTGATATTCAGTACATCTGCTGCGGCTTTAAGGCTACCAACCAGCGCGACCTGATGGAAAATTCGTAATTTGTCCCAATGAGTATGAAACTTATCCATAATATAAAAACACCCGCCCATGAAGTGATAAACTCAATAACCACTCCAATTGGTCCCCGCATTTGTTATACTAGAAGGGGTGTGACAAAAAAGCAAGTGGGTAGGAGAAGCACTTCATAAAAAATGGCCGGGCTGCGAATGCAGACCCGACCAAATACAGGGAAGCAAATATGCCTGGCAGGGAACAGAACAGGGGGGGAAGCACAGTTCCTACACACAATAACACTTACTTGAACTGCTATGCTGTATCCAAAAAAACTAGACCGCCAGGTCATGATTTGAGTAAACACGGTAACGCCGTAAGAATCCAATACAAAAATTGGAAGGGACGTATTAGGAATTGTTATATCAATCATTTTAACTATGTATATCAAGGGTTTGAATTATTGGAAACTGCGAAAAAAACTTTGAAAAAAAATTTTTATCGTTTTTTTTCAACCAATTCTGCAGAAACAATCCTCTGGAATCAGCAAGGAAATAGCAATAAGCCAAAGGATACAACCGATTATAAAGTCCAGAACGCGCCAGGCTTTGGGATTTTGAAAGAGAGGAGTCAAATATCTGGCTCCATAAGCCAAAGCAAAGAACCAAACGATGGAGGCAACGATAGCCCCTAACCCAAATGAATAGCGCTCATTATCCGGAAATTGAGCACCAATACTGCCCAACAACACTACCGCATCCAGATAAGCATGAGGATTAAAAAGGCTCACGGCTAAGAGATTAATAACAGTGGTTTTAAGATCCGGACGCTCAGGAGTTGAAGAGAGATCCAACTTAGATTGGCAAAAGACGAGTGTGAACGAACGAAATCCATACCAAAAGAGAAATGCTGCTCCGCCATAACGAGCAATGTCCATAAAAAGGTCATAAGTGACAAGGATTTTACCAAATCCTCCTACCCCTAAACCGATGAGAAATATATCAGCCAAACAGCACGTTAAAGCTGAGATAAAGACATAGTTCTTAAGCAGGCCTTGCTTCAAGACAAAAGCATTCTGTGCACCAATGGCGATTATAAGTCCAGCACCCGTGCCACAACCCTGCAGAAATGGAGCCATACAAATATCTGCCATTATTCAAATCCTTTCCTACAATCATACCTCTTCCCTCGCCTGAGGGGTCGACGCATAGCGTCGAGGGGGGAATCAATAAACGTCATATCGGAATTGAGGATAGCCCGCAAGCGTAGCGAGCGGTGAGCGAATTCAATATCTGCGAACAAAAAGAGAAACTCTCTTAATACTTTGATTACTATTTCGATATATAAAATGTAAATTTGGCGATACCTATGCACCTGTCAAAATGGTATTCCAATGCTGGAGGAACATCAAAAATCTCTTGTTTCTCAGTCTCGACAATCACCACCGTTCCTTTTTGGATGCTTTGCGATTGCATCAATCGGTCAAGGCTAGGTGTCACAAGATCCTGCCCGTAGGGGGGATCAAGAAAAATCAGATCGAAGGAGTGAGAACGTTTCGTTAACAGTCGTGCATCCTCAGTGAGGATAACAATCTTGCTTTCTAAGTCCATACTATGAATGTTGCTACGGAGCACTTTCAACGCTTCAGATTTGTTTTCCACGAAACAACAACTCTTCGCCCCTCGAGAAAGAGCCTCTAACCCTAAAGCACCTGTACCAGCGAACACATCGAGGACTTGCTTACCTTGCCAAGTAAATGGTGCAAAAGCTGGGTTATGCTCGATGATATTAAACACACTTTGGCGAGACCGGTCCGATGTCGGACGAGTAGCAGTAGAAGCGGGGGACTGCAAAACTTTCCCTCGAAACTTACCGCTTACAATGCGCACTATTTTGTTCCCTCAAAGAACTTCGTTATCTGCTCATGCAACACCTTGCGGGGTACAGCTTTGACTTCACCTTCCTTCAAGTTGCCTAAAGAAAAAGGGCCATAGGAAATACGAATCAATCGATTCACTTGGTAACCGAGATGCTCCATCACTTTGCGAATCTCACGATTTTTACCTTCCGTTAAACTGACCATTATCCAGGCATTACCACCTTGTTGCTTTTCAAGGATTGCCTTGATAGGACCGTAGGTCATACCCTCTATGGTTACACCCTTCTCTAAGGGGAGAAGCTTTTCCGGCTCGACCTGACCATGAACTCGGACCCGATATTTACGTATCCAACCGGTTGATGGCAGCTCTAAATGACGGGAGAGTTCTCCATCGTTGGTGAGCAAAAGTAGACCTTCTGAATTAAGATCTAAGCGCCCCACAGACATTACCCGAGGGAGATGCTCGGGCAATTTATCATAGATTGTTGCTCGACCCTTTTCATCCTTATTGGAAGTCACCAAACCCTTCGGTTTGTAGTAGGCCCATAACCGAGTCTCTTCTTGCTGAGGAAGAGGCTTGCCATCTACAATAACTTTATCTGACGGTTCTACTGTGTTCGCAGGTGTCGTAAGGAGTTTGCCATTCACCTTCACTCGACCATCAAGGATCCATTGTTCTGCCTGTCGGCGTGAACAAAGCCCCGCACGGGCCATAACTTTTGCAATACGATCAGCCACGGCAGGCCTCAATGAAAGCTGTATAGATCTTTTTATCCCCTTCTGAAATAAAGAATTCTGGATGCCACTGCAGGCCTAAACAGAATCGTTGTGAAGGCACTTCAAATCCCTCAATAATCCCGTCAGGTGCCACCGCATTGAGAACACACCCCTTACCTAAATCCTTAACCGCTTGATGGTGAGCACTGTTCACAGAAAGTTCAGAGGATCCTACAATCTGGGCCAGTTGAGTATCTTTTTTCACATCCACCATATGGCCGGCTTCATCCCGAGGGTTGGGTTGTTCGTGGGGAATATCAGTTTGAATTTCATCGGGGATATGCTGAATCAGAGTCCCTCCCAAAACTACGTTCAATAACTGCTGCCCACCACAAATGCCAAGAATAGGTTTGTTTTTCTCGAGAGCTTTTTTACAAATTTCCCACTCAAAATCCGTGCGGCCTCCCTTAGTCGCAACCGTGTCATGGGTGCTACTATCACCGTACAAGGACGGATCTACATCAAAAGCCCCTCCAGTAATCACTAGACCATCAAGAAGATCGATGTAGGTATCAATAAGCTCAACATCATGGGACAGAGGGATCGGTACTCCCCCAGACTCTACGATTGAAGAAGAATAGTTCTCCCGCAATGCATACCAAGGAAATTTGGAATATCCTTTGCCACCTCTTTCATGGTCCAGGGTAATACCGATCAACGGTTTTTTCATGGGATCACTCATATTATTTTTTACAATCACTAGGTAATATAAAGAGTTTTTGAGTCTATACAATAAAATTAACAGGGACTAAGTAAACATACGTTCCCCAGGTGCTACGGTTCGCCATACTCGCTGAGCTCGTGCTCACCTAAGTCCCGGGGAACGTTAATTCGAAAAGTGATTTAATTTTTCAGATAAAGTTCTAAATAAAATATCCTTTCCTTCACGGAAAAAGCGTATAGATTACAAGTGAATTAATAATTATGAAGATAAATGCTATGACGACACAAACACAATCTGCACAACAGGATCAGCTCCGCCAAGCCGCGATGGAATCCAAGGCTTGGCCTTTTGAAGAGGCTCGGAAGATCCTCGAGCGTATCCAAGGCAAAACTCCTGAAAAAGGATATGTATTGTTTGAGACTGGCTATGGACCCTCAGGCCTCCCCCACATCGGTACCTTTGGTGAAGTCGCACGAACCACAATGGTACGTCATGCTTTCCAGACCCTCTCCGATATTCCTACAAAAATGTATTGTGTTTCTGATGACATGGATGGATTGCGCAAAGTTCCCTCTAACATTCCCAATCCAGAAATCGTTGAGAAACACTTAGGTAAGCCCCTCACTCAGATTCCTGATCCGTTTGGTACCCATGATAGTTTCGGAGCCCATAATAATGCGAGGCTACAAAAATTCCTGGATTCTTTTGATTTTGAATATGAGTTCGTCAGTGCCACTGAATGCTATAAGTCTGGTCGCTATGACCCCATGCTATTAAAGGTTCTGGAGAACTATGATGAAATCATTAATGTGATCCTTCCTACCTTGGGTCCGGAACGCAAAGCGACATACAGCCCATTCCTGCCCCTCTGTCCTAAGACCGGAATTGTATTGCAGGTTCCCATTATTGACCACGATGTCAAAGCGGGGACTGTCAGTTATAAGGACGAAGATGGCAATATTGTCGTAACTCCGGTGACAGGTGGCCATTGTAAGCTACAATGGAAAGCCGACTGGGGTATGCGTTGGGCTGCCTTCGATGTGGACTATGAGATGGCGGGTAAGGATCTAATTGATTCGGTCAAGTTGTCCAGTCGTATCGCTAAGATTCTCGGTAACCCTCCACCTGAAGGCTTTAACTATGAATTATTCCTGGATGCCGATGGCACCAAAATTTCCAAGTCTAAGGGCAATGGTCTAACCATTGAGGAATGGCTGGAATATGCGCCTGCGGAAAGTTTGGAAGCCTATCTGTTCCAGTCCCCAAGGAAGGCAAAGCGATTATACTTTGATGTGATCCCACGTCAGGTAGATGATTACCTCACCTTTCTCAATAAATTTGATGAGCAAACTATTGAACAACGGTTATCTAATCCGGTTTGGCACATCCACGGTGGAAAACCACCTAAGGAAGAACTACCCATCAGTTTTGGCATCCTGCTGAACTTGGCTAGTGTCTGTAATACGGAAGATAAGTCCGTGTTGTGGGGATTCATTATGAATTACTCTGAGGAAGCCTCCCCAGAGAAAATGCCCCTTCTGGATCACTTGGTAGGGTATGCCTTGAAGTATTACACCGACTTCGTAAAGCCCAATAAAATCTATCGCAAACCTACGGATCAAGAACGAGCAGCTATGGAAGATCTTGTTAAATCTCTCCCCAAAGTGGTGGTCGATCCTCTTGAGCTACAGACAGAGGTCTATGAAGTGGGCAAACGCCACGGCTTTGAGAACCTCCGTGACTGGTTCAAATCCCTCTATGAAGTTCTGTTTGGGCAATCAGAAGGCCCGCGCATGGGATCCTTTATTGCCCTTTACGGTGTGGATGCTATGATTAAGCTTATCGAGGATAAACTGGCGGAGTCATAGTTTGCTCATCATCGGTCTTACCGGCTCAATCGGATCAGGGAAGTCCCTGGCCACTAACTGTTTCAATTCCCTGGGCGTTCCTGTCCAGGATTCCGATGCTGAGGTGCATCAGCTGCTACGTGAGCATCAAGAGCTAATTGCTGAAATCCAAGCACGTTGGCCCATAGCTGTTGAAGACAATACAGTCATTCGTCCAAAACTTGGGGAGATCGTTTTTGCTGATCGGCGCGAACTAAAACGCTTGGAGAGAATGATCTACCCGCACTTACATAAAGTTCATCGGTCTTTTCTTAGCCAACACTGTCGATTAAAGACTCCACTAGTGGTCATTGACATGCCCCTCCTCTTTGAGACAGGGTTTGACCAATATATGGATGTGAATGTGTGTGTCTATGCTGATGATGATCTGAGGCTACAGCGGGTGATTCGCCGAGAGCACATGAGTGTTGAAAAGTTCAAGGAACGAGATGCTTTTCAGATGCCACAAGAAGAAAAGAAAAAGCGGGCTGATGTGGTGTTCCACTCTGGCTTAGATAAGGGACACATGATGCGGCAGGTGAAAGCTCTAGTCCTTGAACTACAGGGACAAAAAGGCGATAAGTGGGGACCACTGTGGCGCTCGAATATGAAGAAGGAATAAGACTATGAAACGGGAAATCGTACTGGATACGGAAACAACAGGATTAGACCCCTACTCAGGACACCGTATTGTGGAAATTGGCTGCATTGAATTGCACAACCATATTCCAACGGGAGACTCGTTCCATGTGTATATCAACCCCGAGCGTGATATGCCAGAGGCTGCTTTTAACGTGCATGGCCTCTCCAACGAATTCCTCTTACAACATCCGGTGATGAAAGGTGTTGTTGATGATTTCATCGCGTACATTGAGGACTCTCCTCTCATCATCCACAATGCTAAATTCGATATGAAGTTTCTCAATGCAGAACTGGAATGGCATGACCGTCAGCCACTTCCCATGGAACGTTCCGTCGACACCCTAGCCATGGCCCGGAAAATGTTTCCTGGTTCACCAGCCAGCTTGGATGCCCTATGTAAGCGCTTCGAGATTGATAACACCGGCCGTCATAAGCACGGCGCCCTCATTGACTCAGAATTGCTAGCCTCGGTCTATTTAGAGCTGATCGGTGGACGGCAAAAAAGCTTTTCATTCGATCCATCCGCTGCAAAAAAAGCAGCTTCAGACATAGCTGCAGACCAACCCAATAACGGCCGCCCCCGCCGCGAGCCACGTCCGTTCAAGCTGTCACAGGAAGATATCAATGCCCATGACGAGTTGGTGGCTAAACTGAAAGACCCTCTGTGGAAGGCGGGGTGAGCATAAATTAACCTCGCCCCTTGTGGGAGAGGTCGTCCCGCAGGGGCGGGTGAGGGGTCAGATAACTTTGGCCAAGCGCAGTTTGGACAACTTAATCGACTGCACGATATGAGACCGTAAGGGTGATTTTTTTAAGAAGATAATAAATTAAACCTTGGCTCAAGCTTCGCTTGGACGAGATATTATACCCCTCACCCAGCGCTACGCGCTGACCTCTCCCACAAGGGGCGAGGTTAATTTTGATCTAAGGTCTCATCCCACTTACCCTCAGTCATTCCGGCTCCTTTTTTCAGGTCTTTGAGTTTCGCTTTCAGCCTCAGCTAACCGCTTGCGAAGATGATCAATTTCAGATGATTGTTGATCGATGGTCCTTTGTTGACTTTGGATTAAAAACTGAAAATTATCAATAAGCTGCTGCTGAGTGCCATCTAATTCCTTAGAATCTGACGCTGCTGCTGAAGCTGATACACCTTTGTGAGGGTCAACAGATGCCTGTGTTCTACTTTGCTGTTGTTGTTGCTGAACCCTGCCATAAGCACTTTGATGGTAGTTCTGTTGAGTCTGCGTCTTTGCCATACCACTTGCTGAAGCAGAGGAGCTTTCACTGGTATTCATTACAATTTTGTAACTCTTCTTAAGGGTTGCCAAGTGTCTTTGTGCGTAAATCCGAACATTACCCATCAACAGATCCCGACCCTGAGCATCCTTCATTCCCAATTCTTCTTCCAAATCTTGAATGGCTTGTGAATGGTGTCCCAACCTCCAATGAGCTGTCACTCTTATGGAAAGAGCTTGAGCCCGAGCCATACCTCTCAGGACAGGCTGACCCTGAGCATCCTTCATTCCCAAGGCTTCCTCGTAATCTTGAAGGGCTTGTGAATCGTGTCCCCGCTCACGAAGAGCTCGAGCCCGATCCACACCTCTCAGGACAGGCTGACCCTGAGCATCCTTGATTCCCAAAGATTCTTCGTAATCTTGAAGGGCTTGTGCCAGGACTGGAGCTGGGCGGCTTTCCTGAAGAGACTCTTTATCCTGTGAAGATGCTTCAGACCTGTCGTTTGGCGAACCCATTGATGCTAAAAGGACTGCCGCATCATTCATAGCGTTGTCTCTTCGCCCACTTGGCACAGGGGCAGCCCTGCTTAACACAGGCGCTTCATCACCTTGGTTGGGTGGGACCGCATTTGCTTTTTCAGAAAGAAAAAATGGGCTTGCTACAGAAAAAACGGTTGATAATAAAATACCTCTTAAATACGTCATAAAACTCCTATTAATTTAGATAATATACCTTTAACCCTTCTTGGCGGATTTAACCATTAACACATGTGGATGCTCGTCCAAGAAAGTCAAAATCGCCAATTCTAATTTTTCTCGGCGCACGCGTCTTTGTTGCTTTCTGATTCGTTTCGTAAGGGAATCGTGTCTATTTACAATATCTAGGTTACCATCGACAATGTATCCGGAGAAGTCAAAATTATCAACAAGATGGTAAAACTGTGTGTAGGTTCAATACATATGAGACTCATGCAGCCTCTCGATAGGAATCATTAATATACTCACAAGGAGTCATCATTTTCAAGTTCGCATGCGGCCTGTAAGAGTTATATTTATGAACAGCTTTTTGCAGCTCATGGT
>CAJQNC010000105.1 GCA_905479605.1 uncultured Alphaproteobacteria bacterium | reverse complement strand
GCAAGCTGGGCCCCTTCACGGAAATGGGAATCAATATCTGCTTGGATACTGCCGCCCTGCCCTTCAGCACCTGAGGCTTGCACCTGCAAGAGTGCTCCCTGGGACTCACGGGAGACTTTCAATTCTTCAGGAGACTTAATGCGGAATATTTTGCCCTTCATCTGGGAAAATTCCGCCAACAACGCCTGCTTTTCGGCGGACATTCCAGCCATAGAAAGCTGGGAATTTTCTTTTGAAAAGAGAAGCTTATCTAAAGCATCTCCCTGTTCTGATTTCTCCATGGCAAAAATTTCCTGCAGCAGCCCTGGTGTCTCGCGGGATACGACTTCTAGCCGAGCAAAAGCCTCTGCCAGCTGTTGTGGTGTTTTCTGGTCAGCCGTAGCCAGCTGTTGAGCTGTCATTTTCTGCATATACTCATCAAATACCTCTCGAGCTTCGGCCTCCTCCATTAGTTGATGGGCAGCAGGGAAAGCCTGAGCAAAGGCTTGCCAATCAATCTCTACGTCAGCATCCAATTGTTGAGTGAACTCTTTTAAGACTTCAGGCGATACCAACTGCTCCAGCCCCCCAGGCGGCAAAGTTTTTACCGTTTCAGGTGATACCAACTGTCCCAACCCATCAAGAGCCAAAATGCCCTCAGTCAGGCTTCCTTCACCATCACCATCATTGCCTGTAATAACCTTTACATCTTCCACAAAGGATATAAATTCCTTGTTCTCGTGCAATGGAACTTCCGCACTCTCGGCGGGGGAAATCACCTGATCAACTATAGCTGATGCTAGATTCAATAGAGGTGATAATGCAAGTCCTGTCATGACATGTGCCTTCCATCAGGGTCAGTAATGCTCTCTTAGAAGCAATTGGTGTGCCATGTTTGATCTGACTAATGGCGGGCAGATTTGCATATTGACAATAAGAAACATCTCCGCAACCATTAAGACACCGAATAAACGGGGGGCTTAAACCCATGAAGTTAATCTTTACTTATCTCTTTGCCATCAGCATTATACTTACTGACCCATCTCTCGCAGGCCGCACATCAGATACTTCAGACAGTCATGACAGTGGTGTAAAGCTACGAAAGTCAGTTAAGAAAACTTCTGACCGCAAAGAAACGGCTGGTTCTCGACGAGTACGACTTGGTCCAACTCGCATCTGGCTAAAACGCAACAGCAAAAACCTATCTGTAACAAGTACATTTAAACTTGCAGCCGATCTCCAAGAACATGCTTCTAAAATTCCGTGGCTCTATGACCTCTTTAATCTAGCGGCTTCCTCCGGAATATTATTCCGCAATGGTGACAAACATAAAAGTGCTTTCTTTGGTGGATTAGAGGATTTAATAACTTACGAAAGCCAGTTTTTGCCCTTTATCCTTGGAAGAGAAGGGTCCACAAGGCGTTCCCACAGTGCAGATTTTGAACAGTTTCAGGAAGCTTTGCCTAAACTTTATAAAGCATACTTTGGGGTAGCTAATGGTTTGAAAATCATTATGAACAATGGCTTTGAAGACTTAAAAATCAAACAATCGTACCTTGATATGTTTAGCGAAGAGTTCAAATCAGGAGAAACTGAAACAACTCTTGTCACCCCTGAAAATGATGAGAGGACCAAAGCAGAGCCTCGCGAATATAGCGTTCACTACGTTATCCCTATGCTAGACCAGGTATCATCCCAGCGTTTCGTGTTTTCTCAAGCCCTACCTTTACTGATCGATATCTTTGAAACGCAAATTATTTTGGGTCCTTACCTTAAAGAAGGTTTTACAGACCGTAAGCAAAAGCAACGCTTTAAAAGCCTTCTTTTTATTCACCCTGAAAAACAACAAAAGATGAGAAGTCGTTTTGAAAATATTCTTACCAGGCATGAAGCTGTCTCTAATAAGCTAGAAGCAATTATTGTGGCCCATGATCAGAAAACGCCTGGATACAGCCCAGAGTTGCTGGCTGCGAGATTCGAATTCAAAAGAGCGTTGCACCTGGCAAAAAAAGCCAGCCAATCTCAAAAAGATCACCCTGCATATGAGCATGTAAGGAGTGAAATAAGAGACTTAGAGGAAAAACAAGAAGCACTTCTGATAGACACATGTAAGCTACTTGCAGACCCTGACTTATTTCAAGAAGAGCTAGAAGCGAAGAAAGAGCAAGAAGTTCAGGAAGAAGATGCTGAAAGAATTCCCGAGCCACGTCTCAAGCGTGGGCCTTCTTTGAGGAGTATGAAACTAAATCTCGGCAATGTAGGAAATGGTATATTCCACAGGCCTTCAACTCCACGAATATCCCCCACGGAGCGAAAGAAGAAAAGCTCATCATCGCCGGAGCAAAGGAAGAAAAGTTCCTTATCCCCACGAAGTAAAAGGAAGCCGAAGCGTAAATCTGCAGATCCTGACTCAAGCTAGATCATTCAGACCGTGGATCAAGCTCGGACGCCACGGGAGTGGTAACGGGCATGGTGACAAAACCCTGCTGGTCCTCATCTTTTACTGGAGCACTCATTGCAGTCCGATAAACCAGATATACACCAAGGGCACTCGAAACCACAGCAAAGCTTACAAAAACCCCAACTGCACCCATCAAAGCCATAAACAATGATACAATTGTGGGTCCTATAACAGCCCCTAAACCATAGGCTAATGTCAGTCCTTGGATGGCTGAAACAAAGTCCTTTGGGTCTAAAACATCAGAGGTATGGCTAATGCTTACCGGGTAAACCGCAAAGACAGCACCACCAAAAATAAACATCAGCACGTAGATGACATTCATGTAGCTATGTGGCAATATCACCAACAAGCAACTGATAGTAACCATTATTACACAAAGGATGATCAACATCTTTCTCCGGTCCATATGATCAGACAAATGACCCACAGGGTACTGCAGCGCCATACCACCAAAAATCATACAAAACATGATGATAGATGTCTGTTGAATATTATCAAAGCTTAGCTGCGTATACAGCGGCAACATGCCCAGAGCAGAAGAAATGAACAGACCTGCACAGGCACAGGAAATCATTCCAGATGGCGATATTCGGTATAACTGAAGGAATGTCAAAGCCGTGGGTTCTTCAATGGTGGGATTACCAGCCTTAGTAATGGCCACAGGTATCACCGACAAAGATGCGAGAATCGTGACAATAGCAAAGGTCACAAGACTTTCTAATGGTGCAATATTTAAAAGAAATTGTCCTACAGCCAACGCCCCATAGAGGGAAATCATGTAGAGAGATAGAAACTGCCCCCGAGTTTTAACGGTACTTTTGCCCAACATCCAGCTTTCGACAACAATAAACAAACCCGACAAGCAATAACCACAGACAGCTCGAATCGCTACCCAATACCACAAGTCGTAGTAAAGGCCTTGACATAAAACTGCCACAGAGATGATCGAAGCAAAAGCTGCATAAGCACGGATGTGACCAACCCTGAGAGTGAAGTGCGCATTGCGAAAAGCCCCCAAAATCATCCCCGCATAATAGGCTGAAGTGATCAAACCAATGTCCCAAGAAGACACCT
>CAJQNC010000104.1 GCA_905479605.1 uncultured Alphaproteobacteria bacterium | reverse complement strand
CTTCCAAAAAGAATTCTTTTCGGATCCACCCCTGGGATCGGTGAGGGCGGCTCCGAAAAGAATTCTTTCCGAAAACCCATGCTCAGGGAGTCTCATTTCTGTTTGAACTTATTCATATCCGAAGATCATACCCGAGCAATTTAGTCAACAAAATTATTTCAAAAAATTTTTACTCCAATATTTCCAGGCGTTTGCGAGAGAATGCTTACACAAACCAAATAATTAACAATAAGTTAACCAAATTTGACACGTCTTATGAAAATGCTAACATGATCTTGCTGAATCATTCAGCTTTAAACAGGAAGGAGTAAATCCTATGTCAGTACAAAACCATACACAACACTTGAAAATGCGCTGCCACATTCTGAACGAGAGGATCCGTGACGAACTCTCCAGACCTCTTCCCAATTCACTAAGCCACTTTGAGCTCAAAGTGAAGCGATTACGTCTCGAAGACAAACTCGCTGCCATTCATTAGGCAGCTTTTCTCCCTCTAACGTAATCCTAGATAGGGGCCCCAGTGGCTCCTATCTTCGTATCAAATCGATTCAGAATCACCTCAAAAACATAAGCTGTTTTTTCTAATTTAAGCAGATACATTTAACTCTTAAACCCTCGTACATGGGTTCAAATCCTCGAACAACGGTATATTGACAACTTGCTGCATCCAAGTTACCCTCCGCACAAATTTTGACCCTTACATCAAGTTCATAAAAAATGCTTTCAAAAAGAAACGTAATTTACATTGTTTTTGCAGTTGCTGCTCTGGTTTTGGTAGGAATTGCATATAAGAAAACAATAAAATCCTTCCATAAGTTTCGTAAAACTACAGTTGAACTAGCTTCACAGGCAACAAACAAAGACTTTTTCTTGGATCAACAAAAAAAAGAAGTTGCTGACTTATTCACTGTATACACAGTTTATGACAAATCTGGTGAACTTGAATACTACAGGCATGGCAAAGATCATGATGGTGGTTACGTTGTACCGAGGAAAGCCCTCCAATCCGCAGAAGCGGTACTGGGATATGGAATTTTAGATGACTCTTCTTTTGAAGAACAATTTTCTGAAATGTATAAGAAGCCCTCTTATGGTTTTGATTGTACCGTCGATTACACAGGAACCAACCAATTGTTCACATTTGTCAAAGAGTGCGTTGCCTCTCGAAGGTTTATTGACAAGAAGCATAATACAAAATTCTCATCCTTTTTAGACCACCTTAATCAATTCAATTTAAAGGGGAAGAAAGTATTTGTGAAAATGGACATTGAGGGTGGAGAATACGACGCACTCGATGAGGTATTGTTAAATCATCCGAATGTGACGGGCATCGTTCTAGAAATACATTTTAATGAAAACAATATTAGTGAAGCAATAAAGCTTCTCAAAAAACTTAAAAGAGACTTTATATTAGTACATGTGCATGGGAACAACTGTACTGACGCAAATATGTCCTCTTCCAACGCTCTCGGAAAGTTTTCTGGAGTTATGGAACTAAGCTACATCAATAAATCTCTCGTGAGTGGTCGCCAAGTTGCCAAAAATCAATTTCATCCCACTCCATTAGATATGCCCAATTGCAAGGACAGTCCTTTAATGAGATTTGAGATAATTCCAAATCAACCCTCTTAGGGCGTTCCTGCAAGGCTCGCGTTTAATACTTGACCCAAGAACCTAAAAACGGCAGATTGCCTCTAGTATAAACGTATATATCATTAGGGCTTTATGCTTCGGTTTTTAGGTTGGATCTTTACACTATTGGTTTTTGGCGCCATTGCTGTCACAGGTGGTGTGTTTTATGTACTATATTTTTATGGTCGAGGCTTACCTGATTTCGCACAATTAAAAGACTACGAGCCTGCTGTTGTCAGCCGTTTATATGCCAATGATGGTCGACTCTTTGCGGAATATGCCACAGAGAACCGCGTTTTCATTCCTATTGAAAATATCCCTCGCCGTGTGATTGATACTTTCCTTGCGGCTGAGGATAAAAATTTTTATGAACACCCCGGCCTTGATTTTTTTGGCATCCTTCGTGCCAGCCTGGATAACTTTAAGAACCTTGGGTCCAATCGCCGCCCTAAAGGGGCCTCTACTATTACCCAACAGGTTGCCAAGAATTTACTGATGTCCGAGGTGGCCAGCAAAGTCTCTTATGAGCGTAAGCTTAAAGAAGCCATTCTCGCCTTTCGCATCGAAAAAGCTCTAAGCAAGCAACGAATTCTCGAACTTTACTTAAATGAGATTTACCTTGGTGGTGGAACCTATGGCGTTGCCTCTGCGGCTCTCCATTACTTTGATAAGTCACTCGATGAACTGACCATTGCGGAAGCCGCGTTTTTGGCAGCACTGCCCAAGGCTCCTAATCATTACCATCCCAAGCGCAATCCTAAACAAGCCAAGGCACGCCGGGATTGGGTAATCACTCGGATGTTCGAAGATGGCATTATTGCAGCTGATGAAGCTATTGCAGCCAAGCAAGAGACTTTTAATTTGAAAAATCCTCACAAAACAGATGTGGTCTATGCTGATTATTTCGCCGAGGAAGTACGCCGTACACTCATGCACAAGTATGGCCCCCAGGTTTTATATGAAGGTGGACTGACCGTTCGGACAACATTAGACCCAAAGATCCAGTCTTTAGCTGATAAATCATTACGCAACGGGCTCGTTGAATATGACCGTCGCCATGGATACCGCGGCCCCCATGATCATCTTGAGTGGACAGTTGAAACCCAAGAAAATTGGCCAGAACTTCTTGAAAAACTCCCAGCAGCCCCAGGCATGAGGAAATGGAGGCTCGCAATCGTATTACAGGTGAATCCTGAAGACGTTGAAATTGGCATTGATAAAGAGACCAAAGGAAAGATCCCTCTAAGTGAACTCAAGTGGGCCCGCAAAGATTTGCGTAATAGCAAAACGGGGCCTGCTATTTCTAAGCCCAGTGATGTACTGCAACAAGGAGATGTGATCTTAGTTCAACCCACTGAGCAAGCTGGAGCTTACAGCCTCCAACAAATACCTGCAGTGTCTGGCGCCATCGTAGCTATGGATGCATTCACTGGACGTATCTTAGCTATGGCTGGCGGCTGGAGTTATAATTTAAGTGAGTTTAACTGTGCGACACAAGCACAACGTCAAAGTGGTTCAGCCATCAAACCATTTGTTTATCTGGCGGCCATGGAGAAGGGCTTTACTCCCGCTACTATTGTCTCTGACTCACCTATCACGATTAGTTTGGGGCATGGACTCGCTGACTACTCCCCGAAGAATGTCACTGAACGCTATTATGGCCCTGTGTCGATGCGTGTCGGCTTACAAAAATCGTTGAATATGCTGACCATTCGCTTAGCCCACGAATATGTAGGAATGAAACCAATCAAGAATATCATTGAAACCTTTGGCGTTACCCAAGATGTTCCGATGCAGTTAGCCATGGCTTTGGGTGCAGGGGAAACAACCCCACTTAAACTGACCAACGCTTACGCTATGATCGCCAACGGTGGACGAAGAGTTGAGTATTCCATCATCGACCGTATCCAGAATCGAAAGGGCCAAACCACTTTCCGCTCAGACCTACGCTACTGCCCTGATTGCCAAGCCCGTGACTGGCACGACCAAGAAGTTCCGGCTATTGAAGACCATAGGCCATACCTGGTTGATCCTCGTAGCGCCTATCAAGTTATCAGCATGATGGAAGGAGCTGTCCGCAACGGCTCCGCCCGCAGGGCTCAATCCATTGGCAAAATCGTTGCAGCTAAAACCGGCACCACCAACGATGAGCGAGATGCGTGGGCACTTGGGTTTACTGCTGATGGTCTCGTCGTGGGAGTTTTCGTTGGCTTTGCTAATCCTCGGCACATGGGTAAACATGAAGGCGGTTCACGGGTTGCTCTGCCAATATTTACCGAATTCATGACCGCGGCTCTCAAGGATATTCCAAGTATCCCCTTCCCCACCCCCCCCGGCATTGACCTGAAACGCGTGAACGAGATGACCGGTCAATCTCCACAACCCGGCGATAAGAACGTAATTTGGGAAGTTTTCAAAGCTGGTGAAAACCCTCACCCTATCCCCTACCGTGCCACATTTGGCCAGTCCCACGGCGTTGAAAATCACTTCATTCAAAGTGGAGAAATCCCCGGGGATGATGAACCACTGGCCATTGATTTTCAAAGCATGTTTGATGTTCCCCAACGGCCTACCGTCGAAGGCACCGGCGGGATTTACTAATTGAGAAGAGGAAGCTATGCGCGCAGAACTACAGTCTCAGATAGACGAAATCAAGGATACAGTCGATGTCCTGAGGAGGCATCTTTGACTGGGATAATGCCCTCAAACGCCTTGCTGAAATCGAAACCCAGGCAAACGATCCTAACCTGTGGGATGATTCTCAAAGCGCTCAGAAAATCATGCAAGAGCGCGAGCAAATGCAAACTGCCATCAATCGTTGCAACCACCTGGACAATGATCTGAAAAGCACAGTTGATCTTATTGAGCTGGCTGAAGCCGAAGAGGATACTGAAACCATTGAAGTGGCTGAAGCTGAGCTGGCAGAACTCCTCACCCTGTCCCAGCGCATGCGGTTGGAAACACTCCTGTCAGGTGAAGCCGATGGCAATAACTGTTTCGTAGAGGTCCATGCTGGTGCCGGTGGCACAGAAGCACAAGACTGGGCACTCATGTTAACGCGAATGTACTCACGCTGGGCAGAATCCCACGGGTACACAACGGATTGGATTGAAGAAAGCGCCGGTGACGAAGCCGGTCTCAAGTCAGCAACCTTCAAGGTAAACTCAAAGTCAGGGACTCACCCCTATGGCTGGCTAAAGTCAGAAAGTGGTGTACACCGTCTTGTACGCATTTCACCCTTCGATTCCAATGCCCGCCGTCACACCAGCTTTGCCTCGGTGTGGGTTTACCCTGAAGTGGATGATAGCATAGACGTTGAAATTGACCCTTCCGACTTACGCATCGATGTGTACCGAGCCAGTGGCGCTGGGGGCCAGCATGTCAATAAAACTGAAAGTGCGGTACGCATCACGCACTTGCCCACCAACATCGTCGTGCAGTGTCAAAATGATCGCTCACAACACCGCAACAAAGCTCAAGCCATGAGCATGCTCAAAGCCCGCCTCTATGAGCACGAACTACGCAAACGCGCCGATGAAGCCCAAGCGGTCAGTGCCTCCAAGACAGAGATCGGCTGGGGTAACCAGATCCGCTCATACGTCCTCCACCCTTACCAAATGGTGAAAGACCTGCGCACCAACGTAGAAAAAGGTAATGCCCAAGGCGTGCTGGAGGGTGATCTAGATGCGTTTTTAGAAGCGTCTTTGGCGAGTAAGAATTAAATAAATATTATTTTTTTAGTTTATAATTGAAAGTACATAAAATTTCATATCGTTTTATAAAAAAAGAAATGGGTTTATGATTGATTTAAAATCTATTCTACTGACAATTACTCAGGGTACTCATTTGAAAAGTGCGCTTGTGAAAATCCAAAAATTCAACGAGTGACTGTCCATACAAATGGCATGACCGTAAAAGGAAATGCTCTAGGCACGACAAATCTCAAGTGTACGTACAGTGATTCACAAACTACTGTCTATAAGACTTGGACTGTGGAAGTTATCTCACCATCACATCACCATTGACAAAGCCTTTCACAACTTTGGTCCACGGCAGAGGAGGGGGGTTCTAGCGTGAGCGAGTGACTTTGCAGCTCTCATCAAATGAGACCATGACGTGAAATAGAACTGAGCCTTTGTTTCCTTCTCTGAACATTCCACATATTTTTGGATCACGCTTCTAAAGCATAAGCTAGGGAAATGCTTACAATATGCTACAAAGTGAATGAGTGCTTTCTCCCAATGAATCCAATGCATACGTTTCCCGGAAGCCATATGAGCCTGCGAACGCAGTGAGCATTTGGCGAATAGGCTCTCCGGGATCCATCTCGAAACCTGACGGTTCACGGTTTTAAGGCACCATGGACCCCGGGTACTAAGGTTCGCATGGCTCGCTCCGCTCGCACTCACCTAAGTCCCGGGGAACGTAGTTAAAAAGGTTGATTGAATTTTAGGGGAAGGTCCTGTTATGAATAAGTTCAAACAGAAATGAGACTCCCTGAGCATGGGTTTTCGGAAAGAATTCTTTTCGGAGCCGCCCTCACCGATCCCAGGGGTGGATCCGAAAAGAATTCTTTTTGGAAGCCCTTGCGGTGACGCAAAAAAAGG
>CAJQNC010000103.1 GCA_905479605.1 uncultured Alphaproteobacteria bacterium | reverse complement strand
CCTGACCTGAACAAAATTGAACCCATGTGGGCCAATATTAAACAAAGACTGAAATCTTACTCTGATAATGCAAAGTCATTCATTGATAACCTGGAATACCATTTTACGGATATGTGTAAATGTTAAGATAATCTGCTATAGTATGTTTATAAAAGGAGATCAGTCATGCATAAAAACTTTTTTTTATTCATTATGGTTATTACCGCATTTTCATTTATTAATGAAGGTGCAGAAGCGTGTTATGCTGATGCATATGCCAAATGTGTGAAAGAACAGTGTGGTAACAGTAATGTGGGGTGTGAAATTGGCTGTGCAGCAGCTGCTGAAACTGAATGCCTTTAGGTAGGGTCCTAAATACTGACCATTCTCTATTCATTTTATTCTATTGGTGAAAAGGGTTCTCTGGGCTCTTTCACAACCTAAATTGTTGTGTTATGCATAGCTTATGCATATTGAATCCACACTGATCGAAATTGCCATTGTCGTTACTGCAGCCTTAGGTTGTGGCATCATCCTCGAGCGCTTCCGCCAACCCGCTTTGCTGGGGTATATTATTGCAGGTGTAATCTTGGGTCCCTCTTTTCTAGGGCTGGTGCATAGCCGCGAAACCGTTAACCTCCTTGCTGAATTGGGTGTGTTAATGCTGCTGTTTGTGGTTGGTTTAGAGCTCAGCTTACGTATGTTCTTGCGGGTGTGGCATGTCGCGGTGGGTTGTGTGATTCTGCAAACAGCTGGAGGGTTAGCCCTCACCATTACCCTTGGTAATCTCTTTGATTGGCCGGTGGCACTCATCGTTCTTCTCGCCTGCACGTTTGCGCTTAGCTCAACAGCCGTATCCGTAAAAATGTTAGAAAGTATCGATGAAATGAGGACCAATCTTGGGCGGGTTGCGATTGGTGTTCTCATCGCCCAGGATCTGGCCATCGTGCCGATGATTCTTATTATTCGTGGACTGGGAGATCAAAGCGCAGATATTGAATACACTCTTATTGCTGTGAAGGTTTTCCTTTCCGTAGGTTTGTTGATTGGCTTGGTTCTTTATCTCAGTCGTAAGGAACGACTCAAGCTACCATTCATGCGGTTGGTACTGAATAATCACGACTTTACACCTCTCATGGGTCTGGGCTTTTGTTTTGGCTTTGCGGCCGTAGCCGGTTTGGTTGGACTTTCATCAGCTTACGGTGCGTTTCTAGCTGGACTGATCCTTGGTAACAGTAATGAACGTCATGTAATGTTCGAGAAAATGACGCCGATATACAGTGTCCTGATGATGGTCTTTTTCCTCTCCATCGGTTTATTGATTGATCTGGAGTATATCTGGTCCCACATCGCTTTGATTGGCATTATATTGGTCTTCATTACCGTTGGAAAAACGGCTCTTAATATCAGTATCTTGCACATGCTCAAACAGCCTTGGACCATCTCTTTTGCCTCCGGTGTTATTCTTGCACAGCTGGGGGAGTTCTCCTTCCTACTCCTTGCAGTGGGTGATGACGCTGGTATCGTTGATGAGGAAAGCAGTAAGCTGATTATCTCACTGACAGCGATGTCATTGGCCTTCAGCCCGCTGTGGATGACCATTGCGCGTCGTATTCATGATCGGGCTCTCAGGCCTACAGCTTCGCTTGCCCGTACTATTGATGTGGCCTTTGGGGAAGAAATCAAGAAGTGTAAAAAACTTGTTAGTAAGCTGACTCATAAGCAGGCCGAATCCGATGACGATAAAACCTGATTTTTCTCTGGAGAAAGCTCTTCCCAGTCCCGTGGCAGGAATAGATGAAGCAGGACGAGGGCCATGGGCTGGCCCTGTTGCAGCAGCAGCGTGTATTTTAGATATCGAGATCATAGATCAGGATATCCTCTCACAGCTCAATGATTCAAAGAAGTTGACCAAAGCTAAGCGGGAACAGTTGTTTGAGTTTCTCACGTATCCTGGTCAAGAGGGAGTGTCCTATGGCATTGGTGAAGCTTCTCCACAGGAAATAGACCAGTTCAACATTCTGCAAGCCACATTTCTCGCTATGAAGCGTGCTGTAGAAGCGTTACCTACAGTTCCCCAGTCCCTTCTGATTGACGGTAATCAGGACCCAAAGTTAGGGACTCCGACTCAGATGGTTGTGAAGGGTGACTCCAAAAGTCTTTCCATTGCAGCGGCCTCTATCATTGCCAAGGTTTATCGAGACGAAGTTATGGAGCGATTGGCAGAGGAATACCCAGGGTATGGATGGGAATCCAATGCAGGTTATGGAACCAGGGTTCATCAAGAGGGATTAGCACAGCATGGAGTGACGGCCCACCATCGTCAGAGCTATAAACCTGTGATGAAATGTCTAACTCAAGTCGCTTAAACCCTTGCCTTATTATTGCTGGCCCAACGGCCAGTGGAAAGTCTTGGTTGGCTGAAGAGTTGGCTGAGAAGCTGGAGGGTCTCATCATCAATGGCGATAGCATGCAGGTTTATAAGGACCTTGAAATTGTCACCGCTCAGCCCAAGCTCGCGGGCCATCATCGCCTCTATGGAGTATTAAATCCTGATGAACAAAGCTCTGTTGCCTGGTGGCGAGATAGAGCATTGGAAGAGATTGAACAGGCTCATGTGAAAGGTAAGCGACCCATTGTGGTTGGAGGCACGGGTCTGTATCTGAATGCACTGATGCATGGCCTATCTGAAATCCCAGAAGTACCTGCAGATATTCGCCAACACGTTCGCCAGTTGTGTGATGAGCAAGGTGTGGAGGCTCTGTATGAAAAGCTACAAGGGGTAGATTCTGCAGCAGCAGCTAATTTGAAACCTCAGGATAAGCAGCGTATTTCTCGGGCTTACGAAGTGAAACTTGCTACGGGGCGCTCACTGTTGGAGTGGCAAGAGGAATCTATAGGACCTGCACCGTATCGATTTTTTATAGTGCTTTTGCTGCCCCCCAAGTCTGAATTAGATCAGCGCATCGCTGAGAGGTTTTCGCACATGGTCGTGAGTGGCGCTGTTGAGGAAGTGCAAAAACTGGAAGGCAATCCACACAAAGCCATTGGCGTGTCTGAAATCCAAAAATATCTTGCTGGTGAGTGTACTCTCGAACAAGCCATAGAGAAATCAATAATCGCTAGTCGCCAACTGGCTAAGCGCCAAGGAACGTGGTTCCGGAATCAGATGAGTCCTGACCGATTGATAGATCATGTGCCAACTCAGGATGATGTTGAGGAAATTCTTCGCCGTTACTTAGTTTGAGCCTGGTGATCGGCCTTCTTTATCCAAATTACGTTCACGAAGGTCATGACAATGAGTAGGGGGTATAAGATTGATAATATGGGGGAAAGGAATGCTGAAATGCCTTGGAAGTTTAAGGTGGAAAAGACTAGCGATATAATTAAGGTGCTTACAAAACATAACTTGAAATTGATTCGGGTTAGGGTGTGTATATAATCTGCAAATAAGAAGGCCAAGATGGACGCCGTGGTAATACAGGCCATCATCACGGCACAACACACAATGATTTTTCCATAATGAGTCATTGTCGTTTGCGCGATAACCCCTAAGTATTGTTGGGGGGCGACATCGGCAAGTAGAGGGGCATAGGCCGCACCTAAGTATACAAAAGACCCATAGACAATAAGAAACAATATCACTGCCACCACAACACTTCCAAAGAGTATGTGGTTTTGGTTATGCTCGTCGGTAATTTTATTAGCAATATAATCATGAATCACCTTAGCAAAGAAGAAAGCCGCCAGCAGGTCCATGGTGTGGTAACCCTCTTTCAACGCCATCCAAAATGTACTTTCCGTGCTGTGGGTTGAGGGTGGGATATCACCCGCTCCCCAGATGCCACGGATGATAATTAAAGCCACGCTGATTAATAGAATGGGGGTTAAAATACGGCCCAGGGTTTCGACCAGCGTATCCCGCTTTTGGCCTATAAAATAAATGAGAACACAGATAATGGCGCTGAAAAGCAGAAGAGAGAGGTCCTGGAAGAGAAGCGTGAAACTGCCATAGGCTACGGTAATACAGCGGGGCACAACACCAAATGGGCCCAAAAGTCCCAAAAGGATCAGGCTGATAATGGGAGCAGAATATTTACCGAATCGACCAAAAAATAGGTCCGTATTGCCATGGTATCTTAGGACAGCGATGACCCCCAGAAAGGGAAGAAAAATTCCTGTGAATGAAATAGCGACGGAGGCTATGAAGTGGAGAGATAAGGCTTCTTGACCAATTCCCAGAGGAAAGACGAGATTTCCTGAACCAAAGAACATCGAAAAAATAGCGAATCCAATAAGGGAAACGTACTTTAAATAAGATGGGCTCATGAGAGTACTGACTTTGCTCATTTTCAAAATTAAAAGTATGTATTTAAAATAATAGAAGGAACGATAACAGAAGCGATTGAAATATCATAGGTTTTTTATTTTGAGAGTGAGGGGTAAAAGTGGGCTAAGCGACCTTTTGAATATGCTTTGTATAAGATCCCTGCAAAACGCTCTCCCCCTTAGCACCCAATAAAATCAAGTGTTCTTCCTCATCACATTTGACCAATACGATGCGATTCTGGGTATCAATAAAGAGAGTCTCCAACAACTGTAGGCGACGCCCTTTCACTGAACCGTTAGTCCCTTGTCGTTGTCGCCAATAGGTGATGGCTTTGCCAACGCCCCATATGCCGGCTAACACAAGAGCCAGGGAAGCGGTGACTTGGAATATGGAAAGATGATCCACGGTTCAAGCGCTTAATGCATGTCAAAATTACTGTTAGCGACCCGAGAGTAAGCCTGGAGAGCGTGTTGATGGACGGTGATTTCATCCATTTGGCTCATGAGCTTCTCTTGCAAGGATCCCATGCAACGCCACAGGGTTTCCAACATGGTGCTGAGGGCAATCAAATCACCTTTGACTTGATCTTCTGATGCGAGATTCAACGAGTTAAATTCACGGCTCAGCTCATCGACACGGGCTTCGATATCAGTAATCTCGACGGTTTGCCCTTCTTCCACATTTTTGCAAATTGTGGCGACGTGGTCGATGGTTTCTTTCACCTTCTCAGTGATTTCTTGACTTGCCATTCTCATACTCCCTCGCTTAACGACTTAACAAAAGATTCAGACGTTTTCATGGCTTCGCGGTTTTCGTCCTGTATACGGTCGAAGATCTCCCGACGGAGAACATTGACCTTTTCAGGAAACTTGAAGCCAATCTTAACGGTCTTACCGCGAATTTCCTCAACGAGGACTTCGATGTCTCCATTGATCATGACGGACTCACCAGGTTTTCGCGATAAATATAACATGGTGCTATCATAACACATTCAAGGGCTTTTTAATACTTTATTTATGATTTGTTTACTTTTTGTTAAGAAGATACCTGAAATGCAACGGAAAAAATATGTGTCCCAAAGTTGGCCTCCCAATTGCATTAAAAGAAAACAGTTGTCTGTTCATAGATCAAAGGGAAAGAGACACATGACCCAAGTTAATATGATGTCTATGCTTGTTGCAAAAATGGATTGGCTCGGCCAAAACCAAGGTGTGATTGCTCGTAATATTGGGAATATGTCAGTTCCAGGGGCTAAGGCTCGCGTGTTGGAAAAGTTGAATTTCGAGAAAGTTCTGGCTGCTCCGCAAACTCAGCAAGCTCGTACTCACCCGGGACACTTGGCGATGCAAGGCAGTTCAGATACAGCTGGCAAAACTCAACAGGCAAAGAATTACAAAGTATCCATTACCGGTAATGATATTCACTATATGGATCAGCTACGGCAGGCGAATGAATCAGCTGCCCAACATCAGCAAGTAGCAAGTCTTTACAGCAAGTTTTCCAACATATTTAGACTCGGGATGAAATAATTATGGCCGTTACATTCTTAAATAATACACCTCAGGGGGGCCATCTATTTGGCACTATGCAGACTCTTTCCAGCGCTATGGATGCGGGGAACTTGCGGTTTCGTATCGCAGCTGAAAACTTATCTAACGCCGAGTCAACTGCCACGACACCAGGGGGGCTTCCTTACCAACGTAAGATTGCGTCCTTTAATAACATCATTGACAAGGCTACGGGTGCAGATGTAGTGGGGCTGAAAAGCATCAGTCATGATCCTTCCGCTTTTCGTGAGGAATTTCAACCCAGTCACCCCGCAGCCAATGATGAAGGTATGGTCTTATATCCCAACGTGAATCGCATGGTTGAAGTTGTTGATGCTCAGGATGCAAATTTATCTTTACGAACAGCAGCTCAGCTTTATAGAATGAATACAGAAATGCTGCGTCGTACCAACGCCTTAATAGATACAACGAAGAGTTAGGATTAGCCCATGGCCATTAACCCCGCTGCAATCAATGCCTACAAAGGAATTGCCCAGCAGTTATCGGGTATGGAGTCACGGGATAATACATCCCATCTCGGCCAGTTCAAGCAGCTTGTTGAGGGAGTCGGCGGACTCGACGCCACTCAAGATACAGCACCTTCTGGGCTTGGCTCGATCGTAGGCGGGGCGGCGACGTCCACCATTCATGCTTTGAACGAAGCCGAGAACCAAGCGGCGAAAGCTGCTGCAGGCAAAGGTGACCCCGTTCAAGTGGCTCACGCCATGAATGTTGCCAGTCTTAGTGCTGAGCAATTCACCACTGTCCTTGGCAAGGGTTTAGCCGCTTACCAAGAATTCCTCCGTATGCCGTTGTAAAGCTATACTGGTAGAAAGTTAGTTTAATAGCACACAACAAATCGTTGATCCCCAAGGCTTGACCTTAGTGGTGTCCGGTGAAAGCACCGCGCAGTGCTGTGTTCACTATAAGAGGGTACGTTCCCCGCACTTGATGCAGTACTTGGCCGGCGTAAAAAATTTTTATCTTCAATATCCTACGTTCCCCGGCCCCCGAGCCGGGGCCCATCTGGACACCTGGGGGACATCCCCTTTGAGGCGAGTTGGACCCCGGATACAAGACTCGCAACCCAGGCAAAGCCTGGGCTCGTCTATGTTCCGGGGAACGTATTATTTAAGGCTATAGAAGAATTTTAAACCGGCCGGTAGTGCATCAAGTGCGGGGAACGTGTTGAGGGTAAAATTAAAATACAAGTCTCAATTATCCAAGAAAGCTAGTAAGCAAAGGGTGTTCTTGGCATCTATAGATAACAACATTTCATTTACCGGACACCAGTGGTCAAGCTATGGCATAAGCGGAATTGGGGTTAATGTGGACACAATAGAAAACTCTTATCGACACCGTTGATTCTCACGAAAGGCGCGCTTATTTTCCTCGGGCTCTTGAAATGCAATTCTTGCGTCACTATATCTATTTTAATAAGAAAAATAGTAGTACATATAGTTAAATATTTATTTTATTATTTTGAAGGAGGTAAATAAAATGTTTAATGACAATCGTTTTTTAAGAGTCGCCGTACTATCGTTAACCCTAGGATCAGTCAGTTCTGCCTACGCTGTAAGTTCTGGTAAAGAAGAGGCTGATGATCCTATGCCAGCAACTGCCGCAGCTTCTATGCCTGCAAGTGCTGGTAAAGTGTCTGAGGATAGAAGAAATCATCCCGCTATTCAAAAGTTTCTCACCGAATTAAAAGCATCAAGGGAGAATGCCGCCGCTGATGCAAAAGCAGCGGAGGCGTTGTCTGAGACTCTAGAAAAAGTTAAGGCTTCTTTGCCCCCCTGCGCTGTTAAAGAGGCTGTGGAGGTGCATGGTTGGGCTGATCGGACCAAGAAATTCTGGTCAAATGTGCCACTTGAAAATGTTGATGAGTACCTTGATGCAATGCAGAAAGCTTTCTATCAAGACCAGCAGCAAGGACGAATAGGGTCAATCGCTGAAGCTGTTGTGGCTATCGATCCATCCCGACTGCAGTCGGTTATGGCATGTGCAGAGCAACTATGGAACCCTAACCCACAAGAAGAAACCCGGGGTGATCTTATCCGTCAAATTACCAGGTTTTCTGAAGAAGAAATGGAAATTTATATTCCAGCATATGAAAAGCTGTTTGGTGAAAGGCAAGAGGATGAAAGCTTTGTTCAAAGAGCCCTCTCTTTTCTGCATCACTTCTCCTCAGAAGATCTTGAGAATGTCGTTGAACGGCTTCTGAACGTTGATAGGCCGTTTCGATGGACAGTGTTGGCTCACGCTGCTGAAGGAACAACCGACCAATTTCATCGACTCATGGACGAGTTTGACTATTCAAAAGAAGAATATGAAAATGATAATTGGCAACACTTTAAGTTAAATGAGGATCTTAGGGCTTGGTACCAAGATCACCCCCATGTTCCTGCTGTAAAATCTGCTAGGAAGAGGTAGTTCATTTTAATTTGAAGGAGTCAATACAATGCTTAATGAAAATTGTTTATTGAGAGTTGCAGTTTTATCTATTGCACTAGGCTCATTTGGCTCTGCTTATGCGGTCAGTTCCGGTAAAGAAGAGGCTGATGATGATCCTATTTTTCCAGCCACCGTTGCTCCGCTTCCCGTCAGTAATGATATGAATGATGAGATGCTTCCTGAAGAGAAAGTCCTTGAGAAAATATTAGAGTTTCTTACTGAAGAGGACAAAGGAGAAAGCAGCCTTGAAAGCTGGAGTGGAATTATGGAGCGTTTCCACCCCATATCTGAACGGGATTTAGTTGCATACTTATCTGCTGCTAGGGAAGGTGTATATGAGGGAATGGATTGGGCACTCAAGGGGCAGCTGTTGCTTTCTATAAAGGCCGTTGCTTTATTTAAGCTTGATTATTGTATGTCAAGAGTAAGGGATTTATGGGGCGAAGACGTCAACGATGAGAGAGCTGTTTTTCGATTTCATGTTGTCGATGTAGTTAATCAGCTTCCGCATAATGAAATTGACGCCTACATTTCTGCATTAGATAAGGTTTGGATAACGAGACCAAAACTGAGCAAAATTGCTGAAACGCTTGAGGCATTAGGTCACTTTCCAGCTGAAGACGTGATAAGGGTCGCTGAGATGGTAGGGTCTATTCCATATAAAATACGTATGCAGGTACTTAAATCTGCATCGAAAGGAACAGTACAGCAGTTGAATAAGTTCAAACAGAAATGAGACTCCCTGAGCATGGGTTTTCGGAAAGAATTCTTTTCGGAGCCGCCCTCACCGATCCCAGGGGTGGATCCGAAAAGAATTCTTTTTGGAAGCCCTTGCGGTGACGCAAAAAAAGG
>CAJQNC010000102.1 GCA_905479605.1 uncultured Alphaproteobacteria bacterium | reverse complement strand
CAGCAAGTAAACTCATTCTTACCTTTACGCCGTGTAAAACTTCTATTCCAGCATTTGGGAAGTGGCCGTTTCAAAGTGCAGAAAGCAGAGGCTCGGCTGGAGAAAGGAACTTTGACAACTGGCCCCTTTGATTTTGAATCTTTGGACGAGGGTGTGGCTTTCGCGCTACAAATGCAGGGAATCTCTGCTCAGTACTTATCCAGCTTCTCAAAGCTCCCTAGTCTTGAAATTACAGGCCTTGTGGATGGAACAATGAATATAAAGGCAACGGACACCGACTTTGCTATAGAAAAAGGTGGTAAAATATGGGTAAGGAACCCTCCAGGCATTATTCGCTACCGCCCTGATCTTAGTAAGAATCTGCAGCACAATTTGGAAAAGCTAACAGGTAATGAAAATCCTATGGATCTTGCCTTGATTGCCCTATGGAATATGCACTATGATGAATTAGAAATGAAATTGGACAAAAAGCTTGGCGAGGAACTTAATGCAGTTCTTCAATTAAAGGGAAGGAATCCAGAAGCCTTCTCAGGCCATCCCTTTGAATTCAATATCAATGTTTCAGGTGAGACATTGCGTTTAATCAGAGAAGCAATTGCTTCTATAGAATGAGGAAAGAATGAAAAATTACACTGTAATGTCATTAGGTCTCACAGCCTTGCTCTTAGCAGGTTGTTCGCCTACCGTTAAGCTTGAGGCTCCTGAAAAGCCTATCGTTATAGATATGAACGTAAAGCTTAAAGTTGAAAAAGCCGCTGACGAAGCAATCAAATCAAACCCAGACATTTTCTAAGGAGATAGGAATATGCGTAACTTAGTATTAGCACTTACAGGAATTTTCGCTCTTACAACAAGCAATTGTATGGCCATTAGCCTTGATGAGGCTCGCTCAAAAGGGCATGTATGTGAGGACAGCCTCGGGTTTGTCCAACCAACAAGTGGTGGAGCAGATGTGAAAGACATGACTGTTACCATAAATGCAAAAAGACTAAATGCATATAAAAAGTCAGCACAAGACAAAGGTGTTTCATTGCAACAAGTGCAGAAAGCTGCGGCACGTAAGCTTCAAGGTAGTAACAAGTCCTGCTAAATGTAGCTTCAATAAACATTAAATGATTAAGGGGCCCTTGTGGCCCCTTTCTTATATCATAACAAAATAGATTCATCACCCCACGCAGCATTTGACAAACCCATCTTTCTTTCGTATAAACCGTCCACTATATTTATTTAAGGAGACAATTACGTGAAACGTCCATTTCAACCCAGTAACCTGGTTCGCAAGCGTCGCCATGGCTTTCGTAGCCGTATGTCCACCGCCAACGGTCGTCGTGTGATTTCACGTCGCCGTGCAAAGGGTCGGACTAAGCTGAGCGCATAGACTACTGTGCAGACGCTGAAAAAGCGCCGAGACTTTCTTAATATTGCCAGCACTGGCATTAAATGGGTCACACCCGCATTTGCTATACAGATGGGGTGTGATTTTGTTTGTACCAAACCTGTGATTGGATATACCGCTACCCGCAAAATTGGCGGAGCTGTGCAGCGCAACCGTGCTAAGCGCCGCATGAGAGCCCTTGCAGCTGAGCTACTCCCTACACAAGGGCGTAAAAACTCTGGTTATGTCCTCATAGCCAGAAAAAGTATGGTATCAAAAAAATATGTTGAGCTACAGGCTGATTTGAAATGGGCACTGAAGCGAATGCACCAGCAATGGGATGAAGCGCATGAGAATTCTACATAGCATTATGGCCATCCCAGCGGTGGGATTTGTATTCCTTTACAGGTGGTTTATCTCACCTCTCCTGCCCCAGTGTTGCTGCTTTCAACCCACATGTTCCGCATACGCAGTCGAAGCATTGGAAAAACATGGCCTTTTGCAAGGAAGTATGCTAACAGTCAGACGCATTTTGAATTGTCACCCCTGGGGATCCAGTGGTTTTGATCCTGTCCCCGCAACAGAAGAGTTTGAAAACACATGAGTAGTAGTGACACCAAGAACCTAATAATCGCCGTTCTTTTTTCATTTGTGATCATTTTTGGTTATGATTACTTTTTTGCACCGAAGAAGGAACCTCTCCCTGAACGTGAGGCAACAACCACAACAGCAGTTGTCCCTAAAGCTCCAGAAGTTCACCTTAACCGTGAAGAAGCCATTAATCTGTCTCCTGGGCGTATTCCTATTAAAACACCTAGTCTCACTGGTTCTATCAACCTAAAAGGGGCGCAATTTGATGATTTAACCCTCACCAAGTATCATGTGACAGCCAAGGACGACAGTCCCTACGTTGAGCTGCTTTCTCCAGCATCTGCTGATCACAACTACAATGCCCATTTCCGTTGGGCCGCAAGTGACCCTACAGTGCCTGTGCCGACACCGGAAACCGTTTGGTTAGCGGACGGTGAATTGACCATAGACACTCCTCTGACTCTCAGTTGGAATAACGGTCAAGGTTTGACCTTTATCCAAGAAATTGGTGTTGATGACCAGTATATGTTCACTGTTACCCAACGGGTCAAAAACACTTCTGATAAAACCGTATCCTTAGCACCAATCGGTGAAATTGTTCGTGGCGGAGAAATAGAGACTTCTGGATTCTTTATCCTTCATGAAGGCCCTATTGGCGTTTTTGACGGTAAGCTAAGTGACCCAAGCTATGAAGATGTTTTTGAAGGAGGCACCACCACTAACCCAAACACAGTCGGTTGGTTAGGCTTTACAGATAAGTACTGGCTTACAGCCCTGGTCCCCGACCAGAAAATGCCCATGAACTCAACTTTCCAAGCGACTGGCACAGGACCAAAAACTCGCTATTTGTCTCATTTCCAACGGGATCATATGGTTATCCAGCCGGGTGAGACAGCCGAAGTAGAAGACCACTTCTTTGCTGGGGCTAAGGTATTAAACCTTCTCGATGGTTACGAAGAGACCCTTGGCATTACCCACTTTGACCTGGCTGTGGACTTTGGTTGGTTCTACTTCCTGACCAAGCCCATCTTCTATGTCCTCGAGTGGCTAAAAAGTTACCTGGGTAACTTTGGCTTAGCTATTCTTGCTCTTACAGTGCTTTTCAAGCTGCTATTCTTCCCCCTAGCAAACAAGTCATATCACGCCATGGCGCGGATGAAGACCTTGCAACCTAAGGTTGAAAAGGTCAAAGAGCTTTATGGTGAAGACCGGCTCAAGATGAACGAGAAGATGATGGCGCTTTATAAAAAGGAGAAGGTGAACCCAGCCTCCGGTTGTGCTCCGATGCTGATCCAAATTCCCGTGTTCTTTGCTCTGTATAAGGTCTTGTTCGTGACCATCGAGATGCGCCACGCACCATTCTATGGCTGGATTCATGACCTGTCAGCACCTGACCCCACAACTATCTTCAACCTGTTTGGTCTGCTGCCATTTACACCACCTTCATTCTTGATGATTGGTCTATGGCCATTAATTATGGGTGGAACCATGTTGCTGCAACAGCGTCTCAGCCCTCCTCCTGGGGACCCCATGCAAGCGAAGATGATGATGATACTTCCCGTTGTGTTCACAGTCATGCTGTCCCAATTCCCAGCAGGGCTCGTGATTTACTGGGCCTGGAACAACACCCTGTCCATCTCCCAACAATGGTTCATCATGCGCCAAGACGCACGTAAACAAGGGAAAAAGCGATGACAGCCCCTCAGCAGCCAGAAGACTTCGCTCACTGGCTGTTTCACCAAGATTGCGACTTCGTTAAGGGAGTGGTTGGTGTAAAGCACCTCCCTCCCCCTGACATGATGGAAATCGCTTTTGCGGGCCGTTCCAACGTGGGCAAATCTAGCCTCATTAATGCGCTGACAAATCGTAAAACTCTCGCTCGCACCTCCAATACACCAGGTCGCACCAAAGAGCTCAATTTCTTTAATCTGGGCCACCAACTGATGGTTGTGGATCTGCCTGGCTATGGCTATGCCAAAGTGGCGAAGAAGGTGGTTAGCAACTGGACTGGGCTTATCTTTGATTATCTCAGAGGCCGCGTAAACCTTAAGCGGGTCTTTGTGCTTATTGATAGCCGGCATGGTTTAAAAGATACAGACATCAAAATGATGGAAGAGTTGGACAAAGCTGCAGTGACCTATCAGCTCGTGCTCACCAAAGTGGATAAGATCAAAGCAGCCGAGCTAGAAGCCCTCATTAATAAGATCCAAATAACCATTAAAAAACACCCCGCATGCTATCCGAAAATCCTCAATACCAGCTCTGTAAAGAAAACGGGTATCGATGAACTGCGCAAGATAATTGCGGAGTTAGTTCACGAAGCATAGTCTTTATGTGAAGATTCCTTCTTTGGGTGCATTTTCCGGCTTATAAACCTCAATGCCTACATTGAATTGTCCATTCTTCAGCATCTCATCTGTGATCTCTTCAGGGCTTAAACACCTGGGGAAAGTATCCATATAATAAATATGATGCGTTATAAACCCAGCATTTTCAAATAGCTTTCTCAGGGTTGAAGAATCCATAAAATGGGTTGTCCGATGTTCATACCTTAAAAACTCCTTAAACCGCCCTCGATTATCAACATCTTCCCTGACAAATAACCAGTTCGGCTTATCATCAGAACTCGGTTCTGCAAAGCTGCCTTTATGCACGCGACCTGGCAGTAAATCACCCTCTTCAAATGAACGAGCCTCTTCTAACCGAACTCCCACATTTTGCTGAAAACTATCATAAGCCCGCCTTAAGATCTGACTATTATGCATCATGTAACCTGGAAAATCTTTTCCTTGGTCGTAAGCCTGTCTCCATGTATCAACGACACTGTCACTAAATGAAGGAGTATTAACAATGGCAGCAACGAAACCACCAGGCTTTACAACACTGTAAAGCTTACTCACAAATTTAACTGACTGATCTGGAGTCAGGAAGTGTAACAAGTTCCCAACATAAGCTCCGTCATAGTTGTAGGTGTAAGCAGGACTATTGAAATTCATTACGCTGCCGGTAAGAACACAGGGACAAGTATCTGTAATCTTTTCACCTTCTTGCAAAAATTGGCGAACCTTCTTGAGTGAAGCCATTATACTTTTAGCTGTTTTTTTATTTAACTCCAGTGGAATGACCTGTCCACCAGCAGCGATCATCTTCCATGTGGCATAGCCAGCGCCTGCTCCCGCATCAAACACAAGTGGCCGTTCGCCATTATCTTCATAACGACTGTTGATTTCTTCCATGATCCAACGGAGTGGAGGCACGATATATGGAAAGGTAAACCCGAAGTCACAGTCTTCCTTATCCTCGTCTGGAACAACTATCGTTGGGGCCTCGCCCAGCGCTTCCTCAACAAAATCCTTAGAACTTATATGTGTTGGTAAACAACTCTCGACACCTTCCAGATCAGGTCTGCCAACAGCCATAGCGAGAGTTGATACAGAAATAAAGCCACTAACAACAGCTGCAAAAGAAAAGTGATTGAGTATCATTGGAAAATCCTAATTAAAATTAAAATAATAAAAAACCAGGGTTTTAACCCTGGGTCAGTAAAATCAAGACATTAGGCTTAAATGCAGGAGATTACACGATGTCCCCCAGAAAAAACTAACCACTTATCTTGTATATAGGGAATACGAGATATTATTTCAAGCATGCCTGCAAAATTTCTAAAAAACCTCTAGCTTGTTTTAAATTCCGGCAATTTCTCTTCACCTTCATACAAACGACCGTCAATCAAATCATGTACTTTCTCAGGTATACTATCCGTAAAATCCTGCATTTTCAGATGGACAGGCCAATGAGGAATATTTTCGAAGGTAAACCCGATATAGGATTGATATTGTCCACAGGCATAATCTTTGTAATTATTCATCACCAACAAAACCGAATTGGAACGCCCCAGAGTCAAGAAGTAGGGTACCAGCCTATGATAAGCATCTTGACCAAGGTAATCCTCAAAATAGAGATTATCCAAGTCCAGAACACTGATGGGCATGGGAATGCTGCGTAAGTAAGCTAAGAGCTGCATAAGCTGCCCATCATCTAATAAGTTAATCTTGGAGGTATAAATCTTGTTTTGAATCGCCAGCTGGTGCAACCTATCATAGAGGTCGTTATAAAAAAGATAGTTCCCTGTTTTGTAGTCCAGAACCTGAGCAAGATCGATGTTCTTCTCTTCATCAGTGATATCTGTATCCGTGCACAGCGGTGCACTACCTACACGGTTTAGATATTCAGGAAGGACATATCCTTTCCTCCCCAGCTCACGGACATTCTCCTCCCACCAGAGGAAATCTTCGCGGGAAATGCTATTGGTATGCCCGTACTGTATTTGAACACTTTGGAAGAGATTTTTCCAATCCTGGAATGTACTCTCCCACCGTAGATAAAGATACTCTTGCCGTGTAGGTGTTTTTAGAAGTTCACGATTAATAATGTTAAAGCGAATGATGTCGTCATGAATATCCAATAGGTACAATGCTGTAATCTTATCAGACATTGAAGCCGCACGAAAACCACGCTCAGAACCTACAGTCAAATACAGACCACAGGGAACACGTTGAATCATATGCTGAATCTTACCAATCTGCATTTCCGAGGAAACAGGGAAGATATCAAAATCCAAATTCTCTGGTTGAGTACCCTCTGGAAAGTAAGATATGAGTGGCTGCGGAGCCTCGAGCATGTGAGCAACACTACAAGGAGAACACGCCTCTTGCTGGTTCGCAAAGCTTTGGAATGGAAATAGAAGAACGGAAGTGATTAGAAGAAGATTGCGCATAATTTTTTCACTTTTTAAAAACCTAGCGTATTAGAACAGCTTAAGAAATACCACACAAGTATATAGTTATTTTTACAATCCTTTTTACACATAATTTCAGGTCTCTGATCACTCGTTACTCCCTATACACAACTTATTTTCCCTCTTGATCTCTCATCAAGTTTCGTCTATGTTGCGCCATCATCTGAGGCCAAAGGCTTCTGCATGATCCGCGCCCGTAGCTCAACTGGATAGAGCACCTGACTACGGATCAGGAGGTTAGGAGTTCAAATCTTCTCGGGCGCGCCAGATTTCTATCTATATATTAATGATCGTCATAAAAACCTTCTCAGGTCACTTCGCAACACGGTTTATAGGGTAACTATCCACTATGACGTTCTCACCCTGCCTCCACGTAAGAGTATTAAAAATTGTCAAGTATTAACAATATCTTAAAGTCTTTGATCTATCTTTATACATATTAGGTAATTACAATCCGCCCTGCTATAAAATGACCAACATATTTCTTAAATTCACATATATCATAACCTTTTTCATTGTTACTTTGCCTATAGACAAGTGCTTGTCGGATATCTCATCCGCAAACTTTGAAGTTATTTTCAGAAATGACAAAGTGAATTATATCGATAATATTGAGAACATTGAGGCAAAAGTAAACTATGTATACAAACGAAGAGGTATGAAGGATAAGAAAAAAGCACAAGCCTATATTAGCGCATACCCAACCAACCTAAAACCTAACGACTCTGCTAAGGGCAATTTTATGCTACTAAAGGATTGTGGGATTAATCATATGTGCGAGCCTCTTGAATTTCTCAAACTTAATAAGCTAAGCTTGACAGTTAGAACAAAGCCAGAAAAAGGGAAGCATTGCGAAGAAACAGTCGCTTTTCCCTTGGGGGCAGGTGTTAAACTTAAAGACCTCCCCAAAAGATTTCTTTTTACCGCAGGCAGTTTTAATTTAGATAACTGTTTACGAAATGAATAAGTTAAGCTCTTAGAACCTCTACTCCAACACCAATATCTCCGGCTCTTCCATCGTATTTACATGAAGCTTCCTCTTTACCGCAATCACATGGTCGTGGAATTTCTTTAAGGATGACCTGTGACCAATGGTGACTAAGGTGGTTCTCGGAAGGTCTTCTGCCAAAACCTTATAAAGCTGGGCTTCAGCTTTCTCTTCCATGGCGGATGTCGCCTCGTCGAGGAATAACCAACCAGGCTTTTGAATGAGTGAGCGGGCAATGGCCACTCGCTGCTGCTCGCCTAAGGATAGTACGCGAGCCCAGTCGTTCACCTCATCCACCCGACGGATTAATGGTGTGAGGTCCACCTTTTTAAGGATATCCACAAAAATTTCAAAGGGCACTTGCTGATAATCATTAGGGTAGCACAGCACCTCACCTAGTGTTCCTAATGGCATGTAAGGCTTTTGCGGCAGGAACATCAGCACATCATTCTTAGGAACTCGTATTTCCCCTGCCCCATAGGGCCATATACCTGCTATAGTTCGGAAAAGTGTACTCTTGCCAGTACCTGATGGACCAATGATCAGGGTGTGTTTTCCTTTAGTAAAGGTGCAATGAAACTCATCAAAAAGAATTTCTCCATTGGGAAGCTCGACGTGCAGATCACTGATTTCAACATTCTGCAGTGACGCTAATCTCTTAACATGTATCTTTGACTCACCACTTAACTGCCTTTCCCGAATAATGGTGGCTTGTTCAGCAAATGACAGTAAACGTTGGGTTGTCGCTTTCCATGAAGCTATAATAGGGAAGTTATCCACGATGAAGGACAGGGCGTCTTGCACATAACGGTAAGCACCAAGGATTTGCATAAATCCACCAAACTTGATCACGCCACCAAAGATCTTGGGAGCAGCTAAAAGAGCAGGAATAACTGCACCGACCTGACCATACCCACTGGTCCAAAAGTTAACAAACAACATCCTGTGAATAATTCGGTAGTAATTACGCACAATGGAACGGAAACGCCTGGCAAATATAGCATCCTCGCGATCTTCTCCTTCATAGAGAGCCACCCCCTCTACGTTTTCACGCAAGCGCACAAGGCTATAGCGAAAATCAGCCTCTCGTTTCTCTTGTTGAAAATCAAGACGGATAAGTGGACGCCCAACCTTGACACTGATAAATGTTCCTACAATAGAGATCAAAAGAGCCGCCCAACACATATAGCCATGAATCACCACCTCATTCCCATTGAGAGTAAACGAAATCTCACCCGAAAGAACCCAGAGTACACCTAAGAAAGCAATCAGAAGGACAAACTCACGGAAGAATGCGAAAAATAAGCCAGCTGTTTGTGTCGTAAACAAATGAATATCTTGTTGAATACGCTGGTCGGGGTTGTCGGTACCATCTCCGTTCAGCTGCAAACCATAGTAAGCGTGGTGTCTAAGCCACAGTTGAGTAAACTGGTGAGTCATATACCGACGCCAACGGATTTCAAGAACATGTACCAGATAATTTTTGATGGTAAACGTAATGATTGACATTGTTGCCAAGCCAGCAAAGACCACCAGCAATCGATAAAATTCCTGTAAATTCAAGTCAGTAAAGGTATTATAAAATTCCCGACTCCAATAGTTCAGCTTTAACACCAAATAAACATAGACTCCCACAAGCCCTAAAATGGATAGGCTTAATCCCCAGGCCCAATATTTGTGCTCTGAAAGCCAAAATGGGTAGAAGAGTCGCCACGTCCTTTTGCTAAAGGAATCGTTTTTTTTTGGGGACATATGTTTGTAGCCTTTCTGAAAACATGATAAAGTTAATCAAAAGAAGATAAACAGGCGAGGCTCAGTGAGTCGAGAACATTTTGAAGAAATGTTGGATTACTACCAACGGGAAATGATATATCTGCGCAATGCAGGGGGCCGTTTTGCTAAGCGCTACCCGCAGATTGCTGAAGGACTCGACCTTAGTGATGCTGGGACTTCTGACCCACACGTTGAGAGATTACTTGAATCGTTTGCTTTTTTAACAGCACGCCTACAAAAAGAAGTTGATGACAAATTTATCCGCTTTGCAAGCACTTTACTAGATGTTCTTTACCCTAATTTCACTCGCCCCTTCCCCTCTTGTTCCATTGCTAAATTCCGTATGGACCCTAATTTAGGAAAAACCGCAATTGGCTTTGAAGTTCCTAAGGGCACCTCTTTATTTAAAGATGCGCAGACAGGTCAAACCCTACGATTTCAAACAGCATATCCAGTAAAATTGCTACCTCTAGATGTGACTGACGCAAAAATTCTTCCAGTTGATGAAACTCTTATTCCAAGTGGAACTGTGAAGTCTGAATATGTGCTTCGCCTTACTGTGACAAGAGATGATGGAGATTTATCTCATGTCAATTTAGATCAGCTGCGAATCCATCTGGCGGGTGATAACCTAACGACGAACTTCCTTCATGATGCCATATTTAGCTGTGACCCCCTAGGTACAGTTCCTATCTATATTCGTCCTGACAATGAGGATACACCCAGCCTTTCGGCAAATTCAAGGGTTAAGCCTGTTGGATTTGGTGAAGACGAAGATCTCGTTCCCTACCCTAAGCAAGTTCACGAAGGCTATCGACTCTTACAGGAATTCTTCCTCTTTTCGGATAAGTTCAAATTTGTTGACATAACCAACCTGGATACAAGCAACTGCTCAAAATCCATTAACATACTCATCCCTCTAGCTGAGGGTGTGAAATCGGATCGTTTCAAAGTTAATGCGTCTAACTTCCAGTTGGGATGTACTCCAATTGTTAATATATTCAAAAGGATCACTGAACCGATTGCTCTGGATCAGAAATCTCTTTCGTATCCATTGGTTGCCGATCAGCGAGAAGCGGACTTCACTGAGATTCATTCTATCCAAAAAGTATTGGCGGCGGTCAGTGACGAACCAGCTCCAATCGAGTACTCCCCTTACTTTTCTTACAATCATAAAATTTCTAGTAAAGGGCAGTCTCTCTTTTGGTCAAGCTATCGCCTTCCTTCCAACCAAGCAGATGTGGAGGGCTCAGATGTCTTCCTCAACTTTTTAGACTTCGATTTCACTCCGCAAAAGCCAGCTGACCAAACGATCTTTGCTCATGTTCTATGCACCAATCGTAATTTGGCTCAACATCTTACTGCTGGAGCAAGCCTACATGTAGATGATCAAGTCCCATCATCGAAGGTAACATGTTTAGGGCGCCCTACTCAGCAGGTAAATGCTGTTATGCAGGGAGAGATATTGTGGCGAATTATATCACAGCTTTCCCTTAACCATCTCACCCTGACAGGCACTGACCAAGGACTCAGCGCTTTTAAGGAGATGCTGAGACTTTATGCAGAAGCTAATAAATCAACAGCCAATGAAGAAATCAGCGGCATCGAAAGCATACAATACGAAACGGTCACTCGCCGCATGTCAAATGAAGCATGGCGGGGTTTTGTACAAGGCCTATCAGTAAATTTGACCAGCACCTCTGTGCGTTGTGATGGAAGTTCGACTTTCCTCATGGCGTCGGTCCTGAGTCATTTCTTAAGTATATACGTCAACATCAATTCGTTTGTTGAGCTTAGTCTCACAAGCACTAACATGCCAGGTATTTGGAAACAATGGCCCGCACGCATCGGAAATCGTTACCTCCTCTAAAAGATACTCTCTTTGAGGAACCCTATAGTTTTGAATTTCACCAAGCGGTGAAAATTCTTGAAATGCTGTCGCCTGATGCAGACCCCTTCGGTGAGGGCGTGGACCCAAGTAAAGAACCTGTTGCTGTTAAAGGGCGAGTATTCTTCGAGAGTCTTGCCAGTGATATCTACTCGCTAGACACCTCTGGAGAAGCCGCTTACCGCCATAACCCTCATTACGTTCAATGGGATGGTGAGCCACCGCAAATGCAGGTAAACTTCATGGGCTTAGCGGGGTTGCCTGGGCCCCTGCCCTATGCTTATGCGGAAATGATCATACAGCGGGAACGCTCAGGTGATACCAGCCTCCGTGATTTCCTAGATATATTCAATCACCGCCTGATCTCGATCCTGCACCGCTTACGTAAGCAGTATATTGTTGGCCTCAGCACCGTTAAGCCAGATAAGTCTCCTCATGCCATGGCTTTGCGCAGCTTATTGGGCATTTTGCAAAAGAATACGCAGAATCGCATGCATACACCTGACCGTGGTTTTCTGGAATTTGCTGGCCTCTTTTGGTCGCGACCACACTCTGCACAGGCTCTCAATCAGATTCTGTCATCCTACTTCGATTTCCCCATTAAAGTGGAGCAGTGTGTAGGCAAATGGCGTAAGGTAGATAAACGAGATGTAACCCATATTGGCAGCCGTAATGCTCAATGGAATACGTTGGGTGACGGCGCAATGCTCGGAACGAAAGTGTGGGACCAGCAGGGGGAAGTCCGCCTGCATATAGGACCACTCAATACGGATCAATTTGATAATTTACTTCCCGGAGAATCAGGCTATCAATCTTTGTTAGATATCGTAGAGCTGTTTATAGGACCCGAGATTGATTTTGATCTCAACCTTATGATTGAAGAGGATGAAATAGAAGCCTCTAAACTTAGCACAGGTTCAGGTTTGGGCTGGAATACCTGGCTTAGTTATATCCCTCTTGGCAAGTTTGACAAACCCGTAGCAGGTAAGAAGATTAAACTTGTGGATAAGCAAGTCATCATTGACCCCAAAGATGTGGCCAAGCTGCGGAAGAGTGCTATTCAGTATGAAGAGAGTTTGTTGCGGGAAAATAGAAACTGACAATTTGAAATAGCAAAAAATAGCCCCCATTCTAGGGGGCTATTCTTAGTTTCAATCAATAAAATTAAGACTTACCCTTATGCTGAAGACACACAACTTCATTTGCTGTTGTGTCTACCCAAGCTTCTTCAGTATGCTTGTCGGGTGTATAACTTGGAATAGCTAGTGTACCTTTACCCCATGTTCCCACATTCGAATTAATCTGAATACCATTAGGATATTCGTTATTTTTCAGTACAAACTTTGTTGCTGAACCTGTTGCCTTGTCAATCCAACCTGTCACTTTTTTAAGTGACTTAGGCTCTTTTTTACACAAACATGGCAGTTCATCAATAATTGTTGGCTTTATGCTATTCACATATGTAATAGTTGCTTCGACTTGAGCCTGATCACTTTTTGCCTTTGACTGAGCTTCAATGAATGCATCTACTGCTTTTTCCAAATCAGAGATAGCTGTATTCATATCCTTTACGTTATCCTTTAATTGATCATTTATTTTATCTCCATTGTAAATAGCTGCCGCAAGATATGGATCACAGCCCTTTTCATCCATTTTCTTTCCAAGAGTAATATCAGATTTTGAGGCATCTGAGTCATAAGTTTTTGAAGTAGTTTTTGCTTCATTTATGTACTGCTCAATAGCTTGAGGAATTGTTATTTGAACTGCTCCAACCTTAAGGCTATTTAGTTTTGCAGTCAGCGCGGCGGGTACTTCAACTGCTGAAGCTTCCATAGAGATAGTTCCTAGCCCAATCAATAAAGATAAAGCCAATATATTTTTCTTCATTATTTTTCTCCCTTATAATGATAACGATATGCTCAATAATATTGTTAAATCATTAGAATCATCTGAATAAGTCCGCATTCGCGTAGTTTTTTCAGGTCAGAAGAGTTGCCCAGTCTTTAACTGTGAGTTTTAT
>CAJQNC010000101.1 GCA_905479605.1 uncultured Alphaproteobacteria bacterium | reverse complement strand
AAAACGCATAAAAAATCCCCCAAATCGGGGGCTCGTACTTCATAAAACTCACAGTTAAAGACTGGGCAACTCTTCTGACCTGAAAAAACTACGCGAATGCGGACTTATTCAGATGATTCTGACACTGATGAGAAGGCAAATAAAGCCAAATGAAGAACCAAGCCCTGTAAGAAAGCGAAAAAATATAGCTGTGGTATAGCCATAAGATAGACCAAACCCAATGCTTGAGAGTGCGCATATACTGGCTCCTATCAACAATGATTTTTTCAGCCCAATACGATCAACGAGTAGCCCCACAGGAATCTGCATGACAGCATAGATAAAAAGATAAACGGTTGAACTTAGTATAGCGAACTGGAATGTTGTCAGCTCAAGGTCATACATAATGGGATGTTGAAAGGTACCAATGACAGTCCGGAGCAAAAATTCATAGAGAAAAAATGCCGCACAAATCAACCAAATAAACGTTCCTTTAACGGTAAATGAGATATTTGTTTCCATGGACAACTAATTTAAGAAGCTATCATCTTGCTTCTTATCCCATTCTTCAATCGTCG
Source organism: uncultured Alphaproteobacteria bacterium (assembly GCA_905479605.1). Taxonomy (GTDB): domain Bacteria; phylum Pseudomonadota; class Alphaproteobacteria; order UBA9655; family UBA9655; genus CAJQNC01. Next base: position 2,236 of record CAJQNC010000101.1, on the reverse strand, counting down.
TTTCTGCCCTTTCATAATCAATAAATGAAGCGACTTTAAAAACGGGGAGCCCTTCATACATCAGAGGCGTTGTATTGATCCCAACAATAACGCCATCCCGAGGAGATTTGAGACTCTCAGCATTTCCAGTGCCAAAAGGATCCTTGATTCTCCCCAATACATCACCTTTCTTGATGACTTGTCCAAGGGATACATCTGTACGGAGAATGCCTCCTGTGTGAGCTGACACCCAATTCTCATCTTGAGAAAAAATAGGTTTAACTTCCTGAATAGGGGCTTTGGGTAAAATATCAATATGTCGCATAACGTTGGTAACACCGTTGTAACCCACAGAAATTGCATTTTCATCAAAGCGCATCGCCTCGCCAGCTTCATACACAAGGAGCGGAATATTCAAGTTATCTGTCGTTTGACGTAAAGAGTTTCCTTCTGAGCTAACATCAGTAATCACTGGAGCATTGAAGGTTCGAGCGAGTGCCTTCGTAGCTGAATTTTCAAAGTTACAATAGATCATCGGTAAAATATTATGGTTGAGATCTCCTGTTTGGAGTTCAATGCAATAGTCTGCCTTCTTTAAAATTTCATGAGTAAATATATAAGCAAGGCGCTCTCCAAAAGAGCCCGTTTCCAATCCAGGGAAACAATCTTCTAAATAGTCATCAGAGGGAAGTGTTTGGGGGAAGTGGGTGAGCCCATAAACATTTAAAACAGGAATTGCTATTATGGTGCCACTGATTTCATCAGCTTTTGTATGCTCAATAATTCTTGTAACAATTTCAATTCCATTCAACTCATTTCCATTGAAAGTCGAAAAAATCAGAAGGCATGGGCCTTTTTTCTTTCCATGGATGACTCGAATTGGCATGAACAAAGGAGCACACGAATACTGCTCTGGAAGGGGTAACGCAAGGTTGACTTCCTCTCCAGGGTGTATTGTAGCATCGCAAATCTGTAATTTTGAATTTTTCATTATTTCTCCATAGATTGCTTCTTAACAATACAAGCACAAGTAAGGCGGTAGATTAAGTATAATACCAACTTCAGCCCATGGCCACTTTTCCTTCGCCTTGAAGTTGCGTAAGAAGAACACCCCAGACTTCTTCTGGGGCAAGATCTTTCAGAGCATCACGTTGTACAATTTGTACATTATTGCCTGCAGGACCAAAAAGTTCTGGATCAGAATGCTTTGAAAACAGCACGGTGATAGGACAGTAAGATTGGGCAACCATGTGAGTAGGCCCCGTATCATTACCAACAGCAGCTTTGGCTTTGCGAGCCAAACCTACAATGTCATACAGACTTGTTTTCCCCGTAAGGTCAATAACCTCAGAACATATAGACTGAATAGTTTTCGCAGCCCCCTGCTCGTTCTGCGTACCTATCACCACAGGTGTATAATCATGCTGCACAAGAAACTGGGCTAACTCGCCATACTTCTCAGCAGGCCACTTTTTCGATTCACCACCCGGTGCAGCACCGGGAATTAACAAGACATAATTAGCTGGAAGCTTGAACTTTGTCACATCAACCTGCACCCAATCAAGGTGTGGATTAGGCACCTTTGATATGCCCGCCAATTTCAGCTGATTCCGATGACGGTCATAGGTGTGCAAATCAGGCCGATTAACATCTGTGTGAGGATGTGAACACCCAGACGCAAGCCCGGACCATTGGGGTTTAGGGAACGGGAGTAAATAAGAAAAATACGTATTTGTACGAGATACGCACTGTAGATCATAAACCCGGTTAAAATAATTATTTCTAAAGAATCTCCTCACACGTAGCAGCGCTCGAAGGTCATACAAAGGTCGGCGTTTATCCAACCAAACATTATCGAAATAACCACAATCCTTTGCCATTTGCTCAAAGGGTGGTGTCGTCATCAGAGTAATATCAGCCATTTTATGGTGCTGGCGAATAGCTTCAAACGCCCCCGTAGACTGTACGAAATCTCCTAAAGCCCCTAGTTTGATAACAAGTATTTTTTCCAATTTATCCTCTATGGCAAAAGTTTCAATGTTCTACGAACGTACCCTGTTCTATACAATTCGTTTGACTAAGTCAATTCGGGCACACCCCTTCTTAAGCTATACGCTATGAATAAGTTCAAACAGAAATGAGACTCCCTGAGCATGGGTTTTCGGAAAGAATTCTTTTCGGAGCCGCCCTCACCGATCCCAGGGGTGGATCCGAAAAGAATTCTTTTTGGAAGCCCTTGCGGTGACGCAAAAAAAGG
>CAJQNC010000100.1 GCA_905479605.1 uncultured Alphaproteobacteria bacterium | reverse complement strand
CTGACCTGAACAAAATTGAACCCATGTGGGCCAATATTAAACAAAGACTGAAATCTTACTCTGATAATGCAAAGTCATTCATTGATAACCTGGAATACCATTTTACGGATATGTGTAAATGTTAAGATAATCTGCTATATGCCAAGTCAGCGCTTGAAGCCACCTGGAAAGTATCCCCCAGTGAAAAAATCGGAGATTTATATGTGGAGCTGCACAATCCTGATTCTTCGGTCAAGGCCTATGAACTGGTAAAAAAGCTTGTGAAAAATAATGTTTCTGATCCACAGAGCCAACTTTTGCTCGGTAAATATGCTTTGAAAGCCAAGCTTTGGGGGGATGCGCGAACTATCCTTGAGAAGCTTGTTAAAAGGTCTCCCTCCTCTGCACAGGTCTACAAACTTTTGAGCCAGCTTGAAGTTAAAGAGCACAATAGTCTGAAGGGTGCTTATGAGTGGGCCATAAAAGGGTGTGAGACATGTTCATACTAAGGCTTTGTCTTGGTATAATCGCAATGATGTGTTTGGGAAGGGGCAATGCCATGGCACAAGCCTATGAGAAAGCTGTATTTGCGGGGGGTTGCTTTTGGTGCATCGAGCACGATCTTAAACCCCTCGAAGGTGTCATTCAAACCCAAGTCGGCTATGCTGGCGGTGACCTTGAGAATCCGACTTATGAACAAGTATCCAGTGGAAAATCAGGTCATGTAGAAGCTGTTGAAATCACCTACGACCCCGATATTATATCTTATGAGGAGCTCCTTCGTGCCTTCTGGCAGAACGTAGATCCTTTTGATTCAGGAGGTCAATTTTGTGATCGGGGCCAACAATACCGCACAGTTGTATTTTATAGAACACCTGCAGAAAAATCTACAGCTGAGGACGTAAAGGGCAAATTTGAAACTCTTCTTGGTGGGGGCCCCTTTGTAACAGACCTTTTATCCTATACGAATTTCTACCCTGCTGAGGATTACCACCAGGATTACGCAGAAAGAAACCCCACCCGTTATTCTTTCTACCGTTGGAACTGCGGTCGTGATCAGCGAATCAACGAGGTTTGGGGCAGGTAGAAGTTAGATATTAGATCTACATCTACATCTACATTATATTTATATACCATTTGGTTAATCGTCATCCCGGTTTGTGCATTTGCCCGAGCTTGCTCAGGCCACAAGTGCCAATACTGGGCTCTCGTGCCCCACACGTGATGTATAAAATCGCGACGGGTGGGAGGAGATAGGTGAGAAAGCTTTATTCTTTATCCAAGTCCCCGTATCCGAGGATTCGTAAAATTATTCCCATAGTCTTTGGTAAACTTGCTGCGAATTGTGGGGTTATAGATTGTATAATCCACCCCTTTCGCCTTCGCAAAAGCGAGGGCTTCATCCAGAGTATCGAACTTCAGCCGCAGTTGCCGCTTCGTATCTTTTGAGGAAACCCACCCCATGAGAGATTCGGGTTCCAGCTTGTCTTGACACTCGAACTCTACAATCCACTTATGGGTTTTGGCCATCCCTGATTGGGTGGCAACTTTAGCGGGTTTGTATATACGTACGCGGGTCATGATGCCTACATTCTTATTGTTATTTTCGGCATCATACCCAAACGTGCGTATGGAAGCTAGACTCGATTTGGTGCAAGATCAGCTTCTGTTTGTGATTCTTGATAAGCTTCCTCAGTCTTAACTTCAGAAAGTTCGATCTTCTTATCAAGCTTATCTTCTTCACGCTTTGCAAGTATCTCATCCACTTCCCTGGTAATCTGAGTAGAGACAGTGAATGCAGGCTTAGTAGAACCTTCTTCTGTGCAGAAGCAGCAATCCACTCGAGCTGGAGCACTACGATTCTGAGCAAACTTTCCAGAGCAAAGAACCACATTTTCTGTGTTTAGTTCAGGAATTGTGCTCTTACCCTCTGCAAAAAAGTCTACATCTTTAATGCGTAGGATCTCTTCCTTACGAAGAGTATCGATATCTTCCCGAGCAAGCGTCTCGGGGCAGTACTTCTCAACTTTTACTTTTACAGCCTGATGTAAGCCTTTGAGTTCAACAGCTGATGCATCGGTAGCAGCAACAGCAGCAAAAGCAAGGGCAGTTGTTATTATTGTTTTCATGTTTAGTCTCCCTGTTTAATTGTGAATAAGCATGAAGCAGCGAAGTTAAAAAATGATTAAAGGTTTATATTTAATGAGGTCGCTATAAAATGAAAGTGCTTCCATGAGGTTTGCGATGGTCTCTTCTAGAGATATCGTAATAAGCTATGCAATGAGCCCTAGATCTCAGCGTAATGTATTAATGCCTCTTATATTCAATCTCTAAGTCAGCCGTGATCATCTCATTGGATGATAGCTGTTCACCCTGTACAACTTTCACATGATAAAGTTGTCCATCGAGATTTCGTTCCCAGAAATCAAGGAAGTGGGTTAATCGTGGAAAATTAGGGTCTAAGTCTAATTGCTGCCAAAGAAAAGTTTGTAGTAACTCAGGATAATCAGGAAGGCGGTAGATGATCTCAGCTGTCGTTAATCTATAGCCCAAGAGGCATAATTCAATGTCGCTTAAGGGGGTAGTTTGAAGGTGCTGATCTTTATTCATAGGCTGTCCATAGGATGAATTATAACTCTTGCAAGGTTTGTTGAGTTTCCATGTAAGTCTTCATAACATCGTCACCAACATCGGTTAGAAAGAACACAAGCGCAATTGAGAGCAAAACCCCAAGCAGGCCAAACTCCGTATAGGTAATACCCCTATCGTCTTTTCTAAAACCTCGCTTTTTCATGCCATGCCCCCTCTGCTTACCCATAGAGGAAATATCTAAAATTTTATTGTTAATAAAATATTAACCTCTAATTAAAGTATACTACAAAAAATTAATATCTTTTAAAAAAAAGAGTTTTTATTTGAAATTTTATTTGTATAGCCAGTATTTACTGAACGTTGATCTTTTTTTCCGAAGATTCTAGCCATGCAATGACATCTTGGTTGGGAATGGGTTTAGAAAAATAATACCCTTGGGCTACATCACAACCCCATTTTTTAAGCTGCTCAGCTTGCTCTTTGGTTTCCACACCCTCAGCTACCACTTCAAGGCCCAGCTCGTGCCCTAGAGTAATGCTACTGCGAACAATAGCGGCAGCAGCACTGTTTTCTATCATGGTCCCGACAAAGAGCCTGTCGATTTTAATAACATCTACAGGGAGTTCTAGGAGGTAATGCTGGGAGGCTTGACCTGTGCCAAAATCATCAACTGCAATACGCAGCCCCGTCTTGCGTAGTTTTGAGAGTATTTCAGCGGTGTTATTAATATTCATTGCAACAGCTGTTTCTGTAACTTCCAGCTCAAAGTGTTTAGGATCAATTTGGTATTTTGCAAGGGTTTCATGCAATGTGGTCAATACGGATTGGTCCAGGAAATTCTTCATCGAAAAGTTAGCCGCAACTTGCAAATGGTGACCCGCATCGTGAAGCTCACGGGTTTTTTTTGCGGTTTCTTCGATAAGCCATTTGGTGAAGGGGTTAATCAGAGTTGTTTCTTCGGTCAGGGGAATGAAGTCCATGGGAGGGACTTCGCCAAGGATGGGGTCAGTCCAACGTGTGAGGGCTTCTAGCCCTATAGTCTCACCTGTCAGAAGGCTAATTTGTGGTTGATAGTAGATGTCAAGGGTGCGGCTTTCTATCGCACGACTGAGCTGATGAAGAAGCAGCAGGTTGCGCTCGGCGTTTACCGCTGTTTCAGTTTCAAAATAACCAAAGCGCTGAGAATGGTCTTTGGCTGAATCAATGGCCAGACGTCCCTTACGGGTCAGGCTGGCAAGATCTTTATCATCATCGGGGTAAGTCGCAATGCCAAAATGCATTTCAACGAAAATGGGAATGTTCTCTAGTTGATAGTCTTTATTCGCGACGTTGTTACACTTTTCAAGAACGCGCTGCAGGTTCTTGCCATCAGGTACTAAAAGAGAGAAGCGCTTGGAGTGCAGATGCCCAACGGTGCAAAGATCCCCTAAGTCATTGACCAGGTTATGTGCAACTTGACGAATAAGATTCTCCGTACCTTCTGCGCCCAGAGCCCTGTCTATTCGCCCCATTTGAAAGAGGTCAATCACTATGACTGTAATGGGCGTAAGTCCCTGATTAATTAGATCTTCAAAGATAAGCTTGAGGCCACTCAGATTCGATAGGCCAGAAACAGGGTTGGTGATTCTTTTGTTTTCCAGTTCCTTTAAATATGAACGGAACATGGAGGATCCCAAGCCTGCCAAGGCGCCTACGCAAGCAAAGACAATGAGGCGAATGAGCCAGGAAGAAAGGGGCTGGCTGGTAAGAAACGCGGCATTCATGAACATTCCTGGTCCCAAGAGTAGGCCAGCAATAATGCCTGTAATGATACCGCCGTAAACGGAAAACGCTAGGCCAGCAATGACAATTGGGAAATACATGACGTGGAGATAGGCAAGGTGGGTGCCACCAGTGGTGCCTACCAAATAATCACCAATGACAAGCAGAGCTGATATAAAAAGAATATACCCTAACTTATAGTTTCGTTTGGGAAAAAGGAGCTTGTTGAGGAGTTCCTGTGTGGCTTCTGTCATTTTAAAGCTATCGCCCTCCAGCATATTCAGCTGTTCTTAAGTTTCCGAAAGTAGCAGAAAATCGTTAATATTTCATTTATACTTACGAATTTGTTGCAATGTAGCAAGACCAATTATTCCAGCAGTTTCAGCGCGTAAGATATTTGACATTAAGTCAGCTGTATAAATATCCTCCGAATTACGAAAGAATTCCAACTCTTTAGGAGACCAGCCACCCTCAGGTCCCACCATAAAAGCCTTGGCATTTTTGTCTCCTAAAAGGATGAGAGGGGGGGATTTGTGAGTTTCATCACCCACAATAAGGGGGCCAAAAGTCGACCGGTTTGCCAACATCTCTTGCATTAACTGTAGCGGAAATACCTGTGGAATAGTAGTTCGTCCTGACTGTTCTGCAGCCTCAATGGCTTGTTGAGTTGCTTTTTCCACGTTAAAGCGAGAGACTGAGCTGCGTTCAGTAAGAATCGGGCACAAGTGAGTGGCTCCAACTTCAGTGGCTTTTTCAATGAGAAACTCTTGTGGTTTAGGCTTTAAGGTAGCAAACAACAACCAAAGTTCGTCTTCTTTTTGCTGTGGCTGGGTTTGCTCTTTGACACTCAACAAACATGACCGTTTGCTCAGGTTTGACACCTCTGTTTTCCATTCTCCATCATGGCCGTTAAAGACAAGCACTTGCTGCCCATCTTTCACTCGCATTACGTGTAAAAGGTAGTGAATTTGTTGGCTGGTCAGCTCTAAAGCTAGACCAGTGGTGAGAGGTTGTGGTACGTAGAGTCTAATCATAGTGCTCTATTTTTGAGATGTCATATCACATGCACTCGCGGGAGAAAAGACCAATGACTGCATATCTCCAGTTAATCCGTTTTTCCAAACCCATAGGGGTATGGTTGCTCATGTTCCCATGTTGGTGGGGGCTTGCTTTGGCAAGCTCTGATCTTCCCAGTTTTAAATACATGCTCCTGTTCTTTATTGGAGCGGTTCTTATGCGCGGTGCAGGGTGTACCTACAATGACATTGTTGATCGAAAAATAGATGCCGAGGTGGAGCGCACTTCTCACCGGCCCGTGGCTTCGGGCAAAATTAGCGTACCCCAAGCCTATATTTTTCTCATCACCCTGCTTTTATTAGCATTCTTGGTCCTATTGCAGTTCCCTCTTCTCGTGGTGGCTTTGGGGGCTGCCTCCCTATTGCTCGTGGCAGGGTACCCTTGGATGAAGCGAATCACTTACTGGCCCCAGCTCTTTCTTGGCTTTACTTTCAACTGGGGAGCAATCCTAGGCTGGGCAACCGTTCGTGATTCTGTCCAGCTGCCTGTACTGCTATTGTACATCGCGGGTATTTGCTGGACGTTGGGGTATGACACCATCTACGCCCATCAGGATAAGGAAGACGATTTACGCATTGGTGTAAAATCCTCAGCACTGGCCTTAGAGGATCGAACCAAGCCTTTCCTTGGGATGGTTTATGGTGCTATGGTGGCCCTTATTGGACTTGCAGGATACCTCTTAGATCTTGCGTGGCCCTTCTATATAGGGCTCTTGACGGCTACATTCATGCTGTTATGGCAAATATTGACTCTTCAGACCAATGTTCCAACAAATTGTTGGAAACGATTTTCTGCCAATGGTGAAGTCGGACTCGTTGTGTTTGCAAGTATTGTCATGGGGGTCGTTTTCCACTAAAACAAAGGGAACTGACGAGGTGAATTATGAAAGAACTTGAATACCTAATTGATAAGGCAAAGGCAGCTGGTGCTGAACAGGCAGATATCATGCATCTAGAGCGCAACTGTGTTGATCTCACTTATCGCCAAGGCAAGATGGAAAACTTAGCCCGTTCTGAAAACTCCGAAGTAGGGCTGCGAGTTATGATAGGTAAGCGGCAAGCTGTCACCTCTACCAGTGATTTTTCTAAAGAATCTCTTGATAAACTCGTTGAACGAGTGACCGATATGGTGAGGGTAGTGCCAGAAGATCCCAATATTGGTTTGGCCGATGCTTCTCAATTTATCAAAGATCCAGCCACACAAATAGGTGAGGTTGAGGGCGAGGTTGCAACTGCTGAACTTGAGGCGCGGGTTAAAGAAGCCGAAGATGCTATGTTGTCTGTGAAGGGCGTTGCCCAATCAGAAGGAGCAAGTTCCTCCTGGAATTCAATGAACGTTCGCGTAATAAGTAGCGAAGGGTTCTCAGGCTTATTGCAAACGTCCCAGCAGGTACTCAGCTGTGTAGCTTTGGCAGGCTCGGGTGAAAACATGCAGCGGGATTATGACTATAGTGCCGTTCGTTCGGCTAAAGACTTGCGAAGCCCTACTGATATTGGTAAGCAAGCTGGTGAGAAAGCGGTAAACCGTTTGAACCCAAAGAAGATTAAAACAGGAACCCACCCCATCGTTTACGATCGCAGGGTTGCTGGACATTACCTTTTGCAACCCTTTGTGAGTGCGATTAATGGCGAAACGATTGCCCGAGGCACTTCTTTCTTGATGGATGCTATGGATCAACCGGTTTTCAGCAAAGATGTGACGATTCTTGATGACCCCACATTGGTAAGTGGCTTGGGTTCTCGCACCTTTGACCGGGAAGGAATTCCTGCAGTCAAACGAGAATTTGTCGAGCAGGGAACACTTAAATCTTGGATGTTGAATCTCCATGCTGCCCGTCAGCTTGGCCTTGAATCAACAGGCCATGCGGTGGGAGTTGTCTCTGCTCCTCCCATGGTCGGCTGCAGCAATTTCTTTATTGCTCCGGGAGAGCGTTCTCCGGAGAAGCTGTTGCAAGATGTGGGGGCAGGCTTTTATGTGACCGAATTGATGGGCTTTGGCATTAATGGGGTCACCGGTGATTACAGCTTGGGTGCGAGTGGATTCTGGATTGAAAACGGTAAGCTGGCCTATCCTGTCAGTGAAGTAACCATTGCAGGAAATCTTAAAGAGATGTATAGAACCTTGGTACCCGCCAATGATTTAGTATTTGATAGTAATATTTGCGCACCTACAGTATTGATTGAAAGTATGATGGTGGCAGGTCTTTAGGATATATTTATGAAATTACTTAAAACCCTCGCGAATCAAGAAACAGCCCATCTGACTCGTCGTTTGTGGACTGAGCACATCAGTCGCTACAAGATGTATATTATGTTAGGTCTGTTATGTATGGCGGTAGCCGCAGCCACTACGGCTCTGTTGGCTGCTATGTTAAAGCCTTTGTTCGATGACGCCTTCATGCCCAAAGATGGTACTATGGTGGTGTATCTGGCGATAATTGTATTCTTTGTTTTTGTTTTTAAGGGGCTATCTTCCTTTGGTGAGTCCGTGTCTATGACTTACATGGGTCAAAGGGTTATTGCTGATCTGCAAAAGCGTTTGTTCTCCCATTTTATGGATGCTGACTTAGCTTATTTCCATGCTCGTTCTAGTGGTGAGCTGGTGTCTCGTTTTACCAATGATGTGAATCTTATGCGTAATGCGGTAACGACTGCACTTACGGGCATGGGGAAGGACTCATTGTCTCTTATATTCTTAGTTGGTTATATGTTCTATGTAGATTGGCTATTGGCCTCTATTGCTTTCTTTGTCTTTCCTGTGGCTATTCTCCCTATGGTGAAGATAGGCCGACGCATGCGCAAAGTTTCGAATAATAACCAGGTTGAAATGGGTGCGTTTAATATTCTTCTCAGTCAAGTTTTCCAAGGAATGCGTGTGGTAAAATCCTACGCCATGGAAAATTATGAGCAGGAGCGTTGCAGCAAAATCATTGAAAATCTGTTCCGTATTAACTTTAAGGGCGCGCGGACCCGTGCGGCTTCTCACCCCATCATGGAATTCTTGGGAGGTGTCGCTATCGTCGGTGTCATCCTCTATGGTGGTTGGCAGTTCATCGAAGGCAATAGCACGTTAGGAACGTTTGGTTCCTTTATCACAGCCCTCCTGTTAGCCTATGAACCCATGAAGCGTTTGGCTAATTTGAATGCCAATCTGCAAGAGGGCCTGGCAGCTGCGAAGCGTATCTTTGAAGCCGTTGATTTGAAAGCCAGCTTGTTTGACAAATCCAATGCCCCTGAACTGCAAGTAAAGCAGGGCGAAATTCAGCTAAAGGACGTAGATTTTGTGTATCCTACAGGTAGGAAAGCCTTGAGTGGTATTAATCTTTCTGTACCAGCAGGTCAACGAGTCGCTTTGGTAGGGCCTAGTGGATCGGGTAAGTCTACAATCTTAAACCTCATTCCGCGCTTTTATGACGTAGCCACTGGTGGCCTGACGATTGACGGAGTGGATGTTCGAAATGTGACCATGTCGTCACTGCGTGAAAATGTAGCGCTGGTCAGCCAAGAAGTCACTCTTTTTGATGATACAGTCAGAGCAAACATTGCTTACGGTCGCATGGGGGCCAGTGATCTTGAAATCATTGAAGCCGCTCGCGATGCAGCTGCCCATGAGTTTATCTTGGAATTGCCACAGGGGTATGACACCGTAGTGGGTGAGCAGGGAATACGCCTGTCGGGTGGTCAACGACAACGTTTATCCATTGCCCGTGCTATGTTAAAGAATGCACCAATTCTGCTGTTGGATGAGGCTACATCTGCTTTAGATACTGAATCAGAACGGCAAGTGCAAGCTGCTCTTAATCGATTGATGGAAGGTCGCACGACCGTGGTTGTGGCGCATCGATTGTCTACAGTTGTGGATTCGGATATGATCTATGTTATCGAGGATGGGCAAGTATCCGAGCAAGGAAGGCATGAGCAATTGCTGGGTAAAGATGGTACCTATGCTCGGCTTGTCGAAATGCAGTTTCAGACGACTCACATGCCTCTAGCGTCATAGAAAGGGAGAAACGTGGGAGTTTTTAAGAACATATCCAAGAAACCCTGGGGTTCCAGTTTCATCGCAAAGCTGATTGAAGGGTATGTGCGCTTTGTGTGGTTGACCAGTCGTTGGGAAAACCACAACAGAGGTGAGATGGAGAAAGCCTGGAAAAATAATACTCCGCTTGTGGGAGTATTTTGGCATAGTCGCTTGCTAATGATCCTTAAGCTTTGGAAAGGCCATAAGCTACATATGCTTATTTCGAATCACTCCGATGGAGCCTTTATAGCGAAAGCTACCCAAGCGTTCGGATATGGATGGGTTGTAGGGTCCTCAAGTCGGCAAGGTGCTAAAGCGGTGCGAAATATGCTTGATGTGTTGGAGGATGGTCATTCCATTGCAATCACTCCTGATGGACCAAGGGGACCACGTTATACTGCAAAAGAAAGCCCGATCACCATTGCCCGTATGGCGGGAGTGGATATTTACCCTGTGACTTTCTCAGCAAAGCGAGGCATTTTCTTACGCAGCTGGGATCGATTCTTCTTGCCTTTCCCCTTTAACAAAGGGGTTTTCGTTTATGCTGACCCTGTGCGGGTGTCCCAATCTAAGAAATCTGATGAGGATTTGAGGCAAGAGCTGGAGGATAAACTGAATGACATTACACGCAAAGCCGATGAGCTCTGTGGTTGGGCTCATGAAAATCCTGGCGAAGTGCCTGAAGAGAGGCAAGGAAATGAGCTTATTGCATAGTCTCTATCAACTGCTCACTCTTCTCCTATCACCCTTTATCAAGGGCTTGTTCCTTATTCGCGTCATGCAAGGTAAAGAGGAGAAGTCTCGTCTGAACGAACGCTGGGGTATTCCTGCATTAGATCATCGCCCCAAGGGGCCTGTGTATTGGATCCATGCTGTTAGCGTTGGAGAAGCAAACTCAGCCCTTATTCTAGTAAAGCTTTTGCAGCAGCTAGATCCACAGACGCATATCTTGATGACCACAGGAACTTTAACATCAGCCAAGCTCATGGCAGATCGGTTGCCACAAGGAGCCACTCATCAATATCTGCCAATTGATACCCCCTTTGCCGTAAAAAGCTTCCTTGATTTTTGGCAGCCTGATTTGGCTTTGTGGGTTGAATCTGAAGTTTGGCCGAACCTTTTATTAGAAATCAAACGTCGGGGTATTCCATTGCTTTCCGTTAATGGGCGCATGTCAGCGCGAAGCTATAAGCGCTGGCAGGGAATTCTTCCTTTTATTCGCCCTCTCATGGAAACTTTTTCTTGGTGCGGCGTTCAGACAGCTCACGACCAAGAGGCGTTTCGTGTGCTTGGTGCTCGTTCTGTCCACGTCATGCCAAACCTAAAACTCTTGGCTGAGCCACAGCGTTTCTCTCATGAGGAGTACGAGACTTTAAGTGAAAATTTGGGAGATCGTTTTGTTTGGTTTGCCTCGTGCACCCACCCTGGTGAGGAGGAGCAACTCATGGAAGCCCATAAGCTTTTGCTCAAAACTCATCCTACAGCTCTCATGTTTTTGGCTCCTCGTCACACTAATCGTGTTGAGGATGTGAAGCAATCCCTCGAGAAAATGAACCTTGCTTATAGCAGCCGTTCCTCTGGTGCTTCGCTAAATCCTGGAAAAAACGTTTATATTATTGATTCTATGGGTGAGTTAGGGTTATTCTATAGACTGTCACCCATAACCTTTATTGGAGGAACGTGGGCCCCAAAGGGTGGCCACAATCCTGTTGAGGCCACTCAGGCTGGTTCATTTGTTGTTCATGGGATGCATACTTCGAGCAATCAAGCTCTGTATGAAATATTGGATAGTTTAGGTTTAGCCTATAGGGTTGATGGCCCGGAGCCACTTTGCGAGAAGTTGCTACAAGGTCCTCCACAGCAGGCAAAACCTTGGATTCATATGAGAGAGTCGGGACTTGAGGATTTAAAGGTTCTTCTGTCCCAGTATGTAGGTAGAAATAGGGAAGTTGCATGTTAAAAGCACCAAAATTTTGGTACGAAAAGCCAGGTATTCTTGCCTTTCTTTTGTCTCCCTTAGGGTGGCTATACTCTTTGTTGTCCCGAATCCTACGTATTTTTTCTGCTTCTCCTTATCGAGCTAGCATTCCCGTTATTTCCATTGGAAATATCGTCATGGGGGGTGCGGGTAAGACTCCAACATCAATCGAATTGGCCCGTCTGCTTAAGCATAAAGGTTACAACCCAATGGTTGTGAGTCGTGGATATGGTGGAAAGCTGAAGGGGCCTATTTTGGTCAACCCTAAGCAACACAATTACTCTGACGTAGGGGATGAAGCATTGTTGCTTTGCAGAGCGGCACCCACAGTTGTGTCCAAGAATCGTAAGTTGGGCGTCAAGATGGCGGAAGAAAAGGGCGCTGATGTCATCATCTTGGATGACGCTTTGCAAAACAACCAAGTGGTTAAAGACGTTTCTCTTGTTGTTGTGGGGCAAGTGCAGAAATTTGGTAATGAAAAGGTCTTTCCAGCAGGGCCGCTGCGTGAGCCAATCTCTTGGGGGCTTAAAAAAGCGGATGCGATTGTTTACCTAGGTCGAGAAGATTACAGTTACAAAGACCTGCCTGTGGTTTATGGTCAGGTTCAAACGAAAATGTTCCCCTTTGCAGGCCAACGCATCGTTGCTTTTTGTGGTATAGGCTACCCTGATAAATTCAAAGAAAGTCTCTTGGGTATGGGCTGTACCCTAGACAAATTCATCACCTTTCCTGATCACTATCCGTATACCGAGGCTGATATGGATAATCTTATTCGTCACTCCTATGGTCTTCCTGTGGTGACCACATCCAAGGATTTCACCCGCATACCCTCACTTTACGAATCCATGATTAATGTGATGGAAATTGAGCTGAAATTTAATGAGCCTGAAAAGGTTTTGGAACTTCTCCGTTAGTATGTGTGTGCTATGAAAATTAGCTTTTTCAAACGTATCAAATATCTTATTGAGCATGGTTTCATTATGCTAACTGTGGCTGGGATTAAGCTATTTGATCTGGAAAAGAATGTACGTTTTTACACGTGGCTTTGCCGTCGATATGGCGAGAAACTGTTGAAGAACGCCCGGATTGCACGGCAAAATATGAAGAAGACTTTCCCCGAGAAATCAGAAGCTGAGATTCAAAAGCTAATGGATGATATGTGGGAGTGCCTTATTCGGGTTCCCATTGAATACAACCGTCCTGATCTTTTTCTTAAAGGCGAGGGATCAGACCGTATCCAAGTTGAAGGCATTGAAAACCTGCATGCCATGATGAACGATGATAAACCAGGAATCATTGTCACGGGCCACTATGGTAACTGGCAGATGATTACCTTTGTGGCACAAGCCCTGGGTTATCCGATCTACCAACTCTATCGTCCATCCAACAATATTTACTTCGATCGGCATGAACGCCGTTGCCAAGAGGTGGCAACAGCAGGAGTCCTTACCAAGGGCAAAAAAGGTGCTAAAGATATGATTGATTTGCTGAAGCGTAAGCAGCACATCCTGTTGCTTATGGATCAGCGCTTCGGCAGTGGCCCTAAAATCCCATTCCTTGGGCGGCCTGCGACAACAGCGACTGGTCCCATTCGCTTAGCATTAAAGAACGATGCAGTCATCCTACCCGCAAAATCGGAGCGTATTGGCAATAGCACTCATTTCAAGGTGACCTATTATCCGCCCCTCAAATATGAGACGACGGGGGATGTAAATAAAGATGCCGAAACCATCATGGGTCGGGTCAACGATATCCTCAGCGGCTGGATCCGCGAAAAGCCCGAACAATGGATGTGGATTCACAATCGGTGGAAGTCGTCTGAGATTTGATGATTTTCCCCTTGCAATTTCATTGGATCTGACTATGATGTGGCCATTCTTAATACCATATAAGCGGGCGTAGCTCAGTGGTAGAGCACAACCTTGCCAAGGTTGGGGTCGAGGGTTCAAATCCCTTCGCCCGCTCCAATCTTTCCCCCAACGGCAGGTTTTACAAATTAATCTGCGTTATACACCAATCTTGATAAATGGAACCCAAGGTCAAGCCTCATTGGTGTCCGAGGAAACTTCTTGGGTGTGGTAAAAGTTATAGCAGATTATCTTAACATTTACACATATCCGTAAAATGGTATTCCAGGTTATCAATGAATGACTTTGCATTATCAGAGTAAGATTTCAGTCTTTGTTTAATATTGGCCCACATGGGTTCAATTTTGTTCAGGTCAGG
>CAJQNC010000099.1 GCA_905479605.1 uncultured Alphaproteobacteria bacterium | reverse complement strand
CCTTTTTTTGCGTCACCGCAAGGGCTTCCAAAAAGAATTCTTTTCGGATCCACCCCTGGGATCGGTGAGGGCGGCTCCGAAAAGAATTCTTTCCGAAAACCCATGCTCAGGGAGTCTCATTTCTGTTTGAACTTATTCAGAGAATAGTCAAAATAATCAGACGATGGTTTTAAATGAGGCAAAAAAGACTCTGACTGTAAGTATGAGTCAATAAAATACTCACGAGTAAGGTATACCTTTTTCATCCGCAAACCTTCACCACCATTGACAAAGCTCCCTCAACTCTACTATCAAAATTAATGAATCAAACAATAAACATGAGATCAACATGCCCTTTCCAGACATCGACCCCATCGCACTTCGAATTGGCCCTCTTGCTCTACACTGGTACGGGTTAGCCTACGTCGCAGGTATTATAGGCTGGTGGATCAATACCATCTGGTTAACCAAATTCACCCCGTTATTAAATAGGAAAGATATCGATGATTACCTCACTTGGGCCGTTTTGGGTGTGATCCTAGGTGGCCGCTTAGGCTATGTTTTGTTCTATAAGCCTGACTTTTATTTCACCCACCCTCTCGAAATCGTCCAAGTCTGGAAGGGTGGTATGTCTTTCCACGGTGGCGTGCTTGGCGTTATCGTCGCGACCTACATCTACACCAAGCGTCGCAATATTCGTTTCTTAGATTTTACCGACATCGCCACATGTGGCGTCCCCCTAGGCCTATTCTTTGGACGCATCGCGAACTTTATTAACGGCGAGCTCTTCGGCCGCGTGACTGATTCCTCCTGGGGCATGATCTTTCCCATGGGCGGCCCCAATCCCCGTCACCCCAGCCAGCTCTACGAAGCCGCACTGGAGGGCCTACTTCTCTATATAATACTCATGACATCAGCCACAGCTTTCCGCATGACAGAGCGGCGTGGCGTCCTCACAGGCATATTCTTCGTAGGATACGCCATTACCCGCTCCACGGCTGAACTGTTCCGAGAACCGGATGCATTCTTAGGCTTCCTCTGGGCTGGTATGACCATGGGGCAACTCCTCTGTCTCCCTCTCCTTGCATGGGGATTGTGGCTGCTGTTCCGCTCTCAGCCCCGGAATCATACATCATGACTCCATGTGAAGCTTTCCTGCGTGACAAAATAGCTTCAGAGGGGCCAATCACCATGGAATCTTTCATGGAAATTGCACTCCACCACCCCGAACATGGCTACTACACCAAAGCCCCAGCTATCGGACAAGACGGTGACTTCATCACCGCTCCCGAGGTTAGCCAGATGTTTGGCGAAATCATTGGTGCTTGGTGCGTCGATATGTGGCACAAATTGGGTTCTCCCAGTCCTTTTAATCTGGTGGAGCTGGGGCCTGGCCGCGGAACCCTCATGAAAGATATTCTCCGTGTGGGTGAGAAATCTCCGGACTTCCTTCAAGCTATGAACCTTATTCTTATTGAACGCAACCAAACCCTAAAAGCTCAACAATCTCAGGCTCTTGAGTCCTACACGCCTCAGTGGTCACCGGATTTCACTACAGCTCCCTTTCATCCCAGCACCCCCACATTGATCATTGCCAATGAATTCTTCGATGCCTTTCCCGTGCAACAGTTTACTGAAGAAGACGGCAAATGGTTTACAACCCATGTTAAGCTTGAGAATGATAAGCTGGTATTCAGCAATATTAAGGTGGATCATACCCCCACTTCCCTTGAGCACTCTCCGCAAGCAGAGAGCTATTTCAGCACCATCTGCTCGCATATTGCCAAGCGTAAGGGCGCCATACTCACCATCGACTATGGCTATGAAGATGGCCAAGGCCACAGCTTACAAGCCCTTCGCAAGCACGACCATGGCTCACCGCTTG
Source organism: uncultured Alphaproteobacteria bacterium (assembly GCA_905479605.1). Lineage (GTDB taxonomy): Bacteria > Pseudomonadota > Alphaproteobacteria > UBA9655 > UBA9655 > CAJQNC01. The sequence continues at coordinate 26,999 of CAJQNC010000099.1, read as the reverse complement.
AGCATATCGGCGAGTCAGACCTCACGGCTCACGTAAACTTTAAGTCATTAAACAACATCGCTAAAGCGGCAGGATTAGCTACCACAGGCCCTACCACGCAAGGTCGGTTTCTCTCTAGCCTGGGAATCCTGCAGCGGGCGCAACAACTGCAATCCCAGAATCCGTTTCAGATTCCACAAATTACCAGTGGACTTATGCGCCTCACCTCACCCCAACAAATGGGAAGTCTGTTCAAAGTACTATGTGCTTATACCCCTGCATCTGCTCAACCCGAAGGCTTCCAATGATCAACAAATCCCCCCTCATCGACTTAGCGTCAGATATCTGTGCCCATGGTTTTTTCCAGATGGAAGATCAGCAGGGCAATAGCCAAAGCGCGGCATTTATTGAAAGCGAAGACTTTGATGTGGTAAGCCAAAGGCGAGCCCATATGGTTGAGCAACTCGGCCTTAAGCCTGGCCCTGTCATGAGTATGAAACAAATCCACAGCAACAAAGTCGTTGTCGTGGAAGAAAACTGGGAACGCGGTCAAGGCCCACAGGCCGATGGCTTTGTCACCAAAACCCCAGGCATTATCCTAGGGATCCTCACAGCTGACTGCGGCCCCCTCCTTTTTGTCGATCCTCAGACCCGTGTCATAGGCGCATGCCATGCTGGTTGGCAGGGAGCATTCAGTGGAATTGTCGAAAATACCCTTGTAGCCATGGAACAATTGGGGGCTCAACGCGATACAATTTATGCAGCAATGGGCCCAACCATTCAGCAGCAATCTTATGAAGTTGGCCCAGAATTCCCACTCAAAGCCCTCAAAGGAACTGATATATATTCCGAATTCTTTATTCCTTCAGAAACTCTAGGCTATCATATGTTTAATCTTCCTGCATTTCTCAGAAAACGTGTCATATCTTCAAAAATCAGACATTTTCAAGATTTAAATCTGAATACTTATACAGGTCCATTTTTTAGCAGAAGGCGCTGTGTTGCCGAAAAGCAAGCCTATGACAAGAAATCAAACCTTTCCGCCATTGCCTTGCTATAAAAAGTGTGTCACTATCCCCATGGTTGAATTATATAATTTCAACAATACTTAACTAACGAGGATAACAATGAATAAGATTTTTCTTCCCGCAATTTTCGCAACTGCGCTTGCTTTGACAGCTTGTGGCAAAAAAGAAGACCAAGCTGCAAGTGATGGAGACACAACTCCTGCACAGGTTACAGCACCCGCTACAACAGAACCTGCAACTGCGCCTACTACAGAGATGCAAGATTTGACAGCTCCTGCTAAGTCAACTGATACAGATTCAGATAAAACATCTGAATTGCTAGATTTGACAGCACCTCAGGACCAAGAAGCTAAGAGCTAATCTTTTTGATTAACTAATGGCTCAAGCCCCGCTGATTTTTTCTGCGGGGTTTTTTCTTTTCAAAACCTAATAATTTATTAACCATTCCTCATTACAATCCTCAATTGCGTGAGCACCACACACGTTTCACAAAGGGAGGATCTCATGAAAATACTTCAATCTCTTGGCTATTTATCAGGCATTGTCTTTATGTGTACAGCCCTCAATGCGGCTGTTCCTCCCACAACGAACATGACAAAAGAACAAGCTGTCGCCCTCTGCAACAACGAGTGTAGAAAAGATGAACACGAAACGAAAAACCCGTCTAGAGCTTGTGCCACAACAGCATCGTGCGCTGACGACTGTATACGAAATCACGGCGAGGGTTACAAAACCCGCTGTCAGGAACTTGCGGCCAAGGCTTAGAGTAAACTTTACTTACGCGAATCCTTACACAAAGTTGATTGTGAGCTTACCACCCGACACTTTTAAATACAGTCTATTCATAGCGTTCACTCTATCTATGGAAACAAGGGAGAAAACTTAAAATACACTATTAATTCAACAAGTTACGTTTCCCGCACTTGATGCGGGATCCAATGTGCCACCAAAGGGACATTCGTGATGCTTCTAGATGGACCCCGCATCAAGTGCGGGGAGGCGTACTTCGTTGTTTTTATGGGAAATAATAAGACTAAGCCTGCATCTCAAGGTAGAAAACTAATGATATTAGTGGCATAAAAAATCTGAGCAAATCAATTTTGTCGGGTGGTAAGGATTGTGAGACCGTTGCAAAACAGCTTTTTGAGGTGAATGAATCCAACTATGAGGTTTTGCAATGGTATCATTATTAAATCATGCCTTTAACAATTATTTAAACCTTTACCTATACAATTAAAATAGATCTAGTTTGTTAAGGTTATTCATATGAATAAATACAGACTTTTGATTACCACGAGCATAGTAGGCATCTTATCTTTGCCTGCTATCGCAGCGGACACTAACACTGATGAGGCTATCACAGCACTCAATAGCGAAGCATCCAGGCCAAAAAAGATGATGATATCTTTGGGGGTGAGGACATATTCGGTGACATGGATGACGATGATAATGATAACGATGATAATGATGACGACGATGATGGCAAGGACTATTCAGACCATGCAAAAGAAGGCCTCAAGGAAGGCATTCGCGAAGGCGTCAAGGGCGTCATAAATAGGTTATTCTAGACCCAATACTTAATTTTAGGAGAGAAAAATGACATTCTCAAATAAACTACTTACAGCTACCCTACTCTGTGGAATCTCAAGCGGAGCCATGGCCATGGGTTACTTTGTGGACAAAACAGAAACAGCTCCTACAGAAATGAAAAGCCTACAAGCCCCTTCATCCAAGGAAGGCTCCGACTCATCCATGATGGAAGTGAAAAAACCTGCAGACACGGCAGCGACTGACTCTGCGAAAAAGGCTGATACAGATGCATCAAAAACATCTGAAACAGCTAAGGTTGATAGCAAATCAGCTGAAGGCGCAGCTTCGGATACATCTAAAATGATGGAACTGCAGAAACCAGAAGCAGGCAAGAGCTCTGACATAGACTCTCATGTTCAGGATCTATCACAAACAGTGAAAGAAACCATGAACAACGCTGCAAAAAACATGGAACGACTCACAACGCCTCAAACACCCTTAGCAAGCCCCACTGACGATGCGGCAGCGTCTGCTGCAAAAGAAGCAACCAGTCCGGCAACCGAGGCTACCAAGGTTCCTGTACCTGAAACTCACTCTGATGCAGTCAAGCAGGGCGTTAAGGAAGGTGTGAAGGAAGGCATTAAAGGCAAGATTGACGAGTTATTCTAAGGGGCTGGATTAAATTTAATATCACGATGAAGCCTCACCTCGCCCCTTGTGGGGGCGTTGTTCACGACCAATAATGAACGTGCAGCCCCAGATCCCGGCTCAAGGCCGGGATGACGATTTTCCCATTTAAATCAACCTAATACCTCCATCCCGGCCTTGAGCCGGGATCTCGGGCCACAACTTGATTCACGGAAATAGCATAATACCTTTAACCTTAAAAATAATACTGTGCCTTTACTTTTAGGAAAGGCCTTAAGCTTTTCTCCAGATTAAGAGAGTTATCCTTGATTTCCTGAGGTGTACAGTCTATTTGCTGCTCAATGATCTCAGCAGAAACGTTCTCTGCAAAATATTTCAAGAGAGGGTGAACATGCTCACGTATCGCTACAGCTTTCTCTCGAATTTCATCTGGAGTCCATGACAAGGCGCATGCAAACAAAGTACTACGAGCATCATACCATTTATCATCTAAAAAACTTTCGCTAGGAATGAGAACGGGAAGTGATTCGTCAATAGCTTTAACAATGCCCTCGAAATTAACTTTCTCCATATCACCTAAGCGAGAGAGTAACCCGAAAAGCCAGTTAGCATCATCTGCCAATTTGATCATGAAATCCTTCTCTTCAGATAACTGGCGTATAGCTTTAGCAGTACCTTCAGAGCATAGCGATCGTCTTTCTGCTCCGCAGCCTCTAACAATTTCATTGCCTCTTCATAAGATTGGTCAACACATCGCCCCTCCATAAACATCGCACCAAGGTGACTTTGTGCCCCCTCAAACCCCTGGTCAGCTGCAGCTTGAAACCACTTCACCGCCTCTTCATCTGATTGGTCAATGCCCAGGCCCTCGGAACACATAAGCCCAAACTGGTCTTGGGCTAGATAATTCCCTTGCTTAGCTGCCGCACTAATCCATTGAGCCGCCTCTTCATAAGATTGGTCAACACCTCGCCCCTGCAAAATCATAAGACCAAGCACATATTGTGCATCAGCAGACCCATCCTTAGCTCCAGCTTGAAAACATTCCACTGCCTCCTGATCGGATTGTGGTACACCTCGCCCATACGCAAACATTAAACCAAGTTTAACTTGGCCCTCAGGCAGACCATGCTGAGACGCCTCCCCATACCATCTACGCGCCTCTCCATAAAACCTGGGCGTCTCCTCCTCGGATTTGGCAATAAGGCCAGCCTTCTCATAGATTTCACCTAGATAATATTGCGCCTGTGCGGAACCTTCTTCGGCTGCAAGTCGATGGCGAGCTGCCTCTTCAAGAAGTTCTCCAACTTCAACCCCTTCTTCATCTAACAAGGACCCCACACTTGCGCTTGAGCCTCTTGTTTCCTCAGGTTGAGAATATTGTTCTGCAGGACTATTTGGCGGTGAAACTTGCGCGGGTCGAGAACTCACACTATCAGCACAGTCCGCAAACTCCACATTTGAACCACTCGGGTAGCCTATAATAGGGGCGGCGTTGGCCCAACATGAAACTAAAAAGCTCCCTGACAACACAGGCAATAATAAAAATTTCATATCTTAACTCCTTAATATAAATACATGGGCAAGGAGATGTTCGGAAGGATGTGGTAAAAAGGGACGTCCCCAACCTTAAAAATACCTCTGTGCCTCTCTAGTTCTGCATAGGAACTTTGCAGGACAATGTCAAGAGTTGTGCATAAAACATTGTACACTCTACACAGCCCCCTACTCCAACTGAACGCCCAATTCATCAGCTACCTTACCATTGGTAACCCGCTCCAACGTCTTGGGGAAGTACACAGGGATCTTAGAGGGTGATTCACCGGCAATCAACTGAGCTACCATTTTACCGGCCTCTTGACCTAGCTTATATTGATTGGGCCCCATGGCTGCCAATGCTCCACGCTCAACCATATCTGTGTCACTGACGAATACAGGAGTTTGATTTTCCAGGCCAATTTTAACGATGCCTTCAAACGAGGACAAAGCCGTGTTGTCATTGTCTACAAAATAAGCATCCACCTTGCCGATCAAGAATTGAGCCGCACCAATGACTTCACTGGTTTTCGTGGCAGAAGCCTTCACGATCTCAATGCCCAATTTATCGCCAGCGACTTTCATACGCTTTAAGGACGCAATGGAATTCAGCTCACCTGGGTTATAAATAATTCCCAAGCGCTTTAAACCAGGAACAAGCTCTTGAAATAGCTTGAATTGAGGCTCGAGGTCAGCCGCATCGGATACGCCTGTGACTAATCCCTCAGGAATTTCATAATTGTTAACCAACTTGGCATCCCTGGGATCCGTAATCGCAGAAAATACCAAGGGTTTTTTGCTAGATCGTAAGGCTGACATCATCGACTGTGCCGCTTGCGTTCCGATAGCCACGTATACATCCGCATCCAAACTGACAAGGTGCTGGGAAATTTGGCTCAACAGCAAAGCATTGCCTTGAGCATTCTCAATAATAATCTCAGCCCCAGAGTCTGTGGAATAACCTTGTTCCTTCAGGGCATCAATAATTCCTTGCAGATTCACATTCAGCGCAGGGTGCTCAACGATCTGACATATAGCAATTTTAGGTGAAGCTTGAGAGTGTGGTGAAAAGAATGAAAAGAAAAATAGAAAAGATAAAGCGAGCGCTTTAAAGAGTATACGATTTGATTTGTAGAATTCGTTGTTCTTGTTTCGGTTTAACATTTTTAAGTCCTTGTCTATAAATAGTAAATGGGGTCATGCGTTATCTCCTTTATGGATATGATGATGGTGATGATGATGTCGCATCTGGTTTTCTCCTATATTAAGTCTCTGTGCGAAAACGATTCTCGCAGGAAGATCTTAACAATGAATGAAGGATGGGGGCAAGCAGATATTAAAAAGGGGCCATGACGGCCCCTTAAACTGGCATACATATATTAACAAGCGTTTTTACACGCATCATACCCTTTCAAGCAAGAATCATTGCATCCATGGTCATATTTTTCGGCATGGAATGGTTGCCAACCAGCTCCTACAGCACAGCTCGCTATGCAGCCAACTTTGAAGTAGGTTCCACATTCAAATTCACAGTCCCATCCTTTTGCAAAGGCTGAACTTGCAGTTGATATAGCAACTATAAGTAATAGATATCGCATATTCTTAATCTACCTCTAAAATTTGTGATGACATTCACTATGGCAAGCCTGATGTCCCTGCCAAGCAGCATTTTCGCATGTATGTTTACTCTTATCATCAAGTGCTTTGCATGTATCATTCATGCCGGTGTAGGCTATATTACACTCTCTCTCACAGCTACCACGCAACGAAGCATCTGCAGCAGGAGATTGTAAGGCCCAAGCAGAAGCAAGCAAAATGGCTATAGTTAAATTTTTCATATTTATTCCTCTATTCATAATATTGTATGCTAAAATGTAAAAATTAATAAAGTGTTTATTTTTGAGTAGATTTACGGACAAATTTCTTGCACATGTTCCCACAGCCTGATAAACCTGCCTTAGAATAAATTTTAGTATGCTGTTTTTAAATGAATTTTAATATTACTCGTCGTAAATTTCTTGCAGGAGGCCTCGCATGTGCTGGCACCCTGATTACCCCTCATCTCGCCAGAGCTTTCCTGCCGCCTCCTAAGTCTGACGGCTGCAAGCTTGTCATTACCATGCGCCATATTCACACAGACGAAACTTTCGAGTTACCCTACTGGAAAGACGGCCAGTATTCCAAGCACGTCCTCGCACAAATCAATCATTTCATGCGTGACTGGCGCCAAAGTCAAGAATGCCCGATGAACCCTCAGCTTCTAGATATGATGCATAAGCTCGCCGTTGATGTCGGGAATGCCGATGGCCGCTTTGATATTATCTGTGGCTTCCGTTCACCTAAAACCAATGCCGAGCTGCGCCAAAACAATCGAGGCGTTGCCAAAGCAAGCCTCCACATGAAGGGGAATGCCATCGACCTTAACCTTAAGGGCACCAAACTGGCAGAGCTAAAAGATGCTGCGCGTGCCATGAAAATGGGGGGTGTCGGCTTTTATCCCAAATCCAACTTTATTCACATCGACATCCGTGATAAACCTGCTTACTGGGCTTAAGCCATAGCAGCAAAGGATTATCATGACAGATCCCCTGTCCAAGGCTACTCTAGATCTTAGCGCACAAAAGATCCGCAAGGATCTTGCCGCTTGCTATCAGATTTTTGCCATGCTGGAGTGGGACGATTTAACCTATACGCATATCTCAGCCCGTATCCCTGGTGATGATGCTTATTACATATATCCTTTTGGCATGCTATTTGAAGAGGTCACAGCGTCATCTTTGCTAAAAGTCAGCCTGAATGGAGAAGTTCTTGAGGGCACCGAATCCCAGTACAACCGCACAGGCTATGTGATCCACGGAGCTATCTATCAAAACCGCCCCGATGTAAATGCCGTCATTCACCTACACACCACAGCAGGCGTGGCCGTATCTGCCATGAAGTCAGGACTTTTGCCCATCAGCCAATTTTCTTATCATTTTTATAATCGCATTGCTACACACACCTATGATTCTCTTGCTCTAGACCATGACCGTCACGGCAAGCAATTCTTTAATGACCTGGAAAACCACAAAGCGATGCTTCTACAGAACCATGGAACCCTCACTTGTGGTGGGGATCTCCAGGAGGCATTCTTGTATATGCACTTCCTAGAACAAGCCTGCCAGGTCCAGTGTAAGGCTCTCGCAGGTGGCAACGAACTTCACACCCCTCCCCCTGAGATTTGCGAACAAGCTTTTCAAGACATGCGTAACTTTGAACCAGAGTTTGGCCACCGAGATTGGAAGGCTCTTCTTCGCAAGCTCGACCGGGAAGGCTCTACTTACGCTGAATAAACTTTTTTAAATTAAATCCCCCAGCATTAACCTGTTGTTAAGAGGATGTGAGGTATACTGCACTCACGTTCCATAAGGGGAGAAACATTATGTTAAATAAATTCTTACTAAACGATGACGGAGCTTCTTTGATTGAGTACGCACTTATTGCGGCCTTGGTTTCCATTGCAGCCATTGCTGTATTAGGAGCATTGGGTACACGTGTAACAGCGACTTTCCAACAAATCGTTACTGCATTAGGCGGTTCATAGGTAATCGTTCTTATTCAATACAAAAACCCCCATTTACGGGGGTTTTTTTCGCCTTAATAGTCTAAGATTTTCAAAAAGATGGAATCATAGCTGTTTTAATTTCATCCTGTGTTTTCTTCGTTTCAACACAAGCTGGCTCGGCACCAAGGACAGTCATACAAAAACATTTCTTCCCCCCCTGGCATTCTTCAGGCGAAATAGCCTGTGCTTGCAATATACACGATGCAAATATTGATATAATGACAACCCATTTCATAAATAATCCCCCGTATGATCTTTGAGTGTTTGTAAACTTAAGCAAAATAAGTTAATTTTTCATAAAAGAAAATTTAACAAAACCTAAAAAAAGAGGCCATGACGGACAACTCAGACCCAGCTAACCATGAACACCTTGATGAATCATGGGACACCCAGTACCGCCGGGGCGTAGGAATGATTTTGCTCAATGAGCAGAACCAGGTTTTTGTGGGACAACGTGTGGATAACAGACAAGACGCATGGCAAATGCCTCAAGGGGGCATCAACCGCAACGAAACACCTGACCAGGCAATGCTTCGCGAGATACAAGAAGAAACCGGTACGCGCAACGTTGAAATCATTGCCAAATCCAGTAAATGGTATCGCTATGACCTTCCCGATGCTTTGGGAACAAAGCTATGGGGTGGTCAATACAAGGGCCAGCAACAGATTTGGTATTTACTCCGCTTTCGTGGTGAAGATAGAGAAATCAACATTCACACCCACCACCCCGAATTTCGCAATTGGAAGTGGATCGATAAAGATGACATACTGGGACTCATCGTACCATTCAAGAAAGACTTATACAATCAAGTGCTTAACGATTTGTGGCCTTTCGTTTTAAGAAAAAATCGTGAATAGTAAGCAAATATGGTACGATCTTTGCAGGAGTTAAGATATGAAAAAAGCTCATGACATACGCCCATTTGGCGTGCGATTCGCCTGGTGCGAAGTCATTTCATCCAGCTTCCTCTTTGGCGCCTTTTTTAGCTCCTTTGGGATTAGCCTTGCGGTGCTTGGATTATCAGGCCTACTGTTGCACTACCTTTTTAGTCAATACGCAAATACAAAAATCATTGCAGGCTTTGTGACACTTTTGTGGTTGATTACAACTTTCCTGTGGGGAAGCTGGCTAGACGAAGTGGCCGCCACCAATTACATCACTATTATTCTCAGTATTCTTGTGACCTGCATTAGTTTTTGGGCCAACATCCAAATTTTACAATGGCCTGAAATTGATCAGTGGTTTCAAAGCCCTCAGTCTAAGGACTGATATCTAGGCAACATCCGCCTTAAAATAGAGTCTTTTAAAATAAAGTGGTGATAAAGCGCTGCCAGAATATGCAAAGTTACAAAAGCGCCCAGAATATAAGAAAATATTTCATGAGCTTCATGAGCGAAGCGAGATATCGGATTGTTGCCTTCCATCAAGGGTGGGATCGTGAATAAACCAAAGTAACTCACGGCATGCCCTCCTAACACAGACATGGATAACCCACTAAGAGGAAATAAAAACAATAATGTATAGAGGATCCAGATGTTCCATTGGGCGGCTCGATTCTGCCAGTGAGGCACTGTAGGCAAATCTTGCGGAACAGGATTTTGCATGCGCCACCACAGTCGAAAGGCGAATAAAAGCAATAGTGTCACACCAATTTGCTTATGCATCCCATACAGCCACCACTTGTCATCAGTGGGTGCCATATCCATCATGGTATAAGCCAGCAGATAATTGATAACCAAAAGCAGGAACATTCCCCAATGGAATAACTGAGAAACCCCTCCCCACTTTTTCAAGGTATTTTTAATGCACATAAAGCCTCACTTTTTTAAGGTAGTTTATGTGTCTTTTTGGATAATAACAAGGCAGTAAGGTAAAGGACCCAGGGCCACCTCATGAAAATTTTAAAAGTAGATTTATTTTTGGTAAAAAACCAAACCCCTCCCCTTGTGGGAGAGGTCGTCCCCGAAGGGGCGGGTGAGGGGTATGATAACTTTGACCAAGCAAAGCTTGGGCAACTTAATGGATTGGATGGTTACAAGCCGCAAAATTAGCTTATCGCAGGAGGAAAGGCTATTTGAAAACTTAGCCCAAGCTTCGCTTGGACGAGTTGATATCCCCCTCACTCATCGCTGCGCGCTGACCTCTCCCACAAGGGGAGAGGTTTGTTTGGTAAAAAGCTTTAGCAATACCCAGCTTTCATTAGGTGGCCCTGGTGAAGGACCAACCTAAATAACCCGATCAGGATTTTGATAGTAATCTGGCACCAATTTCAAACGATGCTTTGCCTGAAGCCTGACGCAAAAAGCATTATTATTGGAATGAAAGGCCGTAAGGTAATCAACGATATCTTTTTCGATCTCAAGGCATTCCTGCGAGCGTTTTTTGTTACCCTTGCACAAAACAGACATTTTCCTTGTCAGCTCACCTATTGCGAGCTTATCGCAACGCTTGTGACTATTGTTAATGGCCCAACTAGGCAAGGCGATTATCAGTACAAAAATAAAACTTAGAAGCTGATATATCATATGGGTTCGAAGTCTCTCATTTCATAAGTCCGAGTGGTCTGATTAAACTCACATTGATCACCCTGTTTATTTTTAAATAACTAACATAATTTAGTCCCCATTCAAAATGAATTTCCTCTTGCCCTGCCCCAGTCCATACGTTAGTTTACCCCCATTCTAAGCTCCTAACATCAAGGAGCCTCAGGAGGGGTGGCCGAGTGGTCGAAGGCGCACGCCTGGAAAGTGTGTATATGGGGAAACTCGTATCGTGGGTTCGAATCCCACTCCCTCCGCCATTTTCTTTACCCCATTTTACCAAATTTTAATGAACTCGCTATACTCTACCTTCAGAATACCAAGGGGGTTCTGTGACTCTAAAAAAGACATTTATCCTGTGTGCGTTGGGTGCACTGCTGTTTACGGCAGGTGCAAATATTGCCAATGTGATGATAAGGAACACACTTGAGAACACCATCGAAGAAGCTGCAGTTAGCGAGAGCGTCCCCCCACAAGTCATTGAACAACAAAAGCAAAAGATCAAAGACCTCCAGAATCTGCTGAACTATTCCACTGGTGCCGAAAGTATCTTCAACATACTTATCGTCCTAATACTAGCGTATTTAGGAATTCATTTTATCCTAAGGCCCGTTAAGAACATGATCGACACCATGGATCTCTTAGCCAAAGGCAAGTTAGAAACTGAAATTCCAGGCATGGATCGAAAGGACGAAATCGGCGCCATGGCGCGTGCTCTCAATATCTTCAAACAACAATCCATGAAGGTCAATGAGCTCAATCAATTGGCCAAGGAGCAAACAGAAGAACACCACCAGGCCCTTGAAAAGCAAATGCGAAAGTTAGAAGAGTCCCTCGAAGATGCAGTCACCAATGTTATTGCATCCGTTCAATCAGAAGCCGCAACCATGCACAAGAATTCTGTGGACATGAAGAAAAGCGCTTCGCAGGTATCTGAAGAATCCAACGAGCTGATTCAAGCGTTCCAGAATTCGTCTAGCAGCTTTGAAGACGTGGCCCTGATGCTTGAATCATTACTCCATGGCATTCAAGATATCAGCAAAGAAATCACTCACTCCAATGAGATCACCCAAGACGCCTCACAAGCAGCGAAACTCACCCGCAAAGACATCCAAAACCTGGACACCGCTGCTCAAGAAATCGGCGGAATTGTTAAGATTATCAAAGAAGTCGCAGACCAAACGAAACTCCTGGCTCTTAACGCTACAATCGAAGCCGCTCGTGCTGGAGAATCTGGCAAAGGCTTTGCTGTGGTGGCATCTGAAATCAAGGCGTTAGCCAAGCAAACCGCCGAAGCCACAGTGCAGATCACCCACCAAGTCCAAGACATTCAGAAATCTGTGGGTGTCTCAGTAAAGAATATAAATCATATCACAGGAACCATCGAGAGCATTGAGAAAACCACTGACCACATTGCCCAAGCTATCTCTGGGCAAGAATATTCGTCCCAAGAATTGACCACCCTCACCAAGACGATCGCTGATCAAAACAAAGAGTCTGCTGAAAAAGCGTTCGACATGGCAGACAATTCGACCCGGAATGCCCTCCTCTCTGATGAAGTCAACGTGTTAGCAGAGGATGTGAGCAACCAGGTTGAGGACCTCTTTAACCGACTGCAAACCCTCTTAAAACAGAACACCCACGCCCAGCGTAAATATCCTCGCTTTACCATAAACAATCTCAGCTGTGAACTAAACCTTGAAGGCAAGAAACGCACCCTAGAAGTCATCGACATCTCTCAAAAAGGTGCGGCCCTGCAACTTACAGCCCCAGAAACAATCCCCATTGGCAGCACCGGCACTATGGATATCCCCAGCTTCGAAACCCTAGATATCCAAACGGCCGGACTGCATCAGGACCGTCTACGAGTGGTATTTAAGATCTCCCCACAAGTAGAGCTTGATCTACTCAATTTCATCAAGAACCATCAGAAGAAAGAGGCTGGGTAAGCACTTTCAAACAGACTCTGGGTACTGAATATATCTTCCCTGAATCAATCTGCATTAGTATTTTTCAAAAGAAAGAATCATTTTTCCACCTACCTTGATATATAAAGCATAAAGCATTAAATATAGTTAAGATGGTCAAACTAAGAATGTTACAATTATGTTTAAATATTTTTCTCCACTTGCACTTTCAGCACTGATTATATTCACCTCATCGTATAGTGAAGCCGCCCCTAAACGAGCGAATGATGGTCGCGCACAGCAAACACGGGCACGGCTTGCTGCCAGATTAGAGGCTCGACAACAGGAAGAAGATGCACGCCGGCCTTCCCTAGAATTAGATAGCGCTGAAGGTGAACGCCAGCCTTTAAAAATTCCATCCCTAAAACAATCAACAAAAGCTCAACTTGAAGAAAATTTTCGACAACTCACTCAGGGACAGTGTACTGATCTCAGCTTTACTGCGATCAAATCTCTCGTCTTAAATGATGTCCATACATTTATAGATGAAGAACAAATTCACCTTGCTTCCTTCCAAGCTTCTCAAGTCAGCCACCCTGTTGACTCGCCTGTTGCTAATTCTGGCTCCTATGAGCATTTACCCACTTTTTTTCAGCAACTTTTTATAGCGAATATGAAAGAAGATATCCAAACAATCTCTAGGGAGTTTTCAGTAGAACAACTTGATGAAACTTTGACAAATCCCACGACCTTGCTCAGGACCGTATTGCAAAATTTTGATGCACTTCAAAATGACATATTAAGAATAAAAGAGGTCATGGATGAGGCCATCTATTACCTAGACGATCTGAACACCTATACAGCTCCCCCCACTCAATTTCCCCTGGGTGAGATTACACCTATGAACCATCTCCACTCTCTGGTTTTCAGTACTGAAAAAGGACTTAAAATACTATCAATCCACTACGGTTTTCAAAAGGCTGTTTTCCCGCTCTTTTGTGCTATAGAAGCCTTGGACCCAACAAACAAATCATTTACTTCGTTTAGAACAGCTCTCAGAGACACTTTTTCTCAATATACTATTAAAACAGTTGAGTTCGAGAACCTTATGAATCGGTACAATTATTTCCTTCAACTCGATGAGGAAGACAGAGAAAATAAGACAGACTATGCTAAATACATTGATCGCACCGTTCAAGACAGAACTATTGCAATTCGTTTAGCCAGCGAGCAGTCTGATCAAGAATTCTGGGAAATGGAACAAGCCACGAGAGCTGCCGTCAAAGAGCTTCTGAGTCAAAAACGAGCACAGAATTCAAAATCCAGGAGACAAAGAGGGCGTCGCTCTGTAGTTACTGCAATTCAAACTCAACAGGAGCTACAGCGGCTTCAGAAACAGGTAGCTCGCCCTTCTGCTTCCGCAGCTGTAGCGGCTGACGCACCTGTTATACGAGAATCTGCCCCATTGACTAATGTGGACGCCTATCGAAACTGGTTCTATGATTCCTACGCTCAGTTTGAAAATACCGCCAAGCGAGAAGCCCGTGCACAGACACAGGAGCAAGAAACAAGAGCCCAGAGAAAAGCCGAAGGAAAAGCTGCCAAGAGTCATGAAGTTGACCCCAAAAGGAGTTCTCGCTCTGCCGGAGCCGGAACAGCCGGAAGCTCTTCCTCTGATGAGGCTTCTGAGGTGCACGTTCCCGTAACCTATTTGGATAAGACTCCTTGGAGCCGCTTTCAAGCGATCTTCGAAGAAACTGACAGAGAGTTCACAATGGATGAAGTTGCCTCCGTTATCAAAGCCTTAAATGGTTATGTCGATCCAAAGCGCGCAGGATCACGTGTCAAAATTGCTCTTCAGAACCGTCAAACAGGCCATAACCATACCCGAGTGATTCATGACCACCTAAGCAACGGCCACAAAGGCCTTGAGGCTGGACGTATGAGTTCAGTACGAGAGCTCTTTATTGAAGCAGGCTACACTCGAGAAACTGTACGTTGCTCAAGCGACTCAAGTAAAGCTGGTGAGGTGAGTGCCGGATCAGCTGGAACCACTGATTCTGATGGAGAACCTACATCAGGCAAAGAGGAACTAGAATAATTCCCCTCTCTGACGAAGACTAATCGGTGCGTTTCCGCGCACCGATCTCGTCCATATGCTTCCGTTACTTAGCCTGTTCCTCATCTATTTCTTTGTGGACATGAGCCTCCAAACCAATCTCAAAACGCTTGGCATCCTGAAACACCTTTAAGCACAAACTGAACCCTTTTTACAGATTTCTCAATATAATGAGGGTTTTTCAATGATCTCGATAAATTAATACTTGACTTACAAATAATGCACACTACATGTAAGGTAATGTTATTTACAAAGGATTTTATTATCATGATTAAAACTTTTTTCTCAATGACGCTTTCCGCCCTTATTATTTTTTCCTCATCATATGCGGATGCCGCTCCCCGACGGCAAGATGATCGCTCACAACATGCAAGAGCTCGACTTGCTGCCATGGCTGACGCTCGCAGACAAGAAAGACCAGCTCATGAAATCTCTAGCGCAGAGATGGATATTGCTTTTAAAGCTTTTAAAAAAATTGCAGGGCTAGAGATGCCCGCTCTTGCTGAAAATTATGAGCAACTTGCCCGGGGAACAAATATTGATTTCAATATATCAGCAATTCAATCTCTCATCTTAAGCGATGCAAATACATATAGAGATGATACCGAAAAACTACTTGATTTTCTTGACTCAAGAACTAGTGATTCAGTATTTGCAAGCAACCCCCTTTACGATCAAACTGAAAGACTATCCATCACCTTACGACCAGTATTAAGAGAAAACCTTGACGATCGCCTTGCAATTACTTTCAATCTATCATCAAAAGAAAAGCTCGATGAAATTCTTTCTACTCCCTCCAATCTCCTCAATAATATGCAAAAAGACAGTATTAATTTTCATTACATCCTTCAAAAACTAAATATTAACTTGGACATGTTTGATGATTGCTTTTCCGGCTTGTCCCATTTCCCTCTCCCTGAATTAGAAGTCTGGCCTATAGAACAGTGGAATGAAATACAAGAGCTGCTGCAATTCCCTCTGGGGGCGGCTGAAAACCTAATAGGAAAACTCTCTGTCTCCTATAGCTTCCAAAAGACAACTTTTCCATTTGCATGCGCTATTGCTGCCTTGTCCCCAAACAACAAACAATTATCTGATTTTATATTTACTCTGCGCGCCTTATACTGTGATTATACGAAAATAACAGCTGAATTTGAAAGATGCATGAACAGCTATAATTATTTTATCCAACTCAAGCACAAAAGAGAGAAAAGTGGTGAAGGCGTTGTTGCAGACATTGCTCAACACATAGACAGGAGTCAGCAAAAAAGCGATAATGCAGCTCGTATAGCTGCGACTCAATCCAATAAGGAATTCCTTGCAGTGAGAGCTGCTGCCAGAACCGCAGTTGATCAGCTTCTTGGTCAAAAAAATGCAAGGAGTTCAAAATCGAAACGACGAGGAGGCCGTCGTTCTATAGTTGCAGCAATTCAAACTCAACAAGAATTGCATAGACTTCAAGAGCAAGTAGCAGCACACCCTGCTTCAGCGTCTAGTTCTGCTGCTGCAACAGCTAATATGTCTCCCACAACAGCACCCCAAGCCTTGACTAATGTGGATGCTTACCGAAACTGGTTTTATGGCTCCCACCTGCAGTTTGAAAACACCGCCAAGCGAGAAGCCCTTGCACAGGCAAAGGAACAAGAAAGGAGAGCCCAACGAAAGGCTCAACGAAAAGCTGCCAAAAGCCACGAAGTTGATTTAGAAAAGAGCTCTGGCTCTGCCGGAGTTGGAACAGCTAGAAGCTCTTCCTCTGATGAGACTCCTGAGGAGCACGTTCCCGTAACCTATTTGGATAAGGCACCTTGGAGCCGCTTTCAAGCTATCTTCGAAGAAGCTGACAGAGAATTTACAATGGATGAAGTTGCCTCTGTTATCAAAGCCTTAAATGGTTATGTCGATCCAAAACGCGCGGGATCACGCGTCAAAATCGCTCTTCAGAACCTTCAAACTGGTCATAAGCATACCCGAGTAATTCATGACCATTTGAGCAATGGCCATAAAGGTCTTGAGGCTGGACGTATGAGTTCAGTACGGGAGCTCTTTATTGAGGCGGGTTATACTCCAGACACTGTACTTTGCTCAAGCGACTCAAGTAAAGCTGGTGAGGTGAGTGCCGGAGCAGCTGGAACCACTGATTCTGATGGAGAACCTACATCAGGCAAAGAGGAACTAGAATAATTCCCCCCTCTGACGAAAACTAATCGGTGCGTTTCCGCGCACCTATTTCATCCATCTGCTTCCGTTCCTTAGCCTTTTCCTCATATCTTTCTTTATGAACATGGGCTTCTAAAGCAATCTCAAAACGCTTCGCATCTTGGAACGCTTCCCCCAGTCTTTCACGGGTCGCTTCAAGGCCCACCGAGAGATTATTTAGTTGGTGGCTGTACAAATCCACTTTCCGTTCAGCCGAGGAAAGGTACACTCCTAACGATTGAAAGTAGGCAGGATCTGTCGCTACAAGCCGCCGCTCATCGCTCATGGACTGCTTGGTCGAATCAATAATTTCCTCAGTCTCATCGTACATGGCTTGCTGCTGGGCCAAGTCTTTTCGAATCAGATCCAAACGGTGCCGGCGCATTTTAATAATTGAATTCAATGCCTTCTTACGGCGCCTCATGTGAGGACCTCATTATATTGCGGCGGAGGCATATTCAATATTTTGGCAAGCTCTTGAAATCCATGAATCATTTCACCCTGCTCATTCTTTCCCTGCTTAAGGAAATCGGTAAGCGGGCCATAGAGCTGGATAGCCAAATCTACACCCGCATCAGATCCTTTACGGTACGCTCCCAAACGAATCATCTCTTCCATATCTTCATAGGTTGAAAGAACAGCCTTGGCCTTGTTGATAATAGCGGTCTCATCGTCCTGGTTACAATCAGGCATGGTACGGGATACGCTTCGCAGTACATCTACAGCAGGATAACGGCCTTTCTCTCCAATATGCCGGTCGAGAACAATATGCCCATCCAAAATGGCCCGCGTCGCATCAGCAACAGGCTCGTTATGATCATCTCCATCAACAAGGACGGTAAACACGCCAGTAATGGTGCCCGCCTCTATACCTGGTCCTGACCGCTCAAGAAGCCGGGGTAATTCAGCAAAAACTGTAGGTGGGTACCCTTTGGTGGTTGGAGGCTCTCCCACAGACAGTCCAATCTCACGTTGAGCCATCGCGAAGCGCGTGACACTGTCCATTAGCAGTAGAACATTCTTTCCTTGATCACGGAAATACTCAGCCACTGATACTGCTGTGTAGGCGGCTTGTTTTCTCAGAAGAGCAGACTCATCAGAAGTCGCCACCACGACCACGCTGCGCTCTAAAGCATCGCCAAGGTTATCTTGAATAAACTCCTGCACCTCACGACCACGTTCACCAATCAGCCCAATAACCGCCACATCACAGTCCGTAAATTTTGCCAGCTGGGATAAAAGCACGGACTTTCCCACCCCCGAGCCAGCGAAAATACCCATACGTTGCCCCTTACATAGAGTCGTAAACGTATTCAGCACCCTGACCCCCACATCAATGCGCGAACCTACGCGTTGCCGCTTATGGGCTGGTGGAGGCGAGTTATGGAGTGGATACCGGCCCGAACCATGGGGTAAAGGAGGACCATCATCAATGGGTTCTCCCAGACCATTGAGGATTCTTCCCAACCAAGCTTGAGATGGATAGAGTGCCAATTCTTTATAAGTTGTACTCACACGGCAACCAGGTCCCAAGCCATCTGTACTGGTGTAAGGCATGACTAATGTGGTTTGCCCCCGGAAACCCACCACCTCTGCAGGAATTATTTTTTCGCCTTTGATCTCTAGCCTTTGTCCCACAAGCACATGCTTATCCAGCCCCTCTACCTCAACCAGAAGTCCCACCACAGCGCTGATAGCACCAAAGTAATTCTCTGTTTGAATCTTGTCGAAGGCAGATACGTGAGACATAAAGCTCCCAAAAAAGTTTATGATTATTTACGAATTCTAACAAAATTTTAACGCTTATTTAACCTTTTTTTAACAATCATCTATAAGAATAACTTAACGAAGGTTAAAATTTGTGGTTTAATGAAACTTAACAGAAGTCCCGCATAATAATAAAGCGATAAACGGGGATTGCGAAGGGAGATAAATATGCGTGTATTACTTGTAGAAGACGATTCTTCTACTGCGAAGAGTGTTGAACTAGCGCTGCGAGCAGAAGGATTCGTTGTAGATTCCACCGACTTAGGTGAAGACGGCATTGAGATTGGGAAGCTCTATGACTACGATATTATCATCTTAGACCTGATGCTCCCCGACATGGACGGCTACGAAGTCCTTCGTCGCCTTAGAGCCGCCAACGTAACGACACCCATTTTGATCCTCTCAGGTCTCAGCGAGATTTCTGATAAGGTGAAGGGCCTTGGCTTTGGTGCCGATGACTATCTTACCAAGCCATTCAATAAAAACGAGCTCACCGCTCGCGTTCAGGCAATTATCCGCCGTTCAAAAGGTCATGCTGAGTCGATTATCAAGACGGGTCGTATGATGGTTAACCTCCAGGCTCGCACTGTCGAAATTGACAGCAAGACGGTCCGCCTAACCGGCAAGGAGTATGCCATTCTTGAGCTTCTCTCTTTGCGCAAGGGGTCGACCTTGACCAAAGAGATGTTCTTGAACCACCTCTACGGAGGAATTGATGAGCCTGAGCTGAAAATCATCGATGTATTTATCTGCAAACTGCGGAAAAAACTCAGCGATGCTCTAGACAGTGACGGCTATATTGAAACTGTATGGGGCCGTGGTTATGTTTTGCGAGATCCTGAGAATGAAGGAACCGCGCTTCCTACTTCTCACGAAAAGCAATTAGCCTAAGCAATTGAGAAGGGGTATCCCCCCTTCTCCCTCATAAACGGTTGTAGCAGATGCTGAACACACTTCGAGCCTTCTTACAGAGCGAAAAGTTTCACTACTATGTTTTTGGCATAATACTTTTCAACGCCCTCGTCTTAGGGTTACAAACCATTGATAATCTCGAGGCTAATTACTCTACATTACTCAACTACCTTGAACTCATCCTCGTCATCTTCTTTTATTTTCGAGGTCCTCTTTCGAACCATAGTCAATGGGAAAAAGTTTTTTGAAAATGGCTGGGATGTATTCGATTTAGCCATTGTTTGTTTGTGTGTATTCCCACATTTTCGTTCTCTCTCTGTGCTCAGAACTTTTCGGGTATTGGAAAAACTACCTCATATGTCCAGTATCTTATCTTCCATTCGCGGCACGAGTATCCAAATCTTAATTGTCATAGTGATCATGATCGTCCTGTTTTACACCTTTGGTGTCATTGGTGTACGGTTATATGGTGTCACAGCACCCGTTCGCTTTGCAGGCCTTGAGTGGGCTTTCCTTTCACTCGCTCAAATCATGGTTGGTGATGCTTATGGGGAAATTATCCGCAATGTCGTTCAGAATAACCCCTCGGGATGGATATATTTTACCGTTGTAACAGTGATGTTTACCTTTGTTGTTGTAAACCTATTCATTGGTGTTGTGGTTGGCTCTATCCAGTCAGCCGTTAACCGGGATGAGTCCAAGTTTAAAGAGCAAAGCACCGATGCTATGAAGGAAATGCTTAAGCGTTTGGACCAGATTGAAAAAACACTAAGGAAAAAATAAGATGGCTAGCAAAACAAAAGAACGCACTGAAGACACTCACTGGATCGATAGCCGCAGAGCTCATAAGTTTATCCTGATTGTGATCCTGGTTAACGCCATCGTTGTGGGGCTAACCACATGGCCTCTGATGGCAGAGAAGTTTGGGCCAGCCCTGGCATTCATCGAGGACCTCACCATTTTTCTTTTCATTATCGAAATAGGCACCCGTTTATGGGTACAAAGAACCAAGTTCTTCCGTGAGGGGTGGAACTTATTTGATGTTGTCGTTATCGTCCTTTCCCTCGTGCCTCACGAAGCAGGTTTCTCTGTACTGCGCTCGTTCCGCATTCTTAAATCATTGAGTGTGATGGAAACAAACCCTCATCTCTCACATATTGTGAATGTGCTTTTGAAAATCTGGCCAAAAGTTTTCATGGCATTATTCCTCTTAAGCCTTTCTTTTTACATATTGGGAGTTATGGGTGTGGAGCTCTTTAGTAAAAATTTTCCAGAAGAGTTCGGAGATCTAGGTTGCTCCATGCTGACTCTCTTTGCCCTCATGCAATCAGACAGCTACGGTGAGATCACCCGGACCGTTATGGAATTATACCCTTGGGCTTGGATCTATTTTGTTGCTGTCACTGTGGTGTTGGCATTCGTCATGATGAACCTCTTTGTAGGAATTGTGGTTGATGCCATGCAAGGGTTTGTTGAAGAAGCTACTTCAGAAGAAGTTGAAGAAACCGAAATCTTGGAAGAAGCTCAGGATACTCAAATCGCGGCTCTGTCGAAGGATGTGAAAGATATAAAGAAAACCCTTAATCAACTTTCAGCCAAGTTGAAATAGACCTTCTTGCTCCTAAATCACGTACCCCGGAAGCGAGATGAGCCTGTGAACGCAGTGAGCAGTCAGCGAATCTTGCTATCCCGGGCCCAGCGCGAACCACAACAGATATACGTAATGAGGCACCATGACCCCTGGGGAACGTGTGACACTTATAACTTGGAGGTATAATGACACTTTCTGACTGATACCCTCAAAAACATTCTACTTGATCTTTACCCACAACATGGGAAATACTTACATCATAACTTGAGATAAGGATCGTGCATGGCAATGAAAAAAACAAAGAAAACTCAAGCCATCCTCTCAGGCTCTCTATGGGCCCTCGTAGCAATGGTCTTTACCATGGTTGTCATAGGCGGTATCACCCGGCTTACCGGCTCCGGCCTCTCTATGGTTGAATGGGAGCCCATCACTGGAATCCTACCCCCTTTGACCCAAGAACAGTGGATTGCCGAATTCGCTCGATATCAAACATCGCCTGAATTTCTCAAAGTCCATTCCGACATGATTCTCTCCCAATTTAAATCCATCTTCTGGTTAGAATATATTCACCGCCTTTGGGGTCGTGCACTAGCACTTGTGCTATTAATCCCAACCTATATATGCTTTAGCAAAGCCAAATACAGCTTCCTCAGACCACGTATTGGCGCCTTATGGATTCTGGGAGCCAGCCAGGGCTTCTTGGGTTGGTACATGGTCAAAAGTGGATTGGTGAACGACCCCATGGTCAGCCCCTACCGCCTTGCAGCTCACCTCTTGCTTGGCTTTACAATCTTTGCCTTTGCTCTTTCCTCAGTCTTCGCCTTAAAACCCCCTCTCACTACATTAGGTTATTCCCACCGTGACTTGCAAAAAACCCAATTTGCAGGTCTCTTGGGACTCGCTTTCCTCCTCCTCACGGTAACCATGGGCGCTTTTGTTGCAGGCCTGAAGGCAGGGCTTGTCTACAACACATTCCCTAAAATGGGCTCGACTTGGCTGCCCCCGGAGATCTTTTTTAACACACCCTTTTGGACAAACTTCACTGAGAATCCAGCAACGGTGCAATTGACTCACCGCATTTTAGCGACGCTGAGCCTTGGGTACTTGCTGTTCTTTGCTATTTCTATTCATAAACGACGCATCCCTCACCAGGTTTTAACCGCATCCCTCGTTCTGGCAGGCTTGATAGCCTTGCAATATCTCCTCGGAATTGTCACACTGCTTTACCAAGTGCCTGTATCCCTTGGAACCATCCATCAGGCTTGCGCTCTTCTCGTATTTGGCGTCCTGATTTACATCCTTTCTTATACAAGCCGCATGCAAAAGGGCTAAGCCTGATAACACATTCTACTCACGGGAGGGAACCATGAAAAAATTCAAATCATTTCTATCCCGACAACAACAGTCAGATAACCCGTTGGTTGATAACCAAAATACAGCATCTCGCATGCGCACTATCATCAATGATGTCATCGGCGGAATCAATGAGGGCTTTGCCTTTTTTGACAATAACGACCATCTCATCCTATGGAATGACCGCTTCTTTGAAATCTTTCCCATTCTGAAAACTATGGCGATTCAAAACCCCACTTTTCATGAACTTGAGACAGCTATTCTGGAAAGTGGCCAGCTGAATATCAAGCCTGAAAACCATAGCCGTTGGCTAGAAATGCGGGCAAAACAACGCAAAAAACCCCATAGCCAAACTGAGTATCAACTCAACGATGGGCG
Organism: uncultured Alphaproteobacteria bacterium; assembly: GCA_905479605.1. Lineage (GTDB taxonomy): Bacteria > Pseudomonadota > Alphaproteobacteria > UBA9655 > UBA9655 > CAJQNC01. Next base: position 3,910 of record CAJQNC010000099.1, on the reverse strand, counting down.
ATGGATTCGAGTGATTGACCGACACACCAGCCAGGGTAACGTGGTCAGCATTTGCCATGATATTACGGAAAGCAAAACAAGGGAAGAAAAGCTGAGAGCCGCCAAAGAAATGGCCGAAGCCGCCAGCCGCACCAAAAGCACATTCCTAGCCCATGTGAGCCACGAGCTGCGCACCCCGCTCAATGCCATCATTGGCTTTTCCGAGATGATGTCCCGGCAATTACTCGGCCCCATCGGCAACGAGCAATACCAAGCCTATTCAGAGGACATCCTCCAAAGTGCCCAGCATCTTCTCGGTCTGATTGACGATATCCTCAATATCTCCAAGGCTGAAGTGGGCCACCTTGAACTCAAAGAAAGTACCTTTTCTATGGCCGAAGTGGCCATGCAGATCGAACGCATGATCGCTCAGCGCATTCAAGAAGCCGGTCTCAACCTGGAAATTAGTCTCTCCCCTCACCTACCGCTGCTGTTTGCTGACGAGCGCAAGATCAAACAAATCCTCATCAATCTCTTAGTGAACGCCATCAAATTCACGCCTGAGAAAGGCCATGTGCGCCTTTCCATTAGCAAAAGCGAACAAGGGCTATCCATGCAAGTCCAGGATACGGGCATTGGTATGGATGAAGGTGATATCCCCAAGGCTCTTGAAGCCTTCGGCCAGGTGGAAAACCCCATGTCCCGCAAGTACGAGGGCTCCGGCTTAGGTCTCTACCTAACCAGCATGTACGTCCGCCTCCACTCAGGCAAGCTGCGCATCCAAAGCAAAAAAGGCAAAGGCACCACTGTGACGATCACTCTCCCCCTTGAGCGCCTGGTGAATGCAGCGGCTTGAGAGGTGCCAGGTTGCTGAGAAGGTTTGACTCTGATCTCTTTATTGCTACGTTCCTTGGCCACCACGCCACTCGCGACCCGGTAAAACCACTACACAGCCCTGACTTAACTAAGGGTACGTTCCCCGCACTTGATGTAGCACTAGCCGGTTTAAAATTCCTCTATAGCCTTAAAAAATACGTTCCCCGGAACATAGACGAGCCCAGGCTTTGCATGGGTTGCGAGTCTTGTATCCGGGGTCTAACTTGCCTCAAAGGAGATGTCCCCCAGGTGTTCAGATGGGCCCCGGCTCGGGGGCCGGGGAACGTAGACTACTGAAGATAAACATTTTTTAAACCGGCCCGTACTGTATCAAGGCCGAAATGATAATTGCTTTTTATAAACACAGGGTTATCGTCATGCCGGTTTGTGCGTTTGTCCGAGCTTGCTCGGTCAACAAACGCCAACACCGGTATCTGGTGCCACATTTGTGGGTTTTGCAGCCGGCTCCTCTGATTCTTTCCCCAATATAACCTATGCCCCCTTTAACCTTTTTTTAACCTAATCGATGGCATAATACTCCCGAAAGTCCAGAGTGAGGACGAGTAGCCATGGGGGCTACAGTCACTCAATATAAACAAACGAACGGGAGAACAACCATGATGTTCACGAAATTTTTCACAGTAGCCGCTTTAGCGACAACATTAACAGCCGGTGCTTTTGCTATGGAGCATGAGGGTGCAGATTCTCGGCATGAAGAGTTCAAGGATCAAGTGTCTAAAGACCTAGATTTTGCTCATGAGTTCCGCAAGAATTTTGAAGGCTCTTCAGGTGGTGCTTTGACAACCTTTTTGAACTATGTCAATGTATCTACAAAAATCATTAGTGCTTGCAATGACATTAGTACACTAGAGAAGAAAAAAGAGTGTTATAAAACCATTGAAAAAAAAGGCCTAATGAAAGCAGTTAATAAGTCAACAATCGGGAAGGGTTTGAAAGTTGCTTGTACCCCCAACTGGTTGAGTAGCACATGCAACGGTAAAGATACACAAGATATGTGCGGTGTTATTGCATGTAATACAGATAACGAAGCAAGCGTCAAGAAATGTATGAATCTCGGAGACGGAAAAGGTGATTGCAGCAAGTATAAACTGTAATCTTTAAGTTCTATAATTTTAAAACGCCCCTCTTTATGAGGGGTGTTTTTTAAGAGCTAAATTATAGCCTCTAAACTGGTTACAGCGCTTTTTACTCGCTTTCATTCGTTTACGGTACACAAGAGCCCCTCTGACAGGGACTGAGAGGTCAGAACCCCAACCCCAATAAGTCAGATAAATTTACTAATAAAATCAACTATATGACCTCAAAAAACGTCAAATAGTAAAATACTTGTCAAATACGTATTGAATTTTAATAAATTTTATGATAACGTACCTCTTGGAGGTATTAAAGCGAATGAGCAGTAAACACAATATCTGCACTAAAATAAAAAAGAGAAAGTCCCACCTTACTCACCCCCTCCTTAAACGTCTTTGTGAACGTTTCCTCAAAAATGGAAAGCCATACCCTCAGAAGAATCTGACGGTATTTGCTGACCAAGGAAATCATGGAAGTAACGCACCCAGGATTTCCGAAACAAAACGCACCGGTGCTAGGAAAATCACAAGACATCTCGCTCAAGTAAGGTTCGCTCAACATGAACTTGGTAATGGATCATTCATGTTAGGCTCGGGCAATCGGACGGTCCTCGTCGGCACCACAACCAACCGCTCCGATTTCGTCAATACTACCGTGGTGGACTGGGAGAATATATTGACATTCCATCAGAGTCTCTCTCAGTGTTTCCTTCATACCCTGAAGGACAGGTACCTGAACACCCGACTTACTAACGATAACGATAGAATAGAAAACCTACAGGAGGCAAATGAAAGCACTCACCAAACAAACCAATAACATCTTACTCCCGGTGATAGGGATGACCACAGAGGATCTGTTGAGCACGGTAGATTTGCTCAAATAACATCACCCTCACCATCATATGCGGCCACGTGGTACGACCGAAGGAAATTGACTGATCCGCCCTGGCTTTGACAGCATCAGAGAGCCCATCAGCCCCACCGATGACAAAGCAAACTTTGCCACCACCATGATGTTGGATATGTTCTATTTTTTGGGAAAGTTCAAGACTTGAGGTCTCTTTACCCCGCTCATCCAAAGAAATAATCTGAGAATCATCAGGAATACTCTTCAACAGCAGCTGCCCTTCTTCATCCTTCAAGGCAGCACCCGATAGGCCCGGCTTTGCCTCCACTTCAGCAATAGTTACTGACCAGTTCAGGCGCTTGATATATTCATCCACAAGCTCGTGCCAGGGCCCTTTTTTCAAACGGCCCACCGCACACACTGTGATCCGCATCAAGAGTGAGCCGCGTGCTCAGGTCGAGGGCCATCCTCATCTTCAGGAAGAGGTCCCCACATCTTCTCGAGGCAATAAAAATCGCGGACTTCTGGGCGGAACACGTGAACGACCACATCGCCAGCATCCAAGAGCACCCAGTCACAGTGCTGTTCCCCTTCGATGCTCATGCCTTTCATACCTTGCTTTTTCAACTCCTCCTGCAGCATACTTACAGACGCACCAACGTGACGCTGAGACGTACCCGAAGCTACAATCATGTAATCGGCGATGGAAGATTTACCAGCAAGGTCTATACAGACAATATCAAGCAATTTACGGTCATCAAGGAAGTTTACGATAAAATCTCGTAAAGATTCCGGACTCATAGGGTCTTCAGGAATAATATACCTCTACTGTAACAAGCTGCCGCCAAGCTAAATAATACTTAAGCTCTTATATATAGACGGCCTGAACTTAAGTATTTTCTCATCATTAAATTATACTGCAAAGTGAGAATCTCGTCAATTTATTGCTAAATTAGCAAAGCACTCGACAAAATTGATTGAAACCTCTGCAAAAGTCCCCCATCCGGTCTAATTAGTGTGTAACTTTCTCTGTCATCAGGTTATAATTTTTTCAATGATAGACTTACATTGGAGGAACAATGAGCAGCTTTGCAGATATACTGGTGACTCAATC
>CAJQNC010000098.1 GCA_905479605.1 uncultured Alphaproteobacteria bacterium | reverse complement strand
CAAACCCTCTAGCAATAATGAATAAAGCTTTAAACGATCCTCTGACTTCAGGTGGTGATACTTTCTCCGCGACATACTTTTCTCCTGTTATTTTTTTTCTAAATTTTAACAGAATGTCGCTCTTCAGTTTTGAATGTGCCTTGTGTGCAGATTTGAAGCTACTAATCAACTTCCATAGTCAGTTGGCAGTCTCTATTTAGCTTTGCCGTGTAACTTTTTGAGGGTTCAAGCCTAATGGCTGTAGCGGTCCCATCTCGACACGCCGTTTGATTGTGTCCATAGACGACCAGAACATTTGTGTGCAAGTTCGAAAAGCTAAGTTTTGGGTGGGGTTGCCCTAAAACCCCTAAAGAATGATGCTCTTTCAGATCGGCATGGTTTGTGTAAAATAGAATATACGTTATGGCTGTGCTGTCCTTGGACAGTTTTAACTCTATGTTACCTCTTTCAGCACTTGCAGGAGGAGCCAGCGAAAGAGTAATCAATGTAAGTGTGGTGTATAATATATTCATTAATCTTGATCTAAACTAATACATAATATTTTAATAATAAATATTTAATATTAAATATTCCCTAATATTTTTTGTAATAAGGTTCTATTCTTCTCAAATTTAACTTGAAGCACTGGACTAAACGCCGACGATCCTCTGAAATTTTAGAGCTCATGAATAAATGTAATCCCCAGTGAGGCAACCTGTCCTGAGGAATGGAAATGCCTTCCAAAGACTGTCATATTAATGGAGGGTTTGATTATTGCAGCACAGACTGGGGCTTGGGTAGGTTGTGAGAGGCACTGCGTTACCCCTCCAGTTTCACTACTCCGTGCTTCTTTTTACCCGCTGAAATTTTGACTAACTTATCCTCGGCAAACGTCTCTGGTGTCAAAGTCGCGAGTTCGTCTTGAATGGGCACATCATTGACACGGGCTCCGCCACCTTTAATCAGCCGGCGAGCTTCACTCTTGGATTGTGTGAGGTTCAGCTGTGTCATCAACTCAATAATTTGCAAACCATTATCACCTAGCTCCTCAGCGCTGACAGTGACGGTAGGGAGGTCTGTTTGCGCCAAGTTGTGAGAATGAGCTTCGAAAACTTTCTCCGCTGTTTTACGGGCTTCGATAACGGCATCTTTTCCATGAAGAAATGCTGTGGCTTCATCTGCTAGGGTTTTCTTTGCCAGATTTATCTCAGAGCCAGCTAACTTTTCAAGTTGCTCAATTTCAGATAAAGGTAGGGTTGTAAATAAGCGTAGGAACTTTCCTACGTCACGGTCATCGGTATTACGCCAGAACTGCCAGTAGTCGTATGGGCTAAGCCGGTTAGCATTCAACCATACAGCTCCTTGGGCCGTCTTACCCATCTTACCGCCATCAGCAGTGGTAATGAGAGGTGTTGTGAGGCCAAGGACATTTTTATGATCAACGCGTCGGACCAACTCGACACCATTGATGATGTTGCCCCATTGGTCGCCACCACCCATTTGCAGAGTGCAGCCATAGCGGCGGTTTAGCTCGAGAAAGTCATAGGCCTGGATGATCATATAGTTAAATTCCAGGAAGCTGAGATTCTGTTCTCTTTCCAACCGTAATTTGACGCTATCAAATGAAAGCATACGGTTAACGGAAAAGTGGGGGCCATAATCCCGAAGGAAATCGATGTAATTCAGGCCTTTCAACCAGTCGTAGTTATTCACGATGACAGCATCACTAGAACCATCACCAAATGTGAGGGCCGTATTGAATGGCTTAGAAATCCCTTCAATATTGGCTCTGATTACCTCTTCAGTGATCATTTGTCGGGACTCATCCTTCCCTGAGGGATCACCAATCATAGTCGTTCCACCACCCATAAGAACGATTGGCTTGTGGCCGTGTTTCTGCATGAGGTACAGAAGCATAATCTGCATGAGACTACCCACGTGCAGACTGTCAGCGGTTGCATCAAACCCCAGATACCCTGTTACCGGCCCTTGCGACATTTGTTCATCAAGGGTTTCCAGGTCAGTCGACTGAAAGATAAAGCCCCGATCATGGGCTTCTTGGATAAAAGGTGACTTGAATTGGGTCATACTTGTAGACGTCCTAGATTGTAAATTACGAGCTTCTTTGTAGCAAAGTTTCTGGTAGGTCTCAATGGGTCCTTTAACCATGAGGCTACATTTAGTGAGAGTTAATCTTAACTGTTATTTAATTTTTTTCTTGAATGATGTCACAATCAAAAAAGGAGATAATTATGAAAAAATCACTAACAATGCTAGCTATCGCTTCTTTGTTCGCAATTACTGGTGCAGTTGCTCAACAAGCAGATGTTTCAGATATGATTAAAGGTCATCTTGGGCTTTCATCCCAAGACAAAGATGCTGATATGAATAAATGCCCTGAAGGTGCAAAGCCTATGGCAGGCTATATGTGTCAAATGGATAAGCCTATCGCCGGGTGCTCTCATGAAGAAGATTTTTATGATCACAAATCTGTTCACCCAAATAAGTGTTTTTCCTGTCAGAGTGGAACAGAGTGGAATCTCGCAGAATTTGCCTGCTTGAAAAAGTAAGTTTTATAAATCAACTGCCTTGAGGGAGTAAGCTCTCTTAAGGTAGCCTTCTTCAATACTTTTTATTTATTTATGAAGTATGGGTTTACACATTCCCCCTTGACCTCACCCCCTAGACCAGTACTCTGCCAAAAAGTTCTTTTCATATGTAGGGTAGTATGGCCTCAGAAGCAGCACAGTCGGTTGAAAAACCAAAAAAACTCACTCCGATGATGGAGCAGTATCTAGACATTAAAGCTCAGCATCCTGGATGTTTATTGATGTACCGTATGGGTGATTTTTACGAGCTCTTCTTTGAAGATGCTATAATTGCTGCCAAGGCCCTCGATATTACGTTAACTCGCCGGGGGAAAGGCACAGATGGGGAAGAGGTTCCCATGGCCGGTGTGCCTTTTCACGCCGTAGATAACTATCTAGCACGCCTAATTCGCCAAGGATTTCGTGTGGCTATCTGCGAGCAGATGGAAGATCCCAATAATCGGAAAGGGAAAGGACCTCTCGAGCGAGCTGTGGTGCGTATTGTTACACCTGGAACCTTGACCGAAGAATCATTGCTGGATGCCCGAAGCAATAACTTCCTTTCAGCTGTTGTTGTTGACCGAAAGGTCAATATTCAGACGTTAGGTGTGGCATCGATTGACATATCCACCGGTGATTTTTATGTGGAAGAGTCATCAGTGGAGCAGCTTAATACCACGTTGGCCCGGTTGCTACCAAGTGAGATCATACTGCCAGAGCCTCTTTTGCAGCAGCCCGAGTTACAAGAAGTATTTCAGGACTGGAAGAAAAAACTCAACCCACTACCCCCTAGTCGATTTGATTTGCGGAATGGGGAAGAGCGACTCCGAAAGATATATGGCGTCAAGACTCTCGATAGCTTTGGTCAGCTCTCATCTCTTGAGGTCGCTGCAGCTGGGGCTTTGGTGGATTATGTAAAGTTAACCCAAATCCAAAATCTCCCGCGGCTGAATCGCCCGAAGCAGATAAAGCCTGGAACCCTTCTGGAGATTGATGCTTCGACTCGCCGTAACTTGGAGCTGGTCGCTACACTCTCTGGAGAGCGCAGGGGAAGCCTTCTGGACGCCATAGATCATACGGTAACTGCAGCTGGGGGGCGGATGCTCGCAGCTCACTTGGCCCATCCTCTGACGGATATAAGGGATATTAATGCTCGAATGGATATGACTGAGTTCTTCTATCAGTCAGAGGCAAAGCTTGAAGCGCTGCGGGCCGTTTTGAAACAATGTCCTGATATGGAACGTGCACTGTCACGTCTGAGCGTTGGGCGGGGAGGGCCACGTGACCTGGCTTCTATCAATCAAGGCTTGGGCCTGGTTGATGATTTACGTAAAGTCATTGGCCATGAGGGGCCCAAAGCTCTGCAGATCCTTTCAAAGCACCTAGGAGATCATCAAAGTTTAGTAGATCATCTTGAGAAGGGCCTCAACGAAACTCTCCCACTTTTGGCTCGCGATGGTGGTTTTGTAGCTCATGGCTATAACCCTGAGTTGGATGAGTTTACACTGTTGCGTGATAACAGCAAGAAATTGATAGCAGGGCTGCAAGCTAAGTATAGCCAGTCATCGGGTGTAGCCACACTTAAAATAAAACATAACAATATCTTAGGTTACCATGTGGAGATCACGTCTCAGCATAAGGACAAACTTGGAGATGATTTCATCCATCGGCAGACTATGGCCAATTCCATGCGCTTTACTACCGTCGAGCTCTCTGAGTTAGAAAAGAAAATTGTGGGGGCTGCCGATCAAGCTCTGGGACTTGAGCTGCAGATATTTGGCCAGCTGGTAGATGAGGTCATGGCGCAAGCGGATTCAATTGCCCAAACGGCCGGCATGATAGCCGCACTGGATGTAGGAGCCAGTCACGCCTTTCTGGCCCGTGAATATAATTACTGTCGTCCTGTGGTGGATGAATCGCTCACCTTTGATATTCATAGTGGGCGCCACCCTGTGGTAGAGGTCATGCTTAATGAAGCAGATGGCTACTTCGTCGGTAACGACTGCACCCTATCCGACAAAGACCGTCTCTGGCTACTTACAGGGCCTAATATGGCCGGTAAAAGTACATTCCTGCGTCAGAATGCCCTGATCGCTATACTGGCTCAGATGGGCTCCTTTGTGCCTGCAAATGAGGCTCATATTGGCGTGATAGATCGTATCTTCAGCCGGGTAGGGGCCTCTGACGATTTAGCCCGAGGTCAGTCTACATTTATGGTTGAGATGGTCGAGACCGCCACGATCATGAACCAAGCAACCCCACGCAGCCTTGTGATCTTAGATGAAATTGGCCGAGGTACTGCTACCTATGATGGCCTGTCTATTGCGTGGGCCTGTGTCGAACACCTGCATGAAACCAGTCAATGCCGTGCCCTGTTTGCCACCCACTACCATGAACTAACTGTTCTCGAAGGCCGCCTTGATTCCTGTTCATGCCACACCATGAAGATCAAAGAGTGGGAGGACAAAGTCGTCTTCCTCCACCAAGTCATGGCTGGCACGGCTGATAAATCATACGGCATCCATGTGGCTAAACTGGCAGGACTACCCCCAACCGCCATCGTTCGAGCGCAAGAGGTGTTGGCGACTCTAGAAGGCGACCAACACAAGCCCATGGATGTGCTCGCTGACCTGCCATTGTTTGCAAAGCAGGATGTGATGCCGCAGGGAGTGTCTGAAATTGAGGCTCAGTTGAAGGGGGTGGATGTTGATTCTCTTTCCCCCAGAGAGGCATTAGAGATGCTGTATTCGCTGAAGGAGAAGTGTTAGTTTTTTAATAGGGTTTTTTGGAATTTCCTACAACGTCTCCAACAAATCCTTTATTCCTTGGCAGGTCTTGGCATGCACAATATCATTCTGATTCGAAGCTTCTGCCTCGCCAACCACCACGGGTACACAGCCTGAGTTGCGGGCGCACTCGACATCCACGACCGAATCGCCGATAAACCACACATGGTGACCGGCTTTCAGGTCCGCTGGCTTGAGAGCTGTATGCACGGGAATAGGTGAAGGCTTGTCCTCTTCTGTATCTCGCGAGCCAATGATCGAACCAAAGTGGTGGTCCCAGCCCAGGTGGGTAGATTCTCGGCGTAAGATTTCACCATGTTTGTTGCTCACCACAGCAACATAGATGTCTGATTGATGAGTCAGGTGATCAAGCAGCTCTGCAGCTCCCTCAAGAAGAGAGAGCCCTTCAAGATGGTTCTCACGAATATTTTTGTAATAGATTTCTTCAGCTTCTTGCCAATTCTTACCAAACAACTCCCGAGCCGCATTTTTAACGGAATGGTGAGGAATGGCCCAGAATTCTTCAGCAGTCATGGGGGGCATGTCCATACTGGCTTTGGCAATATTGATGCTGTCTAAGATTGTGCGCCAGCTGTCAACGAGAGTGTTGTCCCAGTCGAATAGGATGGCTTGTGGGCGTTCTTGCGGGTAGATTTCAGGTATCATGGTTATCTCTCAACAACTAAATGGCTTTGATTATTGCATTCTTCAATGATTTTTAGCAGGTTTTCCAATGAGAATGCAACACATCCTTCGGTGGGTATACCCTCAGGTCGGCGCAAGTGGACAAAAACGGCACTGCCTTTGCCAGGAATAACCGGTGCATCATTTTGTCCCACGACCAGGATCACATCGTACACATGATCTTCTCGCCAGAGTTTTTCGTGACTGGCATCGTAAGGAAGTTTGACGTGTTTGTTGTACATCGGATCTTTTGGGTCATCACACCAGCCATCAGATTTATCAATAGCACTTGTGGGTAGTGTTGTAGAGATTGGCCCTATGCGTTCAGAGCGGTAATACACTTTGCGAAAAGGGAACCGGCCTACGGGTGTGCCTCCGTCACCTTCTTGCTTGTCCTCAACTATTCCACCTAAGCCAATGGAGCACTCGAAAGTCTTATCTCCCCATGTCGCTATATTATTTTGAACTATCAAATCCATTAGTTGAAATATCCGAGACGGACAGAGAACATGCGCTCGAACTTAGCAACCGCATCGGCAGTGGCCATAATAATCAAGTGGTCGCCAACTTTAACCACAGTGTCTGCTTTTGGGGCCAGGGCTTCTCCTTCTCGAATCAAGGCTCCTACAAAGAGCTTTCCAGGAATCGAGAGTTCACCGATGGTCTTGCCAAGAACATTAGAGGCACCGAGGGCTTCCGCTTCAACAATTTCCCCATGTCCATCACGGAGGGAGTGCAGCTGAACAATTCGGCCTCGACGCATAAACTGCAAGATCTTCGAGACGGTGAGAGAACGTGGGCTAATGACTGAGTCGACACCTAAAGAGGTGACGAGTGAGGGGTAGGCAGGGCTGTTGATTAACGCCCAGGCTTGTTTGGCTCCAATACGTTTTGTAAGTAAGGAAGCCAGAATATTAACCTTATCGTCTGAAGAGACGGCTACAACTGTATCTACTTTATCAGCTCCAGCTTCGAGAAGGATATCTTTGTCGAGGCAATCGCCACGTAGCACAGTCGCTGTACTCAGCTGATTGGCAATAAATACAGCCCGTTCTTTATCTTGCTCAATAACCAGTGTGTTCACGTGAGGGAGGCGGTGCTCAAGCTCTTGGGTCAGGCAAAGTCCCACGTTTCCACCGCCGAGAACGAGCAGGCGGTGTGAAGATTCTTTTTCATAGCCAAAGGCTTCAATCACAGCATTCATTTGATGAGGTCGTACTAGAAGATAAACTTCATCACCAGGAAGAAAGACCGTATCAGCATCGGGGATAAGTGAATCGTCTCCGCGGATGATACACATGACAGACATTTCAAGGTCAGGAAACAGTCCCCCAAGAAAGCTGAGAGGAGTGTTCATTAAGGGTGACTTTTCCTTACAGCGGATACCGATAAAGTTAACCAACCCGTCGGCAAAAGGAACCACTTCAAATGCACCTGGGACTTCGAGTCCATGGCTAATGGCTTGGGCCACTTCATATTCAGGTGAAATAACTAAGTCGATAGGGAGGTGGTCAGGTTTGTATAAGTTTGCCCATTCAGGGTCGAGATAGCTACGATGGCGGACCCGAGCAATTTTCATGGGCACATTGAAAAGAGAGTGGGCAATCTGGCAGGCCACCATATTGACCTCATCAGCGTAGGTTACACCAATGAGCATTTCAGCTTCGGCGATCCCTGCTTTGGCCAATACATCTGGGTGAGAAGCAAAACCAGTTATTCCTCGGACATCAAGAGTCGAAGAGATGCTTGATACTAAATCTTCAGACTGGTCAATAATCGTGACATCGTTATCTTGTTGGCAGAGGTAACGAGCAATGCTTTGACCAACTTGTCCTGCTCCGCATATGATGACTTTCATGACTTACCCTTGGAGTGATTATGTTCCAAAGCCCTTTTCTTTACGTTCCAGTTGTAAGTGCCGCAGCTTGCGGTGTAAGGCGGATCGTTCCATGCCAATAAAAGAAGCTGTTCGCGAGATATTTCCTGAAAATTTATTGACTTGAGCAAGAAGGTAGTCTCTCTCGAAATTCTCGCGGGCCTCGCGAAGAGGAAGGCTTAATAAATCCTCTGCTCCTTGAATATTTGCTGCTTCGCCTTTGAGCTCGCCGGGCAGTTCATCAGTAGTGACAGGCTGATCGTTAGCGGCTGGTGACAGAAGCAAAACTCTCTCAACAACAGCGCGCAGCTCATGGATGTTTCCTGGCCATAAATAGGAGTGCATGAGGTTCAGTGCTTGCTCTGAGAATGTACGTGACCGGATACCTTCAGAACGAGAAATCTCTTTGACAAAGTGTTCGACGAGCTGAGGAATATCTTCTCGCCTTTCAGATAAAGCCGGGATATTCAGAGGCACAATGTTCAGACGGTAATAGAGGTCTTCACGGAATTGTCCTTCCAGGACAAGCTTTTTCAAATCGTGACGTGTAGATGCTAACACTCTGACGTCAACTTTCACCTTCTGATTTCCATTGTGACGGGTAAAGGTTCCATCGTGTAGCAAGCGTACCAATTGGGACTGTAGATCCGCAGAAAGTGACGATACATCTTCTAGATAAAGAGTTCCTTTATGGGCTTGTTCGAAGGCTCCAAGGTTTCCATCTTCAGCTCCTTCCGACCCAAAAAGACGCTCATTCAGTTCATCATGCCTCCCCTCACAGTTGACGGAGAGGAAGGGACCGTCAGCTCTTAATGATAAAACATGAATCTGATGAGCGATGAGCTCTTTCCCGACGCCAAAGGGACCGATCAAGAGTACGCGACTGTTCACGGGAGCTACTTTTTCGATGTTTTTCTTTAATTGGAAAATGGCGTTTGATGAGCCTACAAGCTCAGAGGTTGATTGAAATTGGGTTTTAAGGGCTTGATTTTCTCGCTTTAACTGGGCTGTCTCTAGGGCTCGTTGGATGACTAAGAAGAGTCGTTCGGTTTTGAAAGGCTTTTGAATGAAGTCAAAAGCCCCAAGTTTTATGGCTTTCACAGCCGTTTCTACCGTCCCGTGTCCGCTGATCATGATGATAGGGATATTTAAATTCTTAGCCCGGACCATTTCTAGTAGCTTGAGATCATCGTAAGCAGGATCCCCTAGCCAAACATCCAGCAATAACAAGTCGGGTTGCCGCTTTTCGATTTCCTTAAGTGCCGTAGCTCCATCAGGAGCGGATCGAGTCTGGTAACCTTCGTCTTCTAGAAGACCTGTGATCTGCTCTCGTATATCTTTTTCATCATCGACAACTAAGATCTCGTTCACGTGACTCTCTTCCTTTCAGTGCCTAACTGGCGCGACGGTTATCGTTTTGAAATAGACCGAACACAAGAGATACCTGTGCACCACCTAGATCACTCTCCGCGAGGTTTAAATTTCCTTGGTGATCTTCGACGATTCTTTTGACAATGGCAAGCCCTAAACCGGTTCCTTTTTCTCGATGAGTGACGTAAGGCTCTGAAAGTCGCTCTCTGCCTTCTTGAGGTAAGCCAATGCCATTATCGTCAATAGTAATAGAAATCCTGTTAGGCTCTTGATCTACGGTGACTGTGATGATTCCCTTATGGCTATCTCCTCTGGCTTCAACAGCTTCTACAGCGTTTTTAAGAAGATTTGTTAAAGCTTGTTCAATTTGGTTTGGATCGCAAAGAAATGGAAGTTTTTTTGTGAAAGAATCAAATTTAAATTTGATTTTTGGATAGGCTTGTTTTTGCAGGAAGATAGCATCCTTACAGATTTTAATAAGATTATAAGATTCCATTTGTGGATTTGGCATGCGGGCAAAAGAGGCAAATTCATTGACCATGGATCCGATGTGCTCAACTTGCCGAATAATGGTGTCAATACATGATCGAAAAGTTTCAGGGTCATCTTTGACTTCGGGTAAATATCGTCGTTTCAAACGTTCTGCCGAAATTTGAATAGGTGTCAGGGGGTTTTTAATCTCGTGGGCAATGCGGCGAGCGACATCAGACCAGGCAGCTTGTCGCTGAGCAGATTGCAGGGCAGTAATGTCATCAAAGGTTAATACGTAGCCTGTAATGCCACCATCAAAGCGATCGGCTACCAGGCGAGCGAGTAGAGTGAGTGTGTGGCCATTTCGAGTAATGTGTATCTCGTCCTCAGCTGTGCCCTTCTCCGCACCTTCAAAACGTTGGAATAACTCCTTAACCTCAGGAAATACATCTATCAGCTTTTCACCGATATGTTCCTTCAAATCTGTATCCAAAAGGGCTGAAGCTGATTGATTGGGTAAATTGATGGCACCTTCTTTATCCATGCCAATGACTCCTGCGGATACACCAGACAAGATCGCTTCGGTAAACCGGCGGCGTTGATCTAATTGGCTGTTTGCATTGATGACGTCTTTGCGTTGAGACTGCAATTGAGCGGTCATGCGGTTAAAGGCTTCGATGAGGCCTCCCAATTCTTGGGATTCTTGAATCTCATTGATGCGAATACCCAGGTTGCCGCGGCGGACTTCTTCAGCGCCCTCGATCAGCTGACCTATTGGATTTGCGAGTTTATTGGCAAAGTAGATAGCTCCCCAGATCGCTGCCAGCAATAACATGAGAGCCACACCAATGAAGAGAATTGAGAATGTAATAGCAAGGTGTGAGCTTTCAGAGGAAAGGAGTTTGTATTCACTGACCACTTGTTCAGTATTCTCTACCCGAGCCAGGACCTCTGGGCTAATGTGCCGCCCGACAAGTAAGAAAATCCCTTGAGAGGGGTCAATTTGCACCAGCGCTCGAACACGACTGTTGCCTTCTGTTGTATAGATGACAACGCTGTCTGCAGAGCGGTTTAAGTCATGGGCCTGGATAGCTTCGAAGTCCATGGAAAATGCAAACCGAGATCTGCCGAGGATGTCCATATCACGATTGAAAACAATAGCCTCGGTGAGTGAACGTAAAGCTGACTGGTCAGTTAGTTTTTCATTGAGCTGCGCAGGTGTAGAAATGGCGCTTTGAAAATAGGGGTATAGCTCAATCGCCATGGATTGAGCATTGGCGCTGATAACCTTCTGATGCTCTCCCATATAAGCTCGGGCCACAGCCAGTGATTCACCCACAGCGGCCTCAACACGGTCATTAAACCAGCCCTGAACGCCGACTTGAAAGAAGAGAGCGGAAAATACAGCAATAAAAATGGTGGGTGCAATTGCCAAAAGACTGAATATGGCAACCATGCGCATGTGTAATTTAGAGCCCGCTCGCCCACTGCGGTGTTGCCCCCATAAACGTACAAGTCGATAGGATACCAGTGATCCAAGAGAGAGCAGGAGCACTAAGTCCAAATAGATGAAGAAGATGAGAAGCTTAGTGTCGTTCAAAATAGGTGGAGCGTTGGTCAGGAGAATATAAGTGACGACTACCGATGCAATGGTAGCAAACACCAAGCCGATAGAGAAACGCTTCCCAAGGGAGTACTTACGTGCCCAATCAATAAGTATCTGCTTTGAATCGGTGGTCATATTAAATAAAATCTCTATTCATGCCTGTATCTTAGCGGTATTTGTGTCCACATGGAAGGGGGGATTCGTCAATGCAAACGATACCTACTTTATTGAGTTTGGATATTTGAAAATAGCCATAAATACAATAATAAATAATATTTTTTACTATTTTTTACTTTAAGCTAACCTTTTGTTAAGAACCCTTTGCTAAAGTAGCAGCATCAGAGGTTAACACTCATAAAGCCCTGGCTTTAGAGATAACAACAACGAAATGCAACTAATAAAAAGGGTGGCCAGATGTCGACAAATGATAAACAACAAAGCCTGCAGGACACTTTTCTCAATCAATTACGTAAAGAAAAAGCACCCGTGACACTGTTTTTAGTCAACGGTGTGAAGCTTCAGGGAATTGTGACTTGGTTTGACAATTTCTCAGTTCTTCTGAAAAGGGACGCGCACGCACAGCTGGTTTATAAGCATGCCATATCTACGGTTATGCCCGTAAACCCCATTAAGCTATATGATGACGAGGATCGTGAAGAGGAGTAATCTCACCGTGCCTTTTAGAAAAAAACACCGGCTTGCGTCGGTGTTTTTTTCGTGGAGCAAGTCTCTATTTTACCTAAGCTATTACTCCGGCCAGCAAACAGTTTACATTAAGCGGCGTAAGCAACCTCTGACTTTTGGAAATATGATTTAACGATTTCAGGAGATTTTTGAGTTCCAAAAAGGTACCTCGTTATATTGTTTTTCAACTCGGTAAGAGTTTTGGCGCGTTTCCTTCCCACTGCATTACTTTTAACATCCTGATTCAAAAGCTCATCTGGATTGAGCTCAGGACTATAAGAAGGCAAGTAGAACAGTTCAATCTTGTCCTTGTTTTTCTCAAGCCAAGGCTTCAATACCTTGGCATAATGAAGCTTAAGATTGTCTAAAATTAGGAATATTTGGGTGTCTGATCCTTTCCCTGTGGATTTAATAACCGGTGTTTGGCATTTAGGGCTATAATTTGTTCCTGTTTGATGATCTGACCGAAAGCCAGCTTCATCTCCTCAATGAATCTCTGCCTTTTCTTGCTTGGCGCGAGCTGCAATCTTTGGATATGTCTCTTCTAGCCATAGCTTAACAGCTTTGTCCTGACGTTCATAAGCCCGACGGAGAGGTTCCTGAGGCGTAAATCCCCAGCTCCTAAGGTAATTGCCAACGCTGCGAACCGCCATCTTAATTCCGAACCTTCGTTCAATGAGCATTCCAACGGCTTCTCGGGTCCACATCATAAAAAGCATCTTTAATTGGTTAAGACAACGGTCGGTAATAAGATTAACGATGATTGCACATTGATATGGCTTTAGCAGTGTCATGTCTTGTGAGCGACGTCCTCGCTTCTTTTTGAGAATAGCTTTCTGACCGCCCCTTCTGTGGGCGGAAATCCAATTGCTAACAGCAGCTCTAGAAACACCAAACAAAACAGCCACTTCTGTTATCATCTTCCCATCGATTTCAACAGCTTTTATCGCCCTTAAACGTAAGGCTTCCTGGGCGTCTTGAGATAACTTGCGGGAGTCTGTCAGTTCCATGGATAGACACCATCAGAATCACTTATGGATGTTTACTGTTTTATTGGGGGAGTAATAGTATTTTCTTAGAGAAAATACAATTTCAGGAGTGTCTATTGGTTTGTTTGTTGCCTTTATTAGATTGTTAATATCTCTGCATTACCATTGTCTCTAAAGAAATTGAAATCATTGACCGTTAGGAGATTCTCTATGCTACACAAGTTGCTATTTTCACTCTTCATACCAATGTTATCGTCCATGGACGTTCACGCTCATACATGTGAAGTGAAGAGCTATAAAGCCTGCACACCCGAACACCATCCCTATCCTTGCCCCCGTCTTTCGGTGGAGGTTGACAACTCAGATGCGCCAAAAGGATTAACACTGCCTACACCTTCTCTTGCTTGTAAACCAACTCAATTAAATGGGAACATTAGTTGTTGTATGAGTGGGGGACATCATGTTTCTGACCACGGTTTAGTCCTCACAAACAAAACCGAGATAACAAATGATATAAAACTGCCTATGTGTAACTCGGTTTGGTGGGGTTTCCCGATAGGCCCGGATCATGAAAATGCTACCTTGAAACAATCCTCTACACATACTCATGTTGGCAGGCAGGAGGGTTTGCCTGAAGGAAATTATAAAAAAAACTGTCGAGCTTGTGAAGTTCAGAAAGGTGAAAATAATAAAAGAACCCTAAAATGCCAGTGTGGGACCGGGTGGAGCAGTGAAAAACCCAAGTATAAACCTATGGAAGTTGATCTTGAAGTAAAGAGGCAATACAGGTGGGAAGTAAAGTCTAAGTGGCACAAAACCTTAGACGGAATGCAACCCGAAACAAAACTCTATAAGGTCGAACACGACAACGATTGGATTTTGGTTTATTAATTAATGACACCACCAGCGTCATCGAAAACTTTTCCAAAATAGAGTAGGAGCTGTCGACATTCATTTTTAGCCAAATGAGTATTCCAGTGATTTGGACAAATGCAAGGAATGCACTTGCTGTTTTATCGTAACGTGTCGCAACTCTTCTAAAATTTTTGAGCTTGTTAAAACGCCTCTCGTCAAGGTTTCTCTCCTTGTATAACTCCTTGTCATATATTCTTTCAAT
>CAJQNC010000097.1 GCA_905479605.1 uncultured Alphaproteobacteria bacterium | reverse complement strand
CCCTTATGTTCAATGGCTCAGAGTTTATCCAAAAATTTGGAGCAAGGTGGATATGTCATTCTCTCAGGGCTCTTAAATACGCAAAAAGAGATGGTCGAATCGAGTTATCGTATGGCAAATTGCACCTTATCAGACTGCATTAGCATTGGGGATTGGACCACTTTAATCATGAGAAAGAACCATCAATGAACCATTTAGATCACCTTAGAAAACTCATGAAAGAGCACGATGTTCAGGGATATTTGATTCCCCACGCTGATGAGTTTCAATGCGAGTACACAGCACCCTACGCTGAGAGACTGCGTTTTTTGACTGGCTTTACTGGATCCGCAGGCATTGCTGTGGTTGGCGAGACACAAGCGGCTTTTTTCACTGATGGTAGATATACTCTACAAGCAAAAGAAGAATTAGATACCCAGAGTTACGATACATTTCACATCTCAGTTACCAAGCCACAAGATTGGGTTAAAGAAAATATCGAAGGGACCCTTGGCTATGACCCATGGTTGTTTACCCCTAATCAGCTAAAAAGCTATGAAGAAAAAGCTATCCCGCTTAAGCCCATAAACGGTAATCTCGTGGATCAAATATGGGGAGAGGACCAACCGAACCGTCCTATTGACCCATGCTTCATACAATCCATTGATTTTGCTGGAGAATCACACATAGACCGAGCTAAGAAAGTGGGAGAAAAAATCAGTGAGAACGGAGCCCAAAAGGCTCTGATCACCAACCCAGATTCTCTCTGCTGGCTATTGAATATACGGGGCGATGACGTAGTGTATACACCTCTAGTACTTGGTTATGCACTTTTAGATGCGGATGGAACTTATGATGTTTTTGTGGACCTTGAGAAGGTAAACTCGCAAGTTTATGCCCACCTTAGTCCCCAAGGTCGCATTATTGATTTAAAAAATATTGATGACCACTTAAATTCCACTCAACTGAAAGAAGTAAAGTCTGTCCAGGTGGACCCTAATTCTATTCCCATTGCTCTTGAGCAAATGCTGAAAGACGCAAATGTTGAACTCATCTCTAAACCTGACCCTTGCCAATTACCAAAAGCCATCAAGAATGCTACCGAACTCGAAGGCATGAAACAGTCCCATATCCGTGATGGCCTGGCTTTGGTTAAGTTTTTTGCCTGGCTCAGCCAACAGCCCCTAGAAGGGGAAACCACGGAATGGACGGCTAGCCTTAAGATAAATGCCCTGCGCTCAGAAAATCTACATTTTTATGACCTCAGCTTTGAATCAATCTCAGGCTATGGACCACACGGAGCTGTCATCCATTACAAAGTCACACCGGACAGTGCTCTGCCTATTGGTCGCGACTCATTGTACCTCATTGATTCAGGAGGCCAGTATTTTGACGGCACCACTGATGTCACTCGAACTTTGTGCTTTGGCCAACCGACTGCAGAACAAAAAGACCGATACACGCGTGTATTAAAAGGTCACATTGCACTCGCTTCGGCAAAATTCCCCAAAGGTACCACTGGCTCTCAACTTGATATTCTTGCTCGCAATTCCTTATGGCAAGCTGGGCTTGACTACGACCACGGTACAGGTCATGGCGTAGGAAGCTTTCTCAGTGTCCACGAAGGCCCTCAAGGAATCTCTAAAGCATCAAACACAATACCCCTTGAACCTGGAATGATTCTCTCTAATGAGCCGGGATATTACAAAGAGAAGGACTATGGCATTCGCATTGAAAGTTTAGTTTTTGTAAAAGAGATTTCTAAAGGCAAGAAACCATTCTATGAATTTGAAACGCTTACGCTCGTCCCTCTTGCCAACAACCTTATTGATAAGGAGTTACTCACAACTGAAGAAATTAACTGGATGAATGATTATCACCAACAGGTATTTAAAGCTCTAGCACCCAAGCTAGTGGGGGTCGAGCGCCAATGGTTGGAAACAGCCACGGCAAAAATATAGCACTCATCAAAAAACAACTCCCCCCTTGCAATTCAGCAATAAATAAGCTAAGAACCACTCTAACATTGACTTCTTGCCGGATGATCCGGCTTGTAACAGTGTATAACTGTAACGAATAGCCATAAGGAGTATCGCTATGTCTCTATACGAGACCATATTTATTGCACGCCAGGAGTTATCTCCTGCCCAGGTGGAAGTCCTGGCTTCGACCTTCACTGATGTTATTAAAGACAAGGGTGGAGATGTCTCAAAAACTGAATTCTGCGGACTGCGTCCTCTTGCTTATAAAATCAAGAAAAATAAGAAGGGCCATTACGTTCTTCTTAATGTAGACGCCCCAGCTGAAGCCGTAAAAGAAGTTGAACGGCAAATGCGTTTGAATGAAGATATCCTTCGCTACATGAGCATTGCAGTGGATGAGCTTGACCCTGAACCATCTACTCTGATGCAAAGCAGGACAACACGACGTTTCAACGATGGTGCTGAAGGCGAAGCACATCATAGTCATCGAGACAGACCCGCTAATCGCGATGAGAGGCATGAAAACACTCGTGAGAAGAACTCTGATGCCACCGAAACAAAAGGAGACGAGTAATGTCCGAATCTGCACAACGTAAGCCTTTTTTCCGCCGTCGGAAAACCTGCCCATTTAGCGGAGATAATGGTCTCAAAATTGATTACAAAGACACCAAGCTGTTGCAACGATACACTACCGAGCGAGGCAAGATTATGCCCAGCCGTATTACAGCTGTATCCACCAAAAAGCAACGCGAATTGGCACAAGCTATTAAGCGAGCACGTTACTTGGCTTTGATGCCATACGCCGTCGAGTAAACCTGGTGACCATTAAGGGCTCACCTTTAATACATACCATCATGGGAGGCGCTCTTAGCGCCTTCCTTTTCCTCTCCGTTACATTTGCACCTAACTTTGGCATGGCGTTGCTATCTTCCTTAGCCCCCATACCGCTATTTATGGTAGGGCTCGCCCTTGGCAGGCGACCAGTTATCGTCGCTTCACTCATCACCTGCGCCCTCATATTTCTTATGGCTCACCCTATCCACGGGTTAAGTTATACAATTCTTTACGCCCTACCAATCATCGTGCTCACTGACCGATCTCTTCTTAAGCGAAAGGTAGGTAAGAACGTCCATTGGTACCCTGCAGGGCGTCTTGCTTTGTGGTTAGTTGGTATGACAGCAACCATTGTTTTCGTTGCCGTACTCATGATAGCTCCCTACACCGATCCCAACCAAATGATGGAAAGTATCCAACAGCTTGGACCAATCCTCGAGCCACAACCGGACGAAGCCCTCGAAGTCTTGAGTAAGGTCCTTCCTTACTTCCCTGCATTCTTTGGTTTTTCCTGGTGCTTTAGCATGATCATCAATGCAGCCTTAGCTCAAGGAATTTTAGTCGGTTTTAAAGCAAACCTCAGACCCCCACCATCCATTACTAACATCCAGTTCCCACGGTGGCTCTTGGCTGTTGCGGCAGCTAGCCTTGCTCTCGCTTTAGTTGACATGGGAACAGTAACCCAGCTAGCCCGCAATCTATTTCCCATCATTCTGATTCCCTTCATTCTTGCAGGCATTGGCTATGTACATACATGGATAAACCAACTCCCCAGCCCTCAGTTTTTCTTTATTCTTTTCTATTTGGCTTTGATATTCTTCCCTTGGGGCCTTTTATTTTTGGCCCTTGGTGGAATCATCTTGACCGCCACACAACGTCAGCAAAGTAATTAAAGTAAAAACGATGAATTACAAACAATAGTTTTCAATAGCTTACTTCATAACCTTGACAATCTTCAAATAATATTATTTAATAACCTCAATAAAAGGGAGGCGTTGGATTTAATTTCCACAGCCAATACATAATAAAAATAATAATAAGCCACGTTCAAGCTGCAAGTGCGACACCTTAGAGGGCAATTTCAAGGGTGAAGTGCGAATTCCGATTTAGAGGCTACCCCTTTTTAGTGCCTCTTTCAAGAAGGCTTCTT
>CAJQNC010000096.1 GCA_905479605.1 uncultured Alphaproteobacteria bacterium | reverse complement strand
TTCAACTGCTCGATAAATACACTTACACTCTTAGCAATGGTGCTCGCCATTGGCCTGGTTGTGGATGATGCCATCATCATTCTAGAGAACATACATCGCCACATTGAAGAGGGGAAATCCCCCAAGGATGCAGCCCTCCAGGGTAGCCGTGAAGTCGGGTTTGCTATTATCGCGATGACACTGACGTTAGCTAGCGTATACGCTCCCATTGCCTTTGTGCAGGGTTTAACGGGGCAACTATTTGCGGAATTTGCTGTGGCTCTTGCTGGTGCTGTACTCGTATCTGGCCTCGTGGCACTCACACTCTCTCCTATGATGTGCTCTCTGCTCTTGAGACCTCACAAAGAGGAAAAACCCTGGGCTAAAAAAGCTGATACAATGATC
Source organism: uncultured Alphaproteobacteria bacterium (assembly GCA_905479605.1). Classification (GTDB taxonomy): domain Bacteria; phylum Pseudomonadota; class Alphaproteobacteria; order UBA9655; family UBA9655; genus CAJQNC01. Next base: position 17,996 of record CAJQNC010000096.1, on the reverse strand, counting down.
AAGTCCCTAGAGTCTACCTACGAGAAATCTCTCTCCTGGATGATTCAGGCCAACAAGACAGTGTCCCTGATTCTAGTGGGAGTACTCGCTCTAGCCGGAGTCCTGTTCAAGCTTCTGCCCCAAGAATTAGCCCCTCAAGAAGATCAAGGCATTGTCATGTCGTGGACTCAAGGCCCCCAGGGAGCAACTCTTGAGATTATGAAGGGTTATGCCGAACAAGTAGAAGCTATTTTCGCAGCCACCCCTGAAGTGGCTGGTATTTGGTCAGCCGCTCAACAATCAGGAGTTTTTGCTGGCATGACCCTTGTTGACTGGTCCGAACGAAACCGCTCCCAATCAGATATTATTAATAGCTTACGCAAGAAATTTCAGAAACTTCCTGGCGTGCAAGCTCATGTATTCCCAATGAAGACCATACTTTCTGGCGGGCAAGGCGGAGTGCAAATTGCTATTAAGACTGCTGGTGATCTAAACGATCTCGAAGAAACGATGGAGAAGCTAGTAGATAAGGTCAAGAGCCTCCCCTACTTTGCGTCCGCTAGCCACGACCTTCGAATGAATACGCCCCAGCTGAACGTAAGCGTTGACCGAGAGAAAGCTGCCATGGCGGGAATAAGTTTAGACTCTATAAGCAATACTCTGGAAAGCATGCTGGGGGGACGGTCTCCTATCACGTTTGAGATGAATGGCAAGCATTACGACGTCATTGTGCAAGCTATAAAACAGGACAAACAGGGCATTAGCGAAATCCAAGATTTTTACATCCAAGCTACTTCCCCTTCAGGAGTCCATGAACTTTTACCGATAGGTCAATTTATAAAAATAAATGAAGTAGCTACTCCCTCAGAAATTAAGCATTTCAATAAGATGCGCACAGCTACTCTATCTGCTGAGCTAGCTGACGGCCAAGACCTACAAACCGCACTTGACGCTACAAAACAAATAATAGCAGATACGCTCAAGGCGGACATGCAAATGGAATATGCTGGTCATATGCGCGAATTCTTTTCCTCAAAAGCCAACATGTATCTTATATTTTTGGCTGCCATTCTTTTTATCTACCTCGTCCTGGCCATTCAATTTAACAGCTTCATCGACCCTCTCCTTATTCTGGTGACTGTCCCTCTTTCCATGACAGGTGCTATGCTAGCCTTATACCTAACGGGCTGTAGCCTCAATATATTTAGCCAGGTGGGGTTGATTACACTTGTGGGCCTTATTACAAAACATGGCATCCTCATTGTGGAGTTTGCTAATAAACGCATGGAAATGGGGCTTTCGGCGCAGGAAGCCGTCAAAGAGGCAGCTCAGCTCCGACTGAGACCAATCCTTATGACAACAGGTGCAATGGTTCTCGGAGCAGTCCCCTTGGCTCTAGCGACCGGAGCCGGCGCTGAAACCCGCCAACAAATTGGCTGGGTTCTGGTAGGAGGCTTGCTGGTGGGAACGTTCTTAACTATTTTTATCATTCCATTTGTATACTCCCATGTAAAACACTGGCTGGGACGAGATTACTATCCTCAAGTTTCTACAGCCACCTAATATTAAGCTTATTAATTATTTAAATATATTATTAAATATAATGTTAACTTAATTCCGTATGTAAATATGAAAACTAATATTTTCAAAATGGCCATGACTTGTTTTTTATTTATTACTGCTGAAGATCATCCCCCTACAACAGTCATCAACAATTTTACACCTTTTGCGGAAATTCTAGAGATAAGAATAAGTCACTGATTATGAATAATAAGACAAAAAGAACTTCTGTAATAATCACCGACGATATTCACCACACCATCGGCAATGGCGAAATTATAAAGTAGACTTTTCGTGTAGCTTAAAGATTTTATTAGAGTCGCCCTGCACAAATGAGTCTTCAAAAGATTGTCTTAGACCTCTAATTTCAAGCAATGTTATCTGCTTCATGATCGGATGAATATAACTCAACCCTATAAATTGAAGAACATTTACTGGCACATATCACTTGACCTTTGGCCATTACTCTATTAGAAACCTAGATAATATTTGACTTATAAGAGGAATAAATATGTCTCGTCGTTGTGAAATTACAGGCAAAGGTGTGATGACCGGAAACAACGTGTCCCACGCAAACAATCGGACACGCCGCGAGTTTGGGCCTAATATTCAACAGGTCTCATTTTTGAGTGAATCCCTAGGGAAAGTACGTATGCGCTCCACCACATCCGGTATCCGTACCGTTGAAAAGAATGGTGGAATTGACTCATACTTGCTAAAAACACCCAAACGTAAATTGACAGACACAACCCGTAAGCTCAAGCGTAAGCTGGAAAAATTACAAGCTTCTGCCTAGTGTCTTGTCAGTAATTTTTAAACCCGCATCGTTCTGTCGACTGCGGGTTTTTTAATGGAGGTTTTAATGCTATCAATTTCCCCTGAACTTCTTGTCAATTGGATACAGCAATTCCCTGCAGATATGATTATGTTAGGGTTTTTTGTTTTTTGCTGCATGATGCTGTTGATATTGATGCGCGTTTTTGGCGCTGTAGGATTGATGGTTTATGCTCCCATTGCAGTGATTGCGGGCAATATACAAGTTCTCACAGCCACAAAATTTTCTTTCTTTTCTCATCCAGTCGCTTTGGGAACAGTCGCTTTCTCCTCGCTTTTTTTATGCAGCGACATACTGACTGAAAACTATGGAAAGATCAAAGCTCAACAATCGGTTTGGCTAGCATTCACGGGAATGCTGCTCCTTACGATTATGATGCTGGTAACTCTTTCCTATCCCACAGTATCAGGCGGCATTTATCAGCGCTTTCAGACGGCTCACAACGCTATTAGTATTCTTTTCATGCCTGCCCCCGCTATTTTAATTGCCAGCCTGGTAGCCTATGTGGTGGCCCAATTAAACGATATCTGGATTTTTGCGGCTATTTTGCGCTTAACGTCAGGAAAGTTGTTATGGCTTCGCACTTTAGCCTCAACGATTATTGGTGCCTTTATTGATAATTTGGTATTTAGTTCCTTGGCATGGATCATACTTGCTCCCAAGCCCCTTGATTGGCAGACTACTTTCTATACCTATGTATTAGGAACATTTTTCATTCGCGTGGGGATCTCAGTTGTTGGGGTGCCCTTCATCTATCTATCTCGTTTGTGTTTGAGAAAGTAGATAGATTATTAATTAAGATTGGTATAAAAATTTTAAAGAATTAGTAAGATTGCTTGACATTTGAAAAATAGTGCCTAAATGTATGTTGTAAGAGATTACAATATTTTGTAAGGAGATAAACAAGGCACTTAACCCATTTAAAAAATTCAACAGCAAGATAAACATTATTTTTCTCTTGAATTTTTAAATTAGAGTTCCTATATAAAATTTAAAGATAAGAGAGTGGTTTAACCTTACAAAAATAATAAATGGTAATGAATTACCATGAGGAATCAGGTATTTGTACCTGGTAGACTGCGGCAAACCTTAGTCTGTCGTCCTCCTCTACCTTAATATCAGCTACCTCGACTCATGAGGTTTATCTTCTTGAGTCATCGGCAGAATTAGGAATGCTGCAGCCATTATTAAGATAGAGTCCAACAGAAAGAGTACGAAAGCTCTTTTTCTTGGACTTAGGATCAGCTCCGATAGCATTAGTGACTGATAGTCCCATAATCTAAAGGCTGTATGAGCTGTTCATAAGCTGAAGGAACCAAGCAAAGTTTGCTTGATTGGCTGTAGCAGACTTTGATCTGCCACCTCCTCTACCTTAATATCAGCTACCTAGATTCTTGAGTGCAGTGCTCTTAAGAATCACAGGCAGAATGAGGAATGCTACAGCCTTAATTTTTGAATCTTCATAAAATTATTTTCTGTTTTTAAACACAAACACCTACTCACCCACACTAACTGGCCTTCTTCAGTGATGAAGAATCAGATTGCTGTAGAACTTCCTTCACCCGTGTAGCCAAGTCACTCAGGCTGAAAGGTTTGGAAAGGAACTGGATATTTGAATCATCCTGAATACGGTCCCGGAAAGTATCTTCTGTATAGCCTGAGATAAATATGACCTTCACATCAGTCTGTAGCTCACTGATTTTATTAATAAAGGTTGGACCATCCATCTGCGGCATCACCACATCAGTAATGATCAAGTCCACTTTTTCTTCCATTGATTTGATATAATCAAATGCCTCACTCCCATTACAAGCCTCAATCACTTCATAACCTTTGCTTCGCAAAGCACGAGCGCTGAACAAACGCACAGCATCCTCATCCTCCACCAAAAGAATGCGGCTGGAGCCTGTGAGATCTGACGGCTTCTCTTCGATAACCACTTGAGGCTCAGGTTGGTACTCCTCCTTAGGAAAGTGCCGCGGTAAGTAGATGCTAAATTTTGTACCTTTATCAGTTTTGGAATCAACTAGGACGAAACCACCAGTCTGCTTCACAATACCGTATACGGTAGAAAGGCCCAATCCAGTCCCTTCCTTAACTTCTTTCGTGGAGAAAAATGGATCAAAGATACGGTCCAGATTCTCAGAGCTGATACCGTGCCCCGTGTCAATCACATCAATAACCACATAGGTGCCCGCGGGGATCGTATCAGCCTCTTTTCGCTTCGGTTTTTTTAACTCCGAATTACTAGTACAAATGGTGACGGTTCCCCCCTCTGACATGGCATCACGAGCGTTCACAATCATGTTAATAATAACCTGTTCGAATTGGCCTTGGTCCACCTTCACCAAACCCAAGTCACGGCTATGCTTAAATTTAAGTTCAATATTGGACCCAATGAGGCGCCGCAAGAGGGCTGACAATTCTGAGAGACACTCGGTAATATCTAATACCTTAGGCTGAAGTGTTTGCTGGCGAGAGAAAGCCAGTAACTGACGCACCAGATTAGCCGCGCGATTGGAGTTTTGTTTAATCTGCATCACATCGGTAAAAGATTGATCGCCAGGCGTAAATCGCTGCAATAAGAGATCACAGAATCCAATCATAGCCGTCAATAAATTATTGAAATCATGAGCGATGCCTCCGGCTAGCTGACCCACCGCTTGCATTTTCATGGATTGGACTAATTGAGACTCTAACTTCTTCTGCTCAGTAATATCATGGAATTGTAAGAATAATCCACCGGGACGGTTATCACCATCCCCCACATAAGCCACATAAACAGACGCTATTGAATCTTCTTGGTTGGTGAGATGAAGTTCCAGCGGACTTTCCAACTCTTCTCCCCCGGTTACCAAATCCAGCGCGTCTTGAAGGGCTTGATGATCTTGTTTTAATACAATAGCTGAAAACCTTTGCCCACGCGGGTCAGTTTCCTCTTTCCAAAAACGATTCCTAAAGAGATTGTTACATTCCTTAATCATCCCTTCAAAATCCAAATAGATAACTGGGATCGGTGCCATGCTGAGCAGCTTATTCATATCATCTAAAGCCAAGGAGCCCGATGAGGTCCGAAGCCAAGAAAAAGTGATGAACTCACGACCTTGAGGCACTTTTGTTTGCTCTAGGTAAGCGGACTTTATCCGCCGTGATGAAGAAACAAATTCCAAATAGCCTGATAGCTCTACAACCTTTGCAGGCTCTTGCTGCACCTCCCGCCCAGGGCGTGACAACAACTTAACTAGGGTCATACCAATGAGGTTTTTGACCTCATAACCCAGCCAATTGGCAAAATTCTGATTACAATAGTGAATGACACCCTTGTCGTTAAGGGAGAAAATCGCCCCTGGCGCCCCCTCGATCATACGCTCCAACGTATCAAGGCGGGCTTGCTGCTCTACATCAGAGCGATAACTTTCAGTCACATCCTCATAAGTCAAAAGACTCAAGTCCCCAAGAGGCTCACTATGAAACTTCCAAATCTCATTTTTTCCTTTAGGGTTACGAAGGGTAAAATATGCTTCGTCTGCCCGACCAGATTGGACATGAAGGAGGAAAATATCAAACTTCTCCTCTTCAACAATGACCATGCGTAGGTCAGCAACGCTCTGACCCCACCATATATTCTCACGAGCAAGCTTGTTATGAGAAATGAGTTCACCAGTAAGTGTGCAAAGCACTTGAGCTACATTGAGCTCTCTGTATGCGGTGGCCTCCCTTATATTCTCATCCACGATAGTTTTCATATGGAGCATCTGATAAGTCAGCATAGCTACAGTACCACCAGCACAGATGACCATAATAAGAGCAAGAGCTGTAAACTCAAACCCATCAGAAATAAAGGCCATAGCGATAGCTATCATGACCAAAATAATTAGAGTCGCACCTGACAACAGGACACTTCCACGCAAATCCTTTATGGGACATGAATTGATAAACAGGTTAAGGCGTTCAATCAGTTCCACTGTCTTTTCCTATAGAGTTGGCTTAATTTAAAGGTATTTGGACAATCACATTTACTACAAAGACACAGGTGAATTCTAGTGGCCTCGCGCATTCCATTTGGACTGCATGACCCTATTGAGGCCATTCAACCCATTACCCTCTTTTCGAATCACAGCCGAATATTCAGAGCGTTGAGTGATACTCATGCTAATGCCGTCTATGAGAACATCATAAACCTTAAAGTGTCCCCCCGTCCGATAGAGGCGCCAATCCAAGCGTAAAGGAGGGCCCGACGGACGCATAAGATCACTGGTGACGACAATTGCACCGTCCTTCTCATTGCGAGACGCCACAACGTCAAACCGTTCATTAGTATGGGTTTCAAAGCGATGAATATAGTGATCAACAACTGATAAGCGGAAGAGATTCTGAAACTCATTCTTCTCACTTGGGGTCGCTTGCCGCCAGTATTTTCCTAAGGCAAATTTCCCCATATCGCGTAAAGCAAAATTAGACTCTAACAAAGAACGTAGTCTTTCATGAGTGACTTCAGAAGAGGCAGAATAACTGCTGAGGATATCAACAACCTGATCACCAAGATTTTGCATGTAGATTTCAGCGGCCTTGTCCTGTCCCCAAGACGGGTTTGAAGCACACAACAGACAGAGGAGTAAAAGTATTTTTTTCATTATATTTCCTAGTTCATAGGTGTTGGATAATCAGCAGTCTGTGGAAAATCCATTGGCACGGGTGAGTCTGCAGGCTGAGCAGAATCACCCAAAGCCTCACGGACCTTCGAACGACGACGTTCAAGGTACCAGGCCCTGACACCGATGTAAAAATCTAGTGAGTTCTTGCGCAAATCTTCAAGCATAGGTTGAACTTCGTTATAGTCATCTAGGCCTTGCGCCCCCGCACGGGCATAAGTGATCGCTACTGCGTCCGATGGAATAAACCAAGTCATAGGGTCAAGTGCTATATCAACAGCGATACCAGGAGCCTCACGAAAAGTAGATGGACCGAGAATTGGCAACATCAGGTAACCACCCTCACCTATACCCCAGGAAGCCATGGTCATGCCGAAGTCTTGCCGCTCAAAAGGCATACCCCAATCGGTACCTACATCAAAGATGCCACCCACTCCCACGGTGGTGTTGGTGACAAAACGACCCAAGGTAATACCGGCCTCTTCAAAGTCAGCTTGAAGGATATTATTCGCAAAGTTCACCGGCTCTCGTACGTTACGCAATACATAGCTCACACGAGCACGAATTTCATCATGCACCACACCACGATAGATCTTACAAATGGGCGTAAAAAACATGGCGTCCAACATATCATTGAAGAAGAAGATGACGCGATTAAAATCTTCGATGGGATCGCCATCATCGTATTCTACCCCTTCAACTTCTGAAACTGCGTCGACCTCTACATCACCTTGATCATCCTCGTGGACAATAGCCATTCGACGCTCAACCTCCATGGCTTGTGGTGTCTCAATGACACGCTCTTCATAGACGGCATAGCTATCATAGTGATGAAGGTGCTGATGCCCTGATGTCATGTGGCTGATATCAACCCCAGCGTGGGCACTAAACGTTGTGGATGTTAAAAGTACTGCGCTCAGCGCAAGAGGTGTTGATTTAATCATGAAGCTCTCCCTTGGAAAGGATTGTTGTTATTGGAAATTATTGAGGATATTGAATGTCGTTCGAAGCACGGGGTGTGAGATGAGTAATGAGAAAAACGTCGTGACGACATAAGGGTGTCACGTATTTCCCAGCCTAAACCCAAGATTTGCATGTGCGGAAAAAAGCCATGCTTTTTGTTTCTTACCCTGTTCATAGCTTACATAATATTACAGAAACACCGAAACGTCTAGAGGGGAAGGTCCTGCGTACGGATAACTTGCATATTTAATCAATTTTATCTATAAAACTAGAGATGTTTTTTATGTTTACCGCGGGTGTAGCTCAATGGTAGAGCGGAAGCTTCCCAAGCTTTAGACGAGGGTTCGATTCCCTTCACCCGCTCCAAAAAGGATAGGAATTATGAATAAAATAGCTATTTTCCCCATTCTTTCTATCTTTTTCCTTTCAGGATGTTCCACACCGAAACCGATGTCTTGGGGAGAAAAAGAACTTAAGTATGGACTTACCTGTGAAAAAGAAGGACTTGGAAGAGGTTCTCCTGAGTACCTAGTTTGTATAGCCGAATCCTACCATGAAGATACTCCAACCTCACAAGCTCGCGAAAAAACACATAATGGTTCAGGAAGTTCTGTTGCGATGCCCTGGGAGAAACACAGGAATGCAGAAAACAGAGTTTCCCACAGCTACGGACGATCAGAGAATAGCAGTCCAGATATACCTATCATTAACAAAGGAGTGAATTGGTAATGGCTTCTAAATTGACTTATACCTACAAACAGAGATTGCTTCTTGGCTTGCCTGTCCTCGTTCTGACAGCTTGCCAAGCCCCTCTCACATGGGACCAACAGCTGTCCATTTACCGAGCAAAATGTGTGGATTTTGGCTTTGACCCCGGATCAGTCGATTTTGCTGAGTGCGTCCAAGGGCAAGATAAACAAGCCTTAGAGATCGCTGAAAAGGAGCGAGACCGGCAAAGTCAGGCCGCTATTGCCCGCGACAAGCAACTTGCTCTTCAGAGGAACCAGAATCAATTGCTGAGAGATAAGAAAAAACGCAGATAAGATTGAAATGGTCTTGATTTAGAATTAGCCAGTTGAACAACTATCAAAACAACAATAAATATCTTGCTGGAACTTGACTTTCTTCAATAAATTACTATATAAAAGCTAAGGCTATTTATATCATAGCAGATATCTGTATGGAGTATTTTTGGTTTCATGAATAAGTTTGTTGATTTTTTCAAGATTGCAGCCCTCATTTTGCTTGTTTTAGGTTGTGTTACACCCCCCTCCTTCGCCGGCCACGGTGATGATGACGACTTCTATCTTATGGGCTTTGATGCGAGAAATTACCTTCAGATAAATCCTTTTTTAGAAAAAAAATATATTGCTGAAGCTCAACTCGATAATACCGAAGCTGTTAAAGGTGGAAAATTAGTCCCGACAATGAGAGATGATCTTTATAATTGGCTAACAGATTATGCCCGCAAATCTATTCAAAATGACGACATAGAGTGCCTTCCGTGGGTCTATGGATCGAAAACCTTTGGCATAAAGGCTCTCGCACAAATCAACTCAAAATTACATGATCAATTCAGAGCCAGTTTTTTTCCTAAAGGGGTAATTCGTAAAGGTATAACCCCAAACAAGTATAAAGCTTTCTTTGCCCGTTATATCCAAGACTGCATGTTTCACGCTCACGTAAGCTCTCTTCCGTTTTTCAAAGGGCTAGCAGATGCCATTCCCGGTCCAAAGGCTTATATTCCAAAAAACCCTTGGTGTAAGTGGGATGATGTTGTTTCAGAGCAAAGTGATTCCGGTAAAAAAGAGGGGTATAAGGCTACTAGGTATGGCAGCATAGGAAGAGGACTTCACGATAGTTACTTTGCAGCCAAAGGGACGGATTCTGATACTTCGGAAACAGACTTTGCTCAAATTCTAGAATGGAGAGAGGGTTTACGGACTCCAGCTATACTCCAATCTGGCAAGGTCCCTATCGAAAAAGAAGCGGTTCGCACCTTTTATATTGACCCCAATAAATCACTCATAACAAAGCCTGACCCTGCAGAAATAGACGAGCACAAAGGACTTACGGATCTACTTAAAGGCCAGGACTTAGGTTCTTTTCAAGACTTTCTTCGGTTCGAAAATTTTGGTGAGGGGCTCTGTGGTTTTCACGGTTTAGGGGTTGACCCCAATTACTTTGTGGATGAGTGCATCCGCCGGCTCAATGAAGGAACCAACGAGGAAATAGAAGCTGTTTTTGCTCATGTATATTTCGACTTAAAGAGCATAAGAACCCGCCAAGGAGAACAGCCTGGGGAGTTTGCAGGATATGAACCCATTTTTAAGGGTGTGTTAGGCACTGAGAATATTTCAACCTTATCTGATGAAGATCTCATTAAATTCCTATTCAACGCGGATGCTGTTCGAAAGCAACTTGATGCGGAAGGCTTTATAAGGGCTCTCAAAGAACGTAAAGCAAGGGAAGCCGGAAAATTTGTTAATCCCCTTAGGGACGTGGCCCTCGATCCTCTTCTACCTCACCAAGCCATCAATAATCCCGCTATTCGCCTTACCTTACACTTAATGCCGTGCATGAATAAGGAGCGCATTTCCAATTATCTAAGAGCACGTTACACAGGGCTTAATGGTTTCAAATCCCGTATCAATGGTGGCTTTATCGAAGCTGATAATCTAAACTTAATTGCTCGAATCGGTGGGGTGGGTTTTGTTACCATTACAGATAGAGAACCAGGTGCAAACCGTATTCGCAAAGATAAATTTGTTGCTTGTTGTGATGAAATTTTTTCTTCTGATAGTAGTGGGTATAAAGATGCATTAACCAATCTTCTGGCTCAATTTATTTGGGAGATAAAAACCCACCAAGAAGACATTTTTTCCTATCCTAATATGAAATTTGCGGACCCTGTAAAGGCCCTTAATGCTTTAAGAACTGTTTTTGGCACAGATAGCCTTCTGACCAAATTCAGAAATCGAGGAGATGTAGACAAATGGCTTGGTGAATCAGCTGAAAACCCTATGAAATTTGTCCGTGCACGTTTTGAATCTGCAGATATCCGCTTTGCCAGATTAGAGGGCTCCAATCCCAATTTAGCTTACGATCCGCTTGTGTCCAATCGGGGGTGGGTTGTCATAGAAGATTGGAGAATGCCTTCTTTAGGTAATGACACAACCGGTCAGCCCTATTTACAGACATTCAATCGAATAGATTATCGAATTCAAGGTGACTTCACCACGGGAAGAATTGTTTTTCTTTACCTTAACGGCATTCATTATAGCACCTTGCTTCCCATAGGCGCCCCCTATGATACATTTGGAGAATCAAAATATGCCATGCAAATGGTTTTGGAGGACTTGTCCACGTGGGCTAAAAGTGACGGGATTAGTGAAGCCTCTATGAACGAGTATATCAAGAATCTCAAAACGATATACCCTAAAGAAGAGATAGACTTGGCTTTAAGGGGAAGAGTCCACCCTGTAGCAATGAATTTTACAAGCAACAAAGATAGGATTGCAGCACTCGTAAAGCAAACAGGCATGTCTGAAACTGGCGCTAGGCAGGCACTTGGACTTTAGCTTACTTCACAACCCATCGAGCCTAATCTCCCATTGAACTTCTTTGGAAGATCCGTTAGTAACACTATAGTTTAACACACAAGATTTGAGGACCCATGGCTTCTTACCAATATGTATACGTGATGAAAGAACTTTCTAAAACCTACCCAGGTGGTAAAAAAGTTCTTGATAACATTTGGCTTTCCTTTTTCCCTGGTGCCAAGATTGGCATCCTGGGTGTTAACGGTGCTGGTAAATCGACCTTACTGAAGATCATGGCTGGACTCGACACTGAATTCCAAGGTGAAGCATGGTCTGCTGAAGGAGCAACTGTGGGATACTTGCCTCAAGAACCGCATCTGGATCCAAAACTTAATGTCCAAGAAAATGTCATGCAAGGCCTGGGTGAACTTAAAATTCTCGTCGACCGCTTTGAAGAAATCAGTACCAAGTTTGCTGAGCCCATGTCTGATGATGAAATGCAAACCCTCATCGAAGAACAAGGCGAACTGCAGGAAAAGATTGATGCCGCTGATGCCTGGGATCTTGATCGCAAGATAGAAATCGCTATGGACGCTCTGCGTTGCCCTGATGGGACTGCAGATGTGACCAAGCTGTCCGGTGGTGAAAAGCGCCGCGTTGCCTTGTGCAAACTGCTGTTGCAGCAACCCGACCTATTGCTGTTAGACGAACCCACCAACCACCTGGACGCTGAATCGGTGGCCTGGCTGGAAAAGCATCTGAAGGAATATAAAGGCACCGTTGTACTCGTGACCCATGACCGTTATTTCCTAGATAATGTAGTGAGTTGGGTTCTTGAATTAGATCGTGGCCAAGGCATTCCTTTTGAAGGCAATTATTCTGGCTGGCTCGAGCAAAAGCAAAAGCGAATGGAACAAGAAGGCAAGCATGAAGATTCCCGTCAACGTGCTTTAAAAGAAGAACTTGAATGGATTCGCCAATCCCCCAAGGGACGGCAAAGCAAGAGCAAGGCTCGTGTTTCTGCCTATGAAGATTTGGTGGCACAAGAAGCCAAGGCGCAAACGGGTACAGCCCAAATCATTATCCCTACAGCTCAACGCTTGGGTGGCAATGTCATTGAATCCACAAGTGTTTCCAAAGGCTTTGATAATAAGCTGCTGATTGATGACCTATCCTTCCGCCTTCCCCCAGGAGGCATCGTGGGTGTTATTGGCCCCAACGGCGCTGGTAAAACCACGCTATTCAAGATGTTGACGAACCAGGAAACTCCTGACTCCGGCGAGATCAAGGTCGGTGAGACAGTAATCATGGGCTATGTGGATCAAAGCCGTGATACACTGGACGACTCGAAAACTGTCTGGGAAGAGATCTCTGGCGGTGTGGATGAGCTCGAGCTCGGCAAGCGTAAGATGGCCAGCCGTGCCTATTGTGGTAGCTTTAACTTCAAAGGCACCGATCAGCAAAAGAAAGTTGGCCAACTCTCTGGTGGTGAGCGCAACCGTGTACACTTGGCCAAGATGCTGAAATCTGGAGCGAACCTGCTGTTTTTGGACGAACCCACCAACGACTTGGACTTAGAAACCCTGCGCGCCCTAGAAGAAGCTTTGCTCACATTCACCGGCTGTGCTGTAGTCATCAGCCATGTTCGCTGGTTCCTAGACCGCATTGCCACCCATATCCTCGCATTTGAGGGGGACAGCCACGTGGAATGGTTCGAAGGCAACTTCGACGCCTACGAGGCTGATAAGAAGCGCCGTCTGGGTGATGAGGCGGTTCAACCTCACCGCATCAAGTATAAACCTTTGATGCGCAATGCTGGATAAATAGCATAGAACTGGAACAGTGCCTTAAAAATACTGCTCCAGTTGCAACTTACAAAGCTGAATGCAGCTATTCTAATTAATTAAAATTAAAAGGGATGGATCCTCCTGATTTAAATTTTATGTAAACCTTGCCTTTTTAAGCCCGCTATTCCATGATAGGCCACATCATGAGCATGCAAGCCCAACAGGTGATTCCAATGAAGAAGAAAGTCTATCTGGTTGATGGGTCAGGCTATATTTTCCGTGCCTTTCACGCCCTCCCTCCCCTCACCCGCCCCGATGGGACACCGATAGGAGCTGTGTTGGGGTTTACCAATATGCTAATAAAACTCATCAATGAGGAGCAACCGGATTGTCTGGCCGTGATCTTTGATGCGTCTCGTGAGACTTTTCGCAATGAGATTTACCCCGAATACAAAGCCAATCGCCTGGAAACACCTGAGGAACTCATACCCCAGTTCAGCCTCATTCGCCAAGCCTGCGATGCCTTTAATGTTCCCTCCATTGAGATGCATGGCTTTGAAGCCGATGACTTGATTGCAACCTATGCCACTCGCGCCAAGGGCAGCAACGATGAAGTGACCATTGTTTCCTCTGACAAGGACTTAATGCAGCTGGTATCTGACAATGTACGCATGTTCGATCCCATGAAGAACCGCATCATCGAAGCAGAACAAGTTTTCGAAAAGTTTGGTGTTGGTCCTGAGCGAGTAGTGGATGTCCAAGCCCTAGCTGGAGATTCTACAGACAATGTGCCAGGAGTCCCTGGAATAGGTATCAAGACAGCCGCAGAACTCATCAACACGTACGGTGATTTGGAAACTCTTCTAGCCCGCGCTGGAGAGATTAAACAGCCCAAGCGCAGAGAAAAGCTGCAAGAACATAGCGAAGATGCTCGTATTTCTATGGAACTGGTTACATTGAAGGATGATGTACCTGTTGAACACTCTATCGATGATTTCACTATTCAGCCCTTAGAAGCGCAGAAGGTTCTGTCATTCCTTAGAACCCAGCATTTTACTTCCATTGAAAAACGCATGGAACGTGAACTGTTAGGTCGCTCTACTCCTCAAGAAGTCAATTATACACTCATTCAAGATATTGAAACTCTCAAGCAATGGATTGATAAAGCTCATAAGGTAGGTGTGGTGGCTGTAGATACAGAAACCACGTCACTGAATGCCATGCAGGCTAAACTCGTAGGAGTCTCTTTATCACTGCAGGGAGGGACTGGAGCCTACATTCCTTTAGGTCATAAAGGAGCCCCCCGAGATCTCTTGTCCGAACCATCGGATGACATCAAACAAATCCCCATGAAGGAAGCACTTGCTTTGCTGAAATCACTACTGGAAGATCCTGCGATCCTAAAAGTGGGACAAAATCTGAAGTATGATGCTCTGCTGCTGAAGCGTTATGACATCAAAATTACCCCCCTTGATGACACTATGGTGCTATCCTATGTCTTAGAAGGTGGACTGCACGGCCATGGCATGGATGAACTGGCTCTGCTGCACCTTGACCATGAGACCATCAAGTATAAGGACGTTGTGGGCTCGGGCCGTACTCAGGTGACCTTTGACATGGTTCCTCTTGATAAAGCTCTCACCTATGCAGCAGAGGATGCAGATATCACCCTACAACTGTATGACATTCTCAAGCCCCGACTGGTCGATTCCCATATGTCTACGGTTTATGAAACCCTCGAGCGTCCTCTCATTCCAGTGTTGGTAGATATGGAGTCCGCAGGAATCAAAGTCGATGGTGTGGCCCTCAATGAATTGAGCCGCGATTTTACCAAGCGGCTCGCTGACTTAGAGCAAGAAATTCACCAACTCGCTGGAGTCGAATTTAATGTCGCATCCCCCAAGCAATTAGGAGAAGTGCTATTCGATCGCATGAGCCTCCCAGGTGGAAAGAAAGGCAAAACTGGAGCTTACTCCACAGCAGCAAGTATTTTGGAGGAGCTAGCCCTCACCCATGAGCTCCCAGAAAAAGTATTGGAATGGCGCCAATTAGCTAAACTGAAGAGCACATATACGGATGCATTGCAGGAACAGATTGACCCTGAAACAGGACGAGTGCACACCTCCTATGCTATGGCGGTTACCTCCACAGGACGGTTATCCTCATCGGATCCTAATCTACAGAACATCCCTACCCGTACGCTCGAAGGTCGCAAGATCCGTAAAGCTTTCATTGCGAAGCCCGGATACAAGTTAATGTCAGTAGACTACTCTCAAATTGAGCTGCGACTCCTAGCCCACATGGCTGACATTGAACCCCTCAAACAAGCTTTCAGAGACGGAAAAGACATTCATGCGCTTACAGCTAGCCAAGTCTTTAACGTGCCTCTAGAGAGCCTACCAGGAGAACTGCGAAGCAAGGCAAAAGCCATCAATTTTGGCATTATCTATGGTATCAGCCCGTGGGGGCTGGCCCAACAGCTAAAGATTGACCCGAAAGAAGCCAAAGATTATATCGATTCTTACTTCACAATCTACCCAGGCATTCAAGCTTATATGGAGAAGATGAAGGCAGAAGCCAAAGAAAAAGGCTATGTAACGACCCTGTTTGGTCGTCGTTGCTACACTCCCGAAATCAATGACCGTGACCCCAATCGCCGCAGCGGCGCTGAACGCCAAGCTATCAATGCCCCTCTCCAAGGTAGCAATGCGGATATTATCAAGCGAGCCATGATTAAAATACCACCTCTCCTACAAGCAAAGAATTTAGACGCCACCATGCTTTTGCAGGTTCATGATGAATTGATCTTTGAGGTGAAGGAAAGTGACCTAGAAGCTGCCTCGACTCTTATAAAAATCACCATGGAAAATTCAGCCCACCTCTCCATACCCTTGGTAGCCGATGTGGGTATTGGAGACAACTGGAATGAAGCACACTAAGTTGGCATGACTACTCCTCTAGCCTATATTCAATCCTCCAGTCGAGAGGTTGCGTGAGTCTTATATGTGTTGAACCGATACAATACAAAAAATAGAAAGCATTGACATTTTTACCCCTCTATAGTCATGTGAACAGGTAAGAAATAATAAAAATAAAGTTTCGCAATATGGATAGAATCAGCACCAAAAAATCAGAATACCGTACTCCTCAAGACGTTCGAGAAGAGTCATACAGAACAGCAAAGTACATTTATCTCGTTTTGCTTGCTATATTTGTAGCTGTCATTTTGCATTATATGTTCTATGATTTGTATCTTCTACGGGGTGATGGCTCTGTCATGTCCAACCGCAGAAGCGTAACCATGGAATATGATATTAAGCTCAAAGATATATTTATCCAAAATGGTGATCCAGTTGAGCTTGGTCAAATTGCATTTACCTATGACTCCCTAGACTTTCGTTCTAAGTATTCTAGCGTTCTTTCTCAGTACACTAAGGTTTCTCAGGAAAGGCATGCGCTCGAAAACTCAATTGCGCAATTCAACGTGGAGCTAGGCGTCGAAAACGAGCTGGGAGGATTCCTTGAGAATTACCTGAAGAAAGTGACGCACCTTTATGGAGAAAAGATTATAGATATAAATAAAATTGTTTCAGCTAAAATAAATCATGCCACATCTCAAAAAAAGCGTGAAGAGTTAAAGAGCCAGCTAGAAACAGCACAAGAAGCCCGTGAGCAATTTGTTCAAGCCACTGATGAACTTTTGTCCACACTAAACTATTTTAAAAATACATTTGCTAATGGCACATACCATTCTGAGGTTACAGGAATCGTTGGTGATTTAAATGCAATCCCTGGAGACTTAATTAAGCAGGGCAACCCCATATATACAGCCTACTATAATAAACGCTTTATTGAAGTTCTTTTCGAGGAATCGAGTGTTACCTATGATCTGAATGATCCAGTTCTCGTGAGCGTGCCTGAAGAAGGGTGGGTTATTGGTCGTATCGTTGATGTTGGGCTTTACTCTCCGACACTACCAGAGGAAATCCAACCCAAATATCGCCCATCAGGGAGAAGGCGACTAGTACGGGTTTTGATCGATGAAAATTATTTAAAGAACTTGGAAATGAGAACCTTGCTCAAGGTCTATAAACCCATTGGGATGGAAGTTGCGTGTAAATTCCTAAACTGCAAAGACCACCTTCTTGAAGATTACAGCACATATAAAAAGGAAGAAGGGTTAAGACCCTCTCAGGATCATCCGTACTGAATTAGTTCTTCGTATCTTTAAGAGCATTTTGAACCTTTTTAGGGACAAAAGGATCTTTTGTAGCAGTATGAAGTATAAACTCAGAGAACATAGCCCAAATTCTTATCGGCCTTAGGAGCACTTCTTTAATAACAACATAAAGAGGTATATATAACATGATCCGCCATCTTCTGTCCTCTGGGGCGTTAATAATCAACGAGTAAATACCGTATATCATTGCCCCTGTTCTAAAATGAAGTGCGACACCTTAGAGGGCAATTTCAAGGGTGAAGTGCGAATTCCGATTTAGAGGCTACCCGGCAATTTCAAGGGTGAAGTGCGAATTCCGATTTGGCACATTCAAAACTGAAGAGCGACATTCTGTTAAAATTTAGAAAAAAAATAACAGGAGAAAAGTATGTCGCGGAGAAAGTATCACCACCTGAAGTCAGAGGATCGTTTAAAGCTTTATTCATTATTGCTAGAGGG
>CAJQNC010000095.1 GCA_905479605.1 uncultured Alphaproteobacteria bacterium | reverse complement strand
TGTTGGGTGTCGGTGAACTTCCCAGCCAGCTCGAGCTCTTCCATCCCGAGCGTATCGCCAGCCGTATCCTCGGTATGGGCGATGTTGTTGGTCTGGTCGAGAAAGCCATGGAGAACGTGGACCAGGCCGAGGCAGAAGCCATGGCCAAAAAGATGCAGCAAGGTCAGTTTGACTTTGATGACCTCAAAAACCAGCTACTACAAATGGGCAAGATGGGTGGTCTGGGAGGCATGATGGGCATGCTCCCTGGCATCAGTAAGTACAAAGATCAAATTGCCGAGGCGGGAATCGATGACAGCATGCTGAAGCGTCAAGTCGCCATGATCGATTCTATGACCAAAGCCGAACGCAAAGATGCGCGCCTTTTAAACGGCTCACGTAAGCGGCGTATTGCCAGCGGAAGTGGTGTCACTGTTCCTGATGTGAACCGCCTCTTGAAGCAGTACAAAGATATGAGCCAGATGATGAAGCGCATGAAAAAGTTGGGTAAAAAAGGACTCATGCGGCAGGGCCTGAAAGGGCTAATGCCGAAGATGTAGATGATCCATGGCTTTAGCTGTGGATTGAAACTGTTAAATAAAGAAAGGAACTTAAATGGCAGTTAAAATACGTTTAGCAAGATCGGGTGCAAAAAAGCGCCCCTATTACCGGATCGTTGTAGCGGATATACGCTCCCCACGTGATGGACGTTATATCGAGAAGATCGGAACTTACAACCCTATGCTTCCCAAAGAACACGAGGACCGCATCCGTTTGGATACAGACCGTGTCAAGTACTTGTTGAGTCATGGCGCCAAGCCTACTGATCGTGTCGCTCGCTTTTTAGGCAACGCAAAGATCATTCCTATGCCAGAGATTCGTGAAACTCCACAGAAATCTCAGCCGAAGGAAAAAGCTCTTGAGCGTATCCGTGAGAAGGAAGAGAAAGCACTTGCCGCCCAAGAGGCTGCTAAGCAAGCTGTTGCAGATGCCAAAGCTGCTGCTGAAGCTCCCGCAGAGGCGCCTGCTGAAGAGGTTGTACCTGAGGCTGCCAACGAAGCTGAACCTGCAGAGGTAAAGGCTGAAGAGGCAAAAACCGAAGAAGCTCCTGCTGAGGAAGCTAAAGCTGAAGAGGCACCTGCCGAAGAGGCTCCAGCTGAAGAAGCTCCCGCGGAAGAGAAAGCCGAGTAAGGACCCACTCATGTCGCAAGCTCCCACCCCAACAACTGATATGATCTGTATCGCAGCGATTGCGAATGCGCACGGCATACGTGGGGGTGTCAAAATCAAAACTTTTAATGCAGACCCAGCTCACCTGGATCAATTTAATCCGATGATTGATGAAGCTACTCAACAGCCTATTCTTATTCGGAAAGTTGTAACGGTGAACGGTGATTTGGTCATTGCCCATTTAGATGGCGTGAATGATCGTAACGCAGCAGAAGCTTTGAAGGGGCATAAGCTCATGATTCCTCGGGATGCACTTCCTGATTTAGGTGATGAAGATGAATTTTATCACGCTGACTTGATTGATCTGCCAATCCAAACCACAGCCGGCAAGGCTTACGGCAAGGTGTTAGGCATTTATAATTTCGGCGCAGGTGATGTTCTTGAAGTAGCTATCAAAGCCACTGGCAAGAACGAATTTATCCCTTTTACCGCGGAAATCATCCCAACTGTGGAATCGACTCATCTCGTTATCAACCTGGATGCGTTAAAGTATGTAGTTGCAAAGGAGGGATTAGACAATGACTAAACCCTGGAGCGCAACCGTACTGACTTTATTCCCTGAGATGCTCCCTGGACCTTTGGGTCATTCAATTGTTGGGAAAGCTTTGGACAAAGGTTTGTGGTCATTGAACGCGGTCAATATTCGTGACTTTGCCACAGATAAGCACCAGACTGTGGACGATACCTGCTTTGGTGGAGGCCCAGGAATGGTGATGCGTCCGGATGTTCTGGACAAGGCATTACACTCTGTAGCCGACAAGAAGCAGACTCGCATCCTTAATATGTCCCCTCGAGGCAAGGCCTTTAATCAAGTACTCGCAAGAGAACTCGCTACAGAGACCCGCCCGATTGTGATCATTAACAGCCGTTACGAAGGTATCGATCAACGGGTATTGGATGAATGGGATGTAGAGGACGTTAGCCTTGGCGATTTTGTCATGGCAGGCGGTGAGTTAGCATCCATGACTATGATCGAGGCTATTGTCCGCCTAATACCCGGTGTTTTGGGCGATGCAGAGTCTATCGATGAGGAGAGCTTTTCCAAGGATCTGCTTGAGTATTCCCAATATACCAAGCCTCGGGAGTGGCAAGGACATGAGGTTCCTGAAGTATTAACCACAGGCCATCACGCCAACATTCAAAACTGGCGTTTAAAGATGGCTGAAAAAATTACACAAGACAGACGTCCTGACTTGTGGCACAAGTATCTAAGTAAGGAGAAAGACTATGAATCTTTTACAACAATTTGAAAAAGAACAGTTAGAGCACCTAACTGAGAACAAAGTGATCCCCGAGTTCGGTCCCGGTGATACAGTTCGTATTGACGTGAAGGTAACCGAGGGTACCCGTGAACGTATTCAGGCCTACGAAGGTGTGTGTATCGCTCGCAAAAATGCTGGCCTCAACTCATCATTCACCGTCCGTAAGATTTCTTATGGCGAAGGTGTTGAGCGTGTGTTTCCACTGCACTCACCGAACATCACGATTACTGTGATACGTCGCGGTGCCGTTCGCCGTGCAAAGCTCTACTACCTCCGCGGTTTGGCTGGTAAAAAAGCTCGCATTGCTGAGAAGGTGGTTCGCAGAACTGGCGCTGACATTGCCCCGGCGAAGCCGAAGAAAGAAGCAGCTCCTGCTCCGAAGGTAGAAGCTGAGGCTCCTGAGGTCAAGACTGAAGCTGCTGAGGCGAAGACTGAGACTCCAAAAGAGACTAAGTCTGAAGAGTAAGCAATACCCCACCTCTCCCCCTGTGGGAGAGGTCAGCGCATAGCGCTGGGTGAGGGGTATATATCTTGCCCAAGCGTAAGCTTGGGCTAAGTTTAAATATTCATACCTCTTCGAAAAGAACAAACTTACCTATGAACGCCTATTGAAAGCACCTAAGTTGTCCAAGCTTTGCTTGACCAAAGTTGTCATACCCCTCACCCGCCCCTTGATATCCAACAGCAAATCGACTAAGTGTTAGTTAAATAATGACAGCATTTCTCAATGGTAAAGACAGCTTTCCCGTTTTGAAGTGTTCTCATGTAATTTTTTTTTTAAATTATGAGGAGTTCCTGATGTTTTTTTTCCAAAAGCCCAATGTGCTGGCTGTGAGTCTGGTGGCTACGATGGTGTCACCCTTATGCCTGCAGGCATCACCTGAAAGTTCGGTGTTTGATTGTGCTGAATCTTTTCAAGGACAAGCTGCAGCGCACCAGCAGACACCGGCTTTGAAAAGTGAGCAGGATCCACTCGATCGAAAACGATCAGCGAGCCAAGCCAATGGAGACGACGGCAACCCGGCGGCCCGCAAAAAGCACAGCGCAGGCGCAGATCAGGATGATGCTTGTGCGACAATGGCTAAGCCTGAGGGAATACCTACAGAGGGTTATCGCTTTTTTACAGAAAATAAAGATGCGGGGAACCTATCTATCGTTCACTGTATCGTGCACACACTCCCTGCTAGTGATCAACAAAACCTGGCTCTTGCGGACAGAGCTCTCCATAAGCTCGTCCTTTTCTACCGCATAGCCTATAACCGTCGTGCTTTGGAAACCAAACCTTGGATTAGTGGTCCCCCTGTGGGATCTCTAGAGCTTTATCGCTTTAATGCCGCGATGTGGCACGCCTTGAAGACGATCGTGGATTCTCATGGTGAATGGGAAAGAACGGGTGTTACTGGCATAGATAAAAAGCTCACGGATTTAATTCCTGTTTCAAGAACACAGGGATTTATTGAGCAACTCTTCTTAGCTAATTACCCCCAGGCAACGAAACGTGTGAATAGGTTTTTAGCACAGGCTTATCAGCATTTAATGAAACATCGTAAATTTCCACCTCAATCTGAATTAATACCATTAGCCGGTGACCCCACTCATGGAGGCGAGCGAGATCTCTATCGGCTTTACCGGTATATTGCAAATGTTAAAAGTAGCCTCAAAGAAATCGCATTTTATGCTGAAACTGATGCGAATCCAGATCACTGGAGTTATCTAAAACGCTATACCACAGTCAAAGAAAAACTAGTTATGCTGACTCAACCGAAGCCCGATGGCATGGATGTTAAAGCATGACAGAAGGAACAACGAGACCGTTATGAGTTTCTTCTCTCATATGATTAGGTCACGGTTCAGGATATTCGATGGGCCGCTGAAGCAAACATTTACAATCGAAACTATCCTCGAGCCGCTGACCTATATGAGAAATTTTTGGATAAGTATGACTTTCGTAACTCGGCTTGGAAAATTGGATGGGCCGCTGAAGCACAGTATAATATTCAAGCTTGGGAAATTCGATTGGCCGCTGAAACAAACTATAAGATTCGAAACTATCCTCGAGCCGTTGAGCTAAGAGAGAAAGTCTTGGCTGAGTATGAAAGCAAGATCGGCGCGAAGGACTATTTTAGCTCATATGTTTACAACATCGCATTGGGCGATTTTGAACGTGGAGCTACTTTACGCGAAGCATTATGTAAGAAACTCGACTCGTCCCTAAGGTCAAAAGATCTTACTAGGTTTCATACTGACATGGAGAGATACGCCGACAGAATCCAACATTTGCTTGACAATGGGGCCTTGAGTGAAGAGGAGAAGAGGATTTATGATTCAATATTCCGTAACCCGGAACAAGATCCCCTCACTGCGATTGAGGCCTACGTTGAATCATCATCAGGTATACCTGACACTCGTATTAAGAGGATACTTTTGACGGCGGCTATATCTCTTCATCTTAAGGCAGGCAATAGGGGCAAAGCGCTGGAGTATGCGAGGAGGTTCTGGGTGCCATTCTACTGCAACTGTAAGCCTGATGACGGATGAAATGTCGGGGTGATGGTAATGATGGCCAGGATGATGGTTACTTTTTATAAACAGAGAGTTAACGCCAGCACCTGTATCTGATGTTACTTTCATGGATTTCGAAACAGTCTCAGTTTGTTATTGACATAATTAATCAACCACTCACCGGCTAAAGCCGTTGGTTTGATTAATGCTTGGAAAGTAGATTAAAAGGGTAAACCCTAGAATTCTGAAATCCTAAAGTCATCTTTTTTGTGATGTTCTTCCTGTTCCTCGATATAACGCTGCACA
>CAJQNC010000094.1 GCA_905479605.1 uncultured Alphaproteobacteria bacterium | reverse complement strand
CTCTTATCCAACTTCGACTCATTCCCACCTCTACAATCACAATATTCCTAAGCAAAGCTTTAAGTCACTTCCTACTCGTAGGAATCCCCATCACTTTTCTCAGCCTGTCATCAAGCATGCTTTATGATTTAAACATACAACAAACCCTGATCCTAGCTCTCACATTTGTCATAGCCCTCCCCGCGATCAGCTGCCTAAGCCTATTAGGCAGCGCCCTATGTTCAGGTGCTTGTGGCGGCAGTTTATTGACCATGCTACTAACCCTTCCACTGATGCTGCCCTTGTTCATCTTTGCCCTCAGCGCTGTAGAAGCCGCCGGCATGAGCTTACCCATCAGCACACACCTGGCGGTGCTCGCAGGGCTTTCGATTTTAGGATCTGTAATGGCACTCAGCGCCGGGCAGCTTATCCTGAAATGGATTAATTAAAATTGTAGTTCAAGATCCACTAGTGTCCGTGAAGCATATTATTGGGGATGGTGAAAAATGTTGATTTAGAACATTGCCACGTTCCCCGGAAATCTATGAGCTCTGCTCATGGATTATCTGGGGTCCAGAGTACCCCAAAGGCAACGATGCCTGTGATTCAAGATGGGCCCCGCATCAAGTGCGGGGAGCGTATTACGGGGATGCATGAATAAACTCAATCTCCTCAAAACCCATCCAGGGAAGCTTATGTCTACTCTGCAGACAGTTTCTGCATCACCTCATCATCCACCTCAAAGTTGGATGACACCGTCTGCACATCATCATTATCTTCGAGTATATCGATGAGTTTCATCAAGGTACGTGCTTTATCCTCATCCAAGGGAGCCGTGGTTTGCGGACGCCACATAAGCTCGCTGCTCTCCGGGTCCCCCACTTGCTTGATCAGATTATCCCGCACACTAGCAAACGTATCGATAGCACATTCCACCTCATGAATATCATCTGTCGATTCCACATTATCGGCACCGGATTCAATAGCAGCCTCAAATATCTCGTCAGCATCAATTTGCTCAGCCTTGTAGCGAACAACCCCGATACGGTCGAACATAAAACTCACGCTGCCCGATTCACCCATATTGCCGCCATACTTATTAAATGCTGAACGCACCTCAGCAGCTGTTCGATTCTTATTATCGGTCAAAGCATCAACGATAATCGCCACACCACCGGGACCATACCCCTCGTACCGCACTTCAGTATAATCGATATCGTCATCACCGCCAGCACCCCGTTTAATGGCACGGTCCATAGTATCCTTAGGCATATTGGCTCCCCGGGCCGTAATAATAGCCTGACGCAGCGCTGGGTTATGCTCAGGGTCATCACCACCACGCGCGGCAACGGTAAGCTCACGGATGATCTTCGAGAAGACTTTCGCTCGCTTCTTATCCTGAGCCCCTTTGCGGTGCATAATGTTTTTAAACTGGGAATGGCCTGCCATGGATGTATCTCCTTTGAGTCGAACTTTACTAAATATGGTCATTTTTTGAAGCAAACTCAAGGAGAAAGTGGAGGGTATGGGCATACGCCTCAATAAAACCTCTTGAAGAATCCCTAAACAATACCTATATTTAAAATATGAAATTTGCACACTCACAGATTTTGATCTCAGGGGTCACCACAACGACTACCGCGTAGGCGGTATACATGTGCACATAAATTCAAAACCTATTCCCTATATTTAAAATAACGAGATGAACCATGCTTAAAAAGCTGAAACTGGGCTTGCCCCTAAAACTAATCGCCGTCATTCTTGCAGCCTTACTCCTAGGGCCATATATCCCTGTGGAGTTCAAATCTTTTGCCTACGCCACCAGCTTGACGTTAAAAGAACTACTGCTTTTGACCATGCCACTGATTATCTTTTCCTACATCTTTGCATGTCTCCTCTCGTTCAAAGAAGGGTCACTGAGCTTTCTCTCAGGCCTATTAGGGTCTATCTGTCTATCCAACTTCACCTCCACTCTCATCGCCTTTGGGTTGAGCTATGTGGCACTACAGTCCATGGAAACACTTAGCTTTGGCCAATCACAAGCAGTTTCTGAATTAGTGCCTTACTTTATCTTTCAACTGCCTAAGTTCATCTCAAATGACATGGCTCTGTTTGCAGGCCTAGCTTTAGGAGTGATCATGTCATTTAAACGGCCCGCAAAAGTGATTGAGGTTGCCAATAAACTTAAAGATGTTTCAAACTTTATCTTAAACCGGCTGTTTATTCCGGTGCTACCGATCTTCATCTTAGGCTTTGTTTTAAAGATGCAACAAGAAGGAACTCTCCTCGATTCCCTTGAAAGCTATGGTCCGGTTGTCTTGGTCTTTGCCAGCTGTCAGCTACTCTACCTTCTGTTCCTGTTTGGAGTCGGATCCAATTTTCACCTCCATCGGTGGATTCAATCCATACGAAATGTTCTCCCGGCAGCCTTCACCGGCTTCAGTGCTATGTCCAGCCTGGCAGCTATGCCCCTCAATTTACAAGCCGCCCGGAAGAACTCCCAGGAACATCCCGCGGTGGATGCAATCATCCCTGCTACTGTAAACGTGCACTTGATTGGTGACTCCATTGCCATCCCCACCCTTGCCCTGGCCATTCTCATGAACTTTGGCCAACCCATGCCTGACTTCGGCTCCTACCTGATGTTTGCCTTCTTCTTTGTCATGTACAAGTTCTCAGTGGCAGCAGTTCCCGGTGGAGGCATCCTGGTGATGATCCCCGTGCTGCAGCAATACCTAGGCTTTAATGATGAGATGCTCACATTGATTACCATGCTCTACATCCTGTTCGATCCTATTATCACTTCGGTGAATGTCACAGGGAACAATGCTTTTGCTGTGATATTCTCGAAGTTTATCAAGCGGCCTGAGGGGATTAAAAGTGTGAGCAGTGCGGAAGCCATCCAAAATCCCGTCTCTACGTAAGCCCACATCTCTTGTTTACAAAACCACTCACTCCGAAGTAAGTTAGGGTGTGGTTTCTC
This sequence comes from uncultured Alphaproteobacteria bacterium, assembly GCA_905479605.1. Lineage (GTDB taxonomy): Bacteria > Pseudomonadota > Alphaproteobacteria > UBA9655 > UBA9655 > CAJQNC01. The sequence goes on along the minus strand of CAJQNC010000094.1, from coordinate 13,876 downwards.
GATTGAACTCGTAGAAGAGGTTTGGATTATGAATAAGAAGTTATATCATTTCGTATTTACACTTTTTTCAATTGTGCTTATCACAGTCGCACCAGCGCATGCATCTGAATCACCACTCATCCCTAATGACTTCGTACAGAGTCACTTAAAAGATTACTCTGAAGAGGAAACCACCCTCATAACAGACGATCTATCCGACATCAGACAACTTTGCTTTCGTGGCGTCTCAAGCCCCAGTGGTACTAAAGTCTATGTAGCTACAGCAGGAGGCCCAGGGGCAAGCAAGTCCACCATTTTAGAAACTTACCTTCACGACAAGCCAAACTTTGCCTACCTTGACCCCGATCAGCGGTCCCTTAAGTACATGATCAACACCTACCAGCAAGAGTTCACGAACTACAATATCGCGCAAGCCTCAGGCATAAAACCACTTTTACAAAAGGCCTATGATAAATGGCGCGGTGGCTCAAACTACATAGCATCCACACTCATTAACGAAGCTTTCTCTAATGGATACAATATTGCTCACGGCACAACATCCACCAGCCCCCACGTCACGAAGCTCTATGAAAAGTTGAAGGATCAGGGGTACAAACTCGTGTTCTTGTTGTGCAATACCACTGATGCAAACCGTGTGGCAGCTTTACAGCATCGCGTCAAAGACCAGTGTTTCTGCCAAGTCGACCCACAGGATGTAATCAATAAAGGCGAAGCATTCCCCGACCGGTTCGCGGATTATTTCAAATATGGTGATGAGATTCAACTTTATTGGATTGATGATTTCTCAAAAGGGCCTGTGCTAGCAGCTATTCTGGAAAGAGGTCAGAAAATGCAGGTGAAAAACCCTGATGCCCTAAAGAAACTTACAGCCCAGTATAATGGTGGCCGCAAGGAGAAAGAACTAAAATCATTGGATCAACTTGTTTCAGACTTTGAAGCCAATTGATAAGTTTGCCGTTCTCTTTCTAGAGCTCATTAAAAAACCAGTGCAGTGGTTCTTTTTGAAAGGCTCTAAAGAATCAGAGTTTAGCTTTTAATATGGCTCAACGTGTCTGACCATTCATTCATTGCGATAAATTCACCCAGTGAGCCCAATGCAAATTGATTCTTTAAAGACCTTTCTATTGACGAACCCCCCTCTTTCAGGTACTTCAATACTACCCGTGGATGGGTGGCCGAGCGGTTGAAGGCACCGGTCTTGAAAACCGGCAAACGTGAAAGCGTTTCGTGGGTTCGAATCCCACCCCATCCGCCACCTTTCTGAATCAATGGCGAGCAAGACTCATGGTTACCATTACGGCCCTCTACAAATTCGTTGACCTCCCCCACTATAAGGATATCCAACCCAAACTCCTGAAGTTCTGTCAGGATCATGGCATCAAGGGAACGCTGCTGTTGGCTCATGAAGGCATCAACGGCACTGTGGCTGGTCAGGATGAGGATATCAAAGCCTTCCACAATTATCTAAAGTCTATGCAAGAATTTGCAGATTTGGATCACAAGGAATCTCTCTCCGAAGAGATGCCCTTCCTACGCATGAAGGTGCGCCTCAAGAATGAGATTGTCACCCTGGGTGTGGAAGGAACCAACCCCAACAACACCGTTGGAACTTATGTAGCTCCTGAAGATTGGAATGAATTGATCTCTGACCCTGATGTAATTGTTGTGGATACTCGCAATGATTATGAGTACGAAGTAGGAACCTTCAAGGGAGCCATCAACCCGCGCACAGCCACCTTCCGAGATTTTCCTGAGTATGTAAAAAAGAACCTGGATAAGAAAAAACACAAGCGGGTAGCAATGATGTGCACCGGCGGCATTCGCTGTGAGAAAGCCTCGTCCTACATGATCAACCAAGGCTTCGAGGAGGTCTACCACCTCAAAGGCGGCATCCTCAAGTATTTAGAAAAAGTCCCCACAGAAGAAAGCCTCTGGGAAGGTGAATGCTTCGTCTTTGATGGTCGCGTCACCGTCGGCCATGGATTGACAGAAGGCAGCTACGACCAATGCCACGGCTGCCGTTATCCGATAACCGAAGAAGACCAATCCTCCCCCATGTATGAACCAGGCGTCAGCTGTCCTCGCTGCTATACCAAACTCACAGAGGACAAGCTCAGCCGCTCTCGTTCACGGCAGAAACAGATTGATCTGGCAAAGACCCGTGGTGAGAAGCACTTAGGTTGATACTATCATAGCCTGTTATATAATAAACCGACCTCGCCCCTTGTGGGAGAGGTCGACCCGAAGGGGCGGGTGAGGGGTATGATAACTTTGACCAAGCGAAGCTTGGGCAACTTAATGAATTCGATAGTTACAAACCACAAAATTAGCTTATTGCAGGAGGGAACTCTGTTTGAAAACTTAGTTCCAAGCTTTGCTTGGACAGCTATTTCCCCCTCACCCATCGCTGCGCGCTGACCTCTCCCACAAGGGGAGAGGTTTGTTTGGTAAAAAGCTTTAGTAATACCCAATTTTCATGAGGTGGCCCTGCTCATTACCTTACACTCCATTGACCAAAATGTCTTTATACCTTAGACTGTTACTAGCTTTTACTTTGGAGGAAACTTTCCATGAAATCTTTATCAAAAATACTCACAATCACTTTACTCTATATTCTAACCTTAAACGTCTCAACCTTTGCTATGATTACGGAAGAAGTTGATGTGGCCGTGGTCGGCGGTGGTCTAGCGGGTTTAACAGCGGCCGTTAACCTTCATGAAAAAGGCGTAAAGCACAGCCTCTACGAAGCAAAAGAGACCTTAGGGGGACGAACCTATAGTGTAACAACCGCAGAGGGCACCGTCTTCAATATGGGAGGAGAATGGATCGACTCTGATCATAAACGAATGCATGCCCTTGCGCAGAAATTGGGACTAGACCTTCAGAAAGAGACATATGCCAATCCTGTCTTGGTCGCCTTAGGAGGCGATACAATCAGTATGGATGATAAAATTCAGTTATTTGAATCCATCGTTGAAAAACTGAAGCGAGTGATTAAGGGAATGAAACAATCTCCACTGGATTACTATCAAGCTGGCACCGAGGTTCCTTACTCTCGTTATAAATCTCTTGCGGACATTCTGCCTGGAGATCTGACTGAGGATGAGCGCAGAACTATCGAGGCTTATGTAGAAGGATCTGATGGCGCCTCGACTTCTGATTTACAAGCACCTCTTATTGTAAGTCTTAAAAAGGACATAAAGGAGTTTCTGGATCTCTTTAAATATAAACAGGCGGAAACACCGCAGGATCAAATCGATTCTGTAGCCTTTCAACACCGCGTTGCAGGGGGGATGAGCACAATGATTGGAGCATTGCGTGATCGCCTTGATGGGGGTAATGTCCATATCGGCCATCGCTTGACCCGCATTTTTAAGGACACCGCCGAACGATTTCACCTTATTTTTGATGATGGAGGGGAAGGACGTGAGGTCATCGCGAAGTCTGTGGTCATGACAATTCCATTTTCTGTTCTCCGTAGTATCACACTTGATACTACCCTTGCTCTTCCGAAGCTATGTCTAGATGCCATAAACACCCTTACTTATGGGACAAACGCAAAAATCCAGATCCCCTTGAAAGAAGAGGAAGAGCTAACGCCTTTCCAGTATTTTGTTCATGGCGCCACGAAGACTTTATCTTGGAACCCCGTCTCTGGCAAAGGATTGACGATCTTCATGGGAGGAGATACAGGAAAAACTCTCTCTGAAGCGACAGCCCCTCCCCTGGCCCAATCTGTATTAAAGCAGTTAGGCGGTACTGGCGGGGTAAGGGAAGGACTACAAATCAAAAATTGGTCTGCTGATCCCTTTGCAAAAGGAAGCTACTCCACAGCAGGCGTGAACCAGAGCCCTAAATTAGGAACTCCAAGTAATACTCATAAAGGCGTCAGGAAATTTGCTGAACCTGTCGGTGGCCTTGTCTTCGCAGGTGAACATACAAGCTTAGATTATGCGGCGTATATGGAAGGTGCCGTCCGGTCTGGTGAATTGGGTGCTGAGCTTGCTGCCCAGCACTTGTTGTAACGTTCTGATGCTGCTAGCCCTATCAAAGATTCGAGGTGAGAAGCCTCTGTGGTGATATGCATGATAGTATCATATGATACTATCATCCTTTTTCGTATGGTTTAGCTACATCTCTCCTAAAGGGCAAACTCTTCACCAAGGTAGATCTTACGAACGTTAGCATCAGCAACGATCTGCTTGGGTGTGCCCTCTTTCAGAACCTTATCTTTTTTAATAATATCTTTACCAATTTCACATACAAATAATCACATAAGCACCTAGGAAAGATAAAAGTATGAATAGAAAAACACTTACAAAAACAATTTTAGCTGGAGCAATGATTATCGGGGGATTTTCATCCACCTGTAACGCCCATCCCGATATAAAATTTAAGATAGATAATCAGGCTTACCCTCCAGAGCATGAGCTTAATGAAATTATAGCAACCTACCCCAAGGGTAAAGAGCTCATTGTTTTCGCCTCCCATAAGTACGAAGAGGGTATTGTTAAGGGTGTGAAGGACTTGCCGAAATCAAACGATTTTGATTATGAAGCCCTAACGCAAGCAAAAGGAGTATACATTAGAGCTAAAGGGGAGCGTATTCTCACATTAAGCAAACCATGTTCTTTTGACAAGCGCGGACAAACTTGGCCTGAGGATGGGTCTCACACCATTACTTTTACAATTAAACAGACACATAGACAGAACTGGCACCCATGGTGTTCTATAGATATTGAATAAGTTCAGACAGAGGTGAGACTTCCTGAGCATGGGATTCCGGAAAGAATTTTTTTTGGAAGTCCAGGGCCAGACATATAGTGAAACCGTGGGCCCCAAGGTCAAAGCTTGGGGTTGAGCGATTCATTGTGAGCTATTAATTTACGCCCACCTAAAGAGAAAACTCTTCACCCAGATAGATCTTCCGAACATTCTTATCAGCAACGATCTGCTTGGGAGACCCTTCTTTCAGCACCTTACCTTCATTAATAATATAAGCACGATCAACAATAGATAGAGTATCACGCACGTTGTGGTCCGTAATGAGAATACCTATATCACGCTCCTTAAGGTGAGAAATCAGCTCTCGAATTTCACCCACCGCGATAGGATCGATACCCGCGAGCGGCTCGTCCAATAGCATGAAATGAGGGTTACTTGCCAAAGCACGGGCAATTTCAGTACGGCGACGTTCACCACCGGAAAGAGCTAAGGCTGAGGAATTACGAAGATGTTTGATAGCAAATTCATCCATTAGGACTTCGAGCTGTTCATGACGTTTATCCACATCTTTTTCCACCAACTCAAGAACCGCCATGATGTTTTTCTCAACCGTCAATCCACGGAAAATAGATGTTTCCTGAGGCAAATAGCCAATCCCCAAACGGGCACGACGATACATAGGCAACTTAGATATGTTGTGGTGATCTAACCAAACCTCCCCTTCATCCGCCTTAATCAGGCCGGTGATGATGGAGAAAGTTGTCGTCTTCCCAGCACCATTGGGCCCCAGAAGGCCTACGGCTTCACCACGGTCGACCTGAATGCTAACATCGTTAACAACCATGCGTCCTTTGTAAGACTTGTGCAACTTGCGGGCGAATAAGCCCAATTCATTTAAACCAACAGTCATTTGTCTTTTTTCTTCACTAGTGTAGAACCTCGGGCTTTTTTAGCATCTTTTGGGATGATGAGTCCATGGATTCGTTTCCCATTTTTTGCTCCAGGACGACTTCCATAGAGTTGACCCACACTGGTCTTCACATTGAAGGTCGCATAAGCCCCCTCAATCTGGTTCTCACCCTTGGTGAGCGTTACATTATCAAAAATCTCTGCAAACTCAGCTTTCGCATGGTATGTCCCACGGTCTCCCGTAATCACTTCTTCCGGGCTGGACACAAAGACATTGTCGATGGCCTCGATGTGATCCAATTCTTGCTTATCCTTATCTTCAGCTCCTGGGACCGAAGCGAAATAGGCTTCTAATGTATCTGCTTTCAACAATTGCTGCTTCTCAGGAAACACCGCAACAGCATCTCCGTAAGCAATCCCCTTTTGTTGCGGACGCCAATACTCTAGAGAGTCTCGAGCTGTCAGTGTTTGCTTATCAGTCACGAGCTTCAAATTATTGCCTGTCATCTTCAAACGATCCTGAGCCATATCGTAATGGGCGTCATCCCCATAGGCCGTCTCTGACGGAGTCGACATAACCACATGGCCATGTGCACTGAGTGAAGTGACATCATGACTACCATCTGTTTTTACGAAGTGCAGCACCAGTGTATCCGCATTGACTTTAAATGTCCCGCGCACAGCCTCAGCATTTCCTGTCGCCACACATTGACCCTTGTGATCATCGCAGACCACAGAAATATCAGCTTCAATGGTCACAGGCAGATTACCCTTTGCACCACTGTCCAAAGGACTATTTTGCGCCCATACAGCTGAAAGGCAGAGAGAAAGGAGGGATTGCATAATCATTTCTTATTCGCTTTCTTCAGTGTCTCAGAATTAATCACAACCCGTGAACGACCCTTTAAAGTAATGATGCGGTTACCATCTTCGGTCTCTTCCAACTTAAACCCATCTTCAGCTTGCAGTTGGCCTGTCGGACCATTGCCCTTGATAGGCACATCACCCTCAACAGTCTTCGCTTCCATATCCACATCCGCCGCTTGAGTTTCGAAGTGATACCCATCCTCCGTATTCAAAACCACATCTTCCTGCAAATTTAAAACCCGAGACGTTTTATCATAATGACCATGCTTGGCATCAAGCACCACATCTCCATGATCATCAGTGGTCAGCGTTCCATGAGGCGTCGTCAAGTCAGCCTCGTGATCAGTAGTGGGTTTTCCCCACTCAGCCTCGACCTCATAGGGGCGACCTTGTTTGTCCACTGAAGCATACTTAGGACGAATCATGTGGTTATCCACAACCTCAGGACTCTTAGAATCCACATCGGTCATGGGGGCCACTTTTTTCGTACTCACAAAAGGCCATGCAATGACACCCACTAAAATAAGCACCCCTCCCAAAGGGAGGATAATCTTCATGGATTGGACAAATTTAGAATAAGTCGTATTGATATTCATTACTTTACACCTAACCTCAAACAATCATGCATATTTAACACACCGACTAACTCGTCAGTCAACTCATCCAATACAAAAAGATTAGTAATGCCGTTGGCATTCATGAAAGCCACCGCCTCTGCTGCCAATACGTTGGCTTTCAGTGTCTTCGGATTAGGTGTCATAATATCTGAGGCCTTTTCCGCCAAGAGATCAGGAGACATATGGCGACGCAAGTCACCATCCGTAATCACACCTAGCAAGGCATTACTTTCATCAACAACGCCCAAACAGCCTAAACCTTTTTCCGTCATGACCATCAATGCATCACTCATCAGCATATCGGGGCTCACCAATGGCAGGGACGACTTCGGTCGTATCATCTCACGAACCAACGCCAACTGCTGACCCAGCTTACCACCGGGGTGGATCGCTTTAAAATCAGTGGCCGCAAAACCCTTTTGGTTCAATAAAGTGACCGCCAAAGCATCACCCAAAGCCAACATAAGAGTAGTAGAGGTAGTTGGCGCCAATCCCAACGGGCAGGCTTCACCACAGGGAGGCAAGACAAGAGATGCACTGGATGCTCGCGCCAAGCTACTCCCCCGGTTACTGGTAATGGCAATCATGGGAATGCTGAAACGCTTGGCATACTCCATAAGATTGAACAATTCAGACGTTTCCCCAGAATTGGACAACATGATCAGTACATCCTCTTGGGTAATCATACCCAAGTCGCCATGGCTGGCTTCACTGGGATGTACAAAAAAGGCTGGTGTTCCTGTCGAGGCTAAGGTTGCGGCAATCTTATTCGCAATATGGCCACTCTTACCAATTCCCGTCACAATGACACGGCCTTCTACAGACTGAAGAATCTTAATGGCCTGACTAAATTCACCATCCAAACCCTGGGAAAGGTCAAGTAAAGCCTGGGCTTCTGCTTCCAGAACCCGCTGAGCTTCTTCAATTTCCGGAAATGAGTTTATTTTATGAGCAGCAGTAACCATCGTCTCTCAATTCGTAAACAAATGTTTATTTACTCACTTATAGTCAAGAAAAGCCCAATAAATCCAGGAAAAAATCAACTAGTGGATAAAAATATCCACATCTTCAAAACCCATGAGGTCTAACTTGGCCCGAGTGGGCAGAAACTCAAAGCAGGCCTGCGCCTCTTCCCAGCGCCCATCTCGCTTGAGAGCAGCCGTCATCTTATCCCGTAACTTATGCAAATACAGAACGTCTGTCGCCGCATATTCTTTCTGCGCATCAGTCAAAGTCTCTGCACCCCAATCAGAGGTTTGCTGCTGTTTCGAAATATCAATGCCCAAGATCGTATTGCACAAATCCCGCAAACCATGGCGATCGGTATAAGTACGGGCCAGCTTAGAGGCCACCTTCGTACAATAAGTAGGGGTGCACATAACCCCTAAATATCGGTCAAGAGTCGCCAAGTCAAAGCGCGCGTAATGGAAGATTTTCGTAATGGACTGGTCACTCAATAATTTCTTCAAGTTGGGAGCACTATAGTCATCACCTGACGGGAAATGGACCAAATGACACTGCCCATCCCCTTTGGAAATCTGCACCACACACAGACGGTCCCGGTGCGGCTTTAGTCCCAAAGTCTCTGTATCAATAGCAATAGAGTCGCCCCAATCGAGGTCGGCAGGAATGTCGTTGATGTGATAATGAATGTCCATAGGGTTCCTTAAAATATTCTAACCTACAGACAGTGTACAACAGATTGGTGCCCAGGAGAAGACTCGAACTTCCACGGGCTTTCGCCCACTAGAACCTGAATCTAGCGCGTCTACCAGTTCCGCCACCTGGGCACTGGATGAAGTCTATACTGGGGTGTGAGAGGGTTGTCAAGAAGGAAGCTTTTAAGAAAATTCAATACATAAGAACACCCATATTCCCCCTGGGCAGGAATTGTGCTAAGAGTATAAAAAACAAAACAAGGGAAAATATTTCGTGGCCAATCCGGCGGAAGAACAATCCACTGAAGAGCAAGCAGAAGCTTCAACTGAGGAAACATCTTCAGAGGAAGTCACTCCTGTGAACGAAGGGGAGGTTTCGGACGAAGACAACCTCGAGGGAGAACTCAGTCAGGACGAAATCGACAGCCTCCTGGGTATTGCCGGCAGCCCACAGGCCGAAACTACGGGTATCCAGTCAGTCATTAACTCGAGCCGTGTCAGCTATGAGCGACTTCCTATTCTCGGAGTAATCTTTGATCGACTGGTCCGGAATCTCTCCACAGCTTTGCGCAACTTTACCGGGGAAATTGTTGATGTATCCATGGACAAAGTGGATTCCATTCGCTTTGGCGACTATATGGATTCACTACCATTGCCAGTGCTTATCAATCTATTCGAAGCCGAAGAATGGGGCAGCTCAGCCCTGGTCACCGTTGATACACCCCTCGTCTATTCCATTGTCGATATTCTCCTCGGTGGGCGCAAGGGCCCCGGCATCACTCGTGTGGAAGGCCGCCCCTACACTTCAATCGAGCGCAGTTTAGTCGAGCGAATGGTCCGCTTAGTTCTTGAAGAATTTACCCGCGCTTTTTCCTTATTCGAACCGGTCAACTTTGAATTCAAAGGGATGGAAACCAATCCACGCTTTGCCACCATCGTTCGCCCAGTCAATACTTGTATCCTGACACGTTTACGTATTGAGATGGAAGGCCGTGGCGGCAATCTAGAATTTCTAATCCCCTACTCCACTCTCGAGCCGGTCCGCAACAAGCTCTTGCAAATGGTTATGGGCGAGAAATTCGGCCACGATACAATCTGGGAGGACCACCTCGGAGAGCAGCTCTGGGGCATTCACGTAGATCTAAAGGCCGAGCTTGAGCCTGTAAATATTAGCTTAAACGAGATCATGAAATGGAAGCCCGGCGATCAAATCTTGTTTAATGAAAAACCCGACTCATTAGTCACCCTCACCTGTGGCAACTACCCTCTTTTTAATGGTAAACTTGGCCGGAAAGAAGGAAATGTCTCGGTGAAGATTGAAGAAATTCGCAAGTTGCATACAAAAACAAGATAATAAATCTTCTGAAAGTCACCTCTCCCCTTGTGGGAGAGGTCATCCCCGAAGGGGTGGGTGAGGGGAAAGTAACTTTGAGCAAGCAAAGCTTGATCAACTTATATTTAACTTAGGCAATATTTTCATCACGTTACCGGGGCGCACACTAAAATACTTGATCCAAGCTTTGCTTGGACGAGTTAATATCCCCCCTCACCCATCGCTACGCTCTGACCTCTCCCACAAGGGGAGAGGTGAAGATTTCAATCTAACCAAGGGTTATTTGAACCGGTCAGTAGTGGGCTTGAGCCGGGATCTGGGGCTGCATGTAAATTATTGGCTGTACCTAAGTTTCACTAAAAAAGGCTGGGAATCTCTCCCCAGCCCTTTTCACTTTTGTTAACCTATCTCCTCCGCTGTTAACGAATTCGAAAGATAGCGTTAACTATGGCATGAAAGTTCCGATTGAACTCATAAGATGCAGCTTCTGCCCCATGGAGAGTGGAATCATCGCTTGGCCATACCCATAAGCCAAGCCGACGAAGCTAAAGGCTACGATCAGAAAAGGCAAGCTGCGCCTTACAAAATCTACACTTTCATATTTTAGTTTACTAAACATTTTCCCTGCTCCGTTCCCTGTAAAACGAATTATTGTTGTTGCCTCATTAGATGAAGTGGAAGCATGATGCACTGAAAGTGTTACCAAATGATTAACAAACCCGTTAATAAACAAAAAAAATTTATGACGAAAGAATTAATGGTTATGATGATCAGATTTATCAACAAAAGTCAGCCATACCTCCTAAGATCACAGTAATGTCCGAGGAACATACTATTCAGGGCGATAAAAGTTGATCTTTAACTAAAGTGATGACTTTTTTTGATTAAACCTACTCTCTTGAAGCAAGTTTGCATCCAAGCACTAACCGGGGTGTTTTTAAAAACCAGCCTCCCATTTTCGGACACGAGTCGCTCGCAGGCTGAGGAACATTTTATATGGAGTATGCTTAAGAAACTTCTCTTAGAGTTAAAGATGAATACCCGCCCTATACCAAATTAAAAAAACATAGAGACTCTGAATGTCACAGTGTCTTTGGCATACTTGACTTTATTTGAAATGTTTCCTGACCTAGGAATAATAAGATCATCCATACCTCCTCCCATGAAATGTGAAAAAGAGGTGGATACATGTTGGCTGTTTTTTATTGTTTGTTTGAATGTATGAACATACTGCAGAGAACAACTTACGTTTTCCGTCACAGGGACTTCAATACCAAGCCCAAGATCAGGGTGCAGTTGGTAACCTGACTTAGAGTTTGACGCTGAAACAAATGAATTACCTCCAGCAAAATCTACAAAATCGACTTTTGACTTATAACTGTTGAGCGACATACCCACTAAGATATAAGGAAGAACTGCTTGACGCAAGGTGGGACCGGCTTTCAACGCCAACTTAAAATCATTACCAGCTTTGAAAGACGTGTTGATATATTTACTGCTTCCAAGAAATGATGAGGTTCGATCTTTCAACTCTCCGGAATGCCAAGATCCAACAGCGCCGAGGTAAAAGCACTCGAAGAAATAGCCCCCCTCAACGGCTGGCGAAAATTGGAACTGTTTATCCTTTAGGGGACGCTTTGCATGTCCTGCTGAAGTGATCACAGAATGATCTTCGCGTGAATCTGCGGTCATGATTCCATAATCCACTCCTAAGCCCAAGCCGAATCGAAATTCATTTTGGGGAAGAAGGGGAGAGGAGTCTGAAACAGCTACGGCTGTGACAGGCAGAATAGACATCAACAAATAGCGTAGTTTCATACGGTGACCTCACATACATTGCGGGTAACGGGTGTTAATGCCCGTTACCACAAATCTTATTGTTCCAGATTGAATTCGTCATCAGAAGACGAAGAAGCCTGACCTGAGGTGCTACTGGCTGCTGCACCCGCAGTGCTAGCTTGAGTCACTGCAGGCATCTTGGCTCTGATATCAGCTAGAAGCTTACGCTCTGCATCAACCTCAGATTGAAGAACAGAAACTCTACTTTTAAGTTTACGCCGCTTCTGATCCGCACCAGAGTACATTTTCAAGGCCTGTTGAACTCTTTCGAGACCCTTCTGTTGCTCAGCAACAATAAGTGCTTTCGCATTGGTAAGCTCGCTCTTATTGCCAGCATATTTGGCTTCTGCTTCTTCTAATCTTCTTGCAGTATCCTGTGTCAATGTTTCATTATCGACCATAGCTTTATCGTAATCATCCTGGAGCCTTTGGACTTTTACCTCACCTTCAGAAACTTGCAGCTTTAACGATGTAATTTGCTTTTCCTGGGCAACAGCCTGAGCCTCTCTTTCTCCTAGTGCAGCACGGAGAGCTTCAAGCTTCTCAGCCTGACTCAATGTAGAAGAAGTGGCCACTTTGAGTTTGCCAAGCAATTCTTGAATCTGACTTTGTAGCTTTATGTTTTCTTGCTGTTGAGCTTTAGCACCTGAAGCCAATTGTCCAACTTGATCAACAAGGTCCCTATTATCCTCTTGAACCCTTTTAGCTGCTTCTTCAGCAGCCAGACTGTCACGAGCTTCATCTCGTTGAGCAAGCATGGCTGCCGTCCGCTGCGCCCCTACAATTGCATTTGTTGTAGGTGTTCCATCTAAATTTTTCGAAGCATTCTTCTTGACATCTGGTGTCGACATACTTGCAAGGTCTCTCATGTGCGGCGGAAGGGGGGTCTTTGGTAGAGTTGGCTTTGGTGCCGCTGATTTTTTCGAGCTACCGTTTTCAAGACCTGGCATCTTTCCATCCCTGCTTGAGGCTTGAACTGACGCCACCATCATTGTTGTCGCCAAAATAGAAAAACAAAGTTTAACTTTCATAATAATTTCTCCTTACTATTGTAATTTACTTGTTATAACGGATTCTTAAATTCCAAATTTTGAACCAATCCCAGAAACTCCAAACAACTCTATCTGGTTGAGGCGCCAAAGGATCGGTCTCAGATCCCCTGTTAGCACCCCCCAATTCTGGGTCAGGCTCTCTATCATCATCCCCTGGGCGGGACCACCCTCCCTGACTCACACTCTGCAACTCCTCTCGAAGTCTCTGAGCATCTCGCTCTGCAGCCTCTCTTTCTCTTTCAGCTCTCTGCTGATTGAGTTCCGCCAGCTTAATTTTTTCTTGAAGGTTTTTTAAAAACTTAAAAACAATATACATGCTATTATAAGCTTGAACTAATGGTGACCCCGCCACCAAATTAGCGCGAGGATTGTTGTGTTCGTCTAAAACCTGAGGTTGCAAAAAATCTCTAATATTTCTGAATGCCGTATTTGTACCTAGCCCATCTCGAAGAGGGGCTGTTTGCGCCGTATAGAGAACGACTTCGTCACCGTCTTCATCACCCCTAATCATAGCTGAGGATTCATTATTAACAGCCAAGGTAACAAGCGATGCCATTGTTATCGATTTTAATGTTAGTGATAAAATTGAGCTAGTTTTTACTCGTGAAGTGACCATAAATACACCCTATCAATTTATTATTATCAAAGGAGGGTGAACAATACCACGTATAACGTACTTGTGAATCACCACATCGAAAACTCTTTACAAGCTACTTCTTAGAGTGATTAGCAAAATTGTTCAAGCTAAAATTTTCGTATTGTGTAGGTTCAATACATATGAGACTCATGCAGCCTCTCGATAGGAATCATTAATATACTCACAAGGAGTCATCATTTTCAAGTTCGCATGCGGCCTGTAAGAGTTATATTTATGAA